>JBBSHB010000101.1:0-10859 GCA_038253515.1 Gemmatimonadales bacterium | reverse complement strand
GGCGATGAAGCGGATCTCCCGGAGGAACCGTTCGGCTCCTACCGAGACGGCGAGCTCCGGGTGGACGATCTTGAGGGCGACGTGACGGTCGTGCCTGAGGTCGTGCGCGAGGTAGACGGTGGCGGTGCGGTACCGATCGGCGAGAGCCTGCGCGAGACGTTCTTGGACGGACGCCATGTCGAGGATCTGAGACGAAGCCTATGGAAGGATATCGGAGTGCGAGAAAGGCGACCAGGCGCAGTCCTACCGTCCGGGTTTCGGTGCTTCCTTCCCCAGCCGCTCGAGCAGCTCGCCGAGCCGCCGGAACTCCTCCCCGTAGCGAGCCCAGTCGATCTCCCGCTGCGCCTGCAGCGCGGCCTCGTACCGCCGCCGGGCTTCGGTCACGAGTGCCGTGAACCCGGTGTCGGTCGCCGCGCCCGCCGCCACGCCCGGTTCCGGCTGAGTCTGCGGCCGGCCGGAGCCGCCGAAGAGCTCGGCGAGCGAGCCGTCCAGCGTCTCCTGCATCACCACCCGATTCTGGTAGGCGACGACGACCCTCTTGAGCTCGGGGATCCGACCCCCTTCCGCCTGCAGGTAGAGGGGCTGGACGTAGAGCAGCGACGCCTCGATCGGGATCACCAGCAGATCGCCCCGGATCACCTTGGAGCCGCGCTGGTCCCACAGCGAGATCTGGCGGGAGATCTCGGTGTCCTGGTTGATCCGGTTCTCGATCTGCTGCGGGCCATACACCAGGCTCTGCCGGGACAGCCGGTACACCCGAAGCCGGCCGTAGGCCTTGCCGTCGTTCCGCGCCACCATCCAGGCCGCCAGGTTGTCCTTCCCCCGCGGCGTGAACGGCACCATGTAGATGAACTCGGCCTCTTTTTCTTCCGGCAGGCGCATGATGATGTGCCGCATGAACGGCACCGACTCCTGGGCCTCGGCGACGACGGGGATCTGCCACTGGTCTTCCCGGTGGTAGAAGTCCTCCGGCTCGTCCATGTGGTAGGTGGTGTAGAGGCTGGTCTGGATCCGGTAGATCTCGTCCGGGTACCGGAGGTGTGCGCGGAGGTCGGCCGGCATGCTGTCCAGCGGGGCGAAGATCCCCGGGAAGATGCGCGACCAGGTGCGGATCAACGGATCGGTGGGGGCGCTGACGTAGGCGGTCAGCGACCCATCGTACGCATCGATGACGAGCTTGACGCTGTTCCGCATGTAGGTCGTGCCGTCGCGGAGCGGCTCGGCGTAGGGATACCGGTCGGTGAAGGTATAGGCGTCCATCATCCACTTGAGGGTGCCGTCGGCCGCGATCACGAGGTAGGGGTCGCGATCGAACCGGAGGAACGGCAGCGCCGTCCGCGCGCGCTCCGTGATGGTACGGTAGTAGAGCATCCGGCTTTCGTTGGTGATGTCGCCGGAGAACAGGATCTTGGAGGAGCCGAATCGGGCAGCGAGCAAGAGCCGGCGGAGGACGTTTCCGACCCGGACGCCGCCGGTCCCCCGATATACCGCGTAGACGTTCGCCTCGCCGGACGGGTGATCGAACTCGCGCTGCCGCGTGTTCACGAAGACGAAGTCGTTGGCGAGCTCGCCATAATAGATCTGGGGACGGGTGACGCGCAGCGATACGGTGGAGACCGGCGGCAGGTCCTTCACGAACAGCACCGGCAGGCCCTCGCTGGTCACCTGGTTGACCGGGCCGAGGGTGAGCCCCATCCCGTGGGTGAACGTCAGGTGCTCGTTGATGAACGTGCGGGTGGGCAGCGACGCGGGGTTGAGCTCCCGGGGCGAGAGCAGCACCTGGCGGTATTTTCCATCGATCCAGTAGCGGTCGTCGTCGACCGAGACGAAATCGTAGTACGTGCGGATCTCCTGAAGCTGCCCGAAAGTCAGCAGCAGCGGCTCCCGGTCCCACAGCCGCACATTCTCGATGGTCGGCGCGTTGGCCCGTATGTCGGCCGGCGTGAGCGTGGCCTCACCGTTCAGCTCGCGGGTATCTACGCTGTCGAGCCCCCACGCCCGGCGAGTGGCGACGATGTGATGCTTGAGGTACGGGGTCTCCCGGGTGAGCTCGGTCGGCGCCACCAGGAACTTCTGCATCACCTGCGGAAAGAGCCCGCGCCCGACGAGCCCCACCACCAGATAGCTCCCGACGGCCAGCAGTCCGTAGCGGGCCAGCTGCCGCCGCATGCCGCCGATCAGGACGGCGACGGCCGCCAGGAGCGCCACCACGGCCGAGAGCCGCAGGGCCGGCAGGCGGGCATGCAGATCGGTGTAGCTGGCGCCGACCAGCGGGCCGGTCGTCGAATAGAGGAGGCTGGGGATCGTCACCAGCCAGAGGCGGAGGGCCGTCAGGAGGAAGAGCACCGCCAGCACGATCGCCAGGTGCAACCCCGCGGTCGGCTCGATCCGGAGCCACCCTGGGCCCGGCACCACGTCGCCGCGCAGCCAGTAGAGGGGAACGAGCAGGAGGAGACAGATGACGGCGAGGGTGGTCAGCCAGCCCATCGCGGTGGCCAGGGCGGGCAGGGTGAAGACGTAGAACCCGATGTCGCGCGAGAAGATCGGATCCGCCGTGCCGAACGTCGTTCGGTAGATCAGCTCGAGCGTCGCCTCCCAGGCCGAGGTGAGCGCCAGGCCGGCCAGGAGGCCAAAGGCGATCGAGACCGGGAGACTCAGGCGGCCGAGCACCGCCGTAATGTTCACCCGCGGCGCCGATTGCCCGAATTTGAGCACGATCGGGTCGGGAACGAGACCCCGCTGCGCCGCCCGCAGATTCAAGTAGAGCACGCCGGCGGTCAAACCACCGCCGGCCAGGAAGAGCAGCCACTTGGTGATCAGCTCCCGGGTGAAGACGACCTGGTAGCCGATCTCGCGGAACCACCACCAGTCGGTGAGCAGGAGGTTGAGGGCGGGGAAGAGGAAGAACGCCCCGAAGATGGCGACGAACAGCGTCGGCAGCAGGCGGAGTCGGGACACGGGGCGAGGGCGCGGGAGGCGGCGGTTCATGGGACGCGGACATCACCCCGGGTGGAGACCGGCCCGAGCCTCGGCGGAAGCTGGCGCGCGCTTTCGGTTGTGGGACGGAACTGAGGAGTGTCGGGCATGGTCCCAGTGTACGTCCGGCGTCGAGGGAGGGGAATAGCCGGCGGGTCACACGGTTCATACGCGCGCCGTGGCGTTGGCGGGATCACCGCGCGCGATGGGCTACGCCCGGCGTCCCACGGGCAGACTTCAGACTGTCATCCCGAGGAGCGGAGCGACGAGGGATCTTGCTGGGCGGAGGTCGAACCCGGGTGAGAAGATCCCTCGCTCCGCTCGGGATGACAGGGCAGCGCTCCGGATGCCGAAGTCGTGCGGAACCGAGGGCCGCTGCGGCTCGTCCGGCAGCCGCCACCCGAGTCGCTGTCGGTGGGTCTGGGGGATCGGTTCCGCGCCCTGGTGGAGAGCGTGCTCCCGTGACACCGGAAACCTGGGTCGAAGTTGACGCTCATGAACTCGCGCGCTATGCTAGGCGGCCCCCAGCTTCGCTCGCTGCGCCGCTCGATGCCCGACCATGAGGTGCCGATGCCGCCCACCCGCCGCCGAGCCGCGATTCGCTGCCTCGCTCTCGCCGCCGCACTGCTCACCCCGCTGGCCGCCGCCGCCGCCCAGCAGCCGGCGCCTCTGCACTACCCGCCGACCCGCACCGTCGACACCGTCGAGGACTTCCACGGCACCAGGATCGCCGACCCGTACCGATGGCTGGAGTCGATCGACAGCGCCGATGTCGCCGCTTGGGTGAAAACCCAGAACGCGGTGACGATGCCCTACCTGGCCGCCCTGCCCTGGCGCGACGTATTGAAGGCTCGCCTCACCGCGCTGTTCAACTTCCCCCGCACCGGCGTGCCGTTCTGGCAAGGAGGCCGCTGGTTCTACACCCGGAACTCCGGGCTCCAGCGACAGAACGTGTGGTACTCGCGTCCGACGCTCGATGGGGCCGCGCGGGTGGTGATCGACCCGAACGAGCTGTCGCCCGATGGTTCGGTGCAGCTCTCCGCCTTCGCACCGTCGCCCAAAGGCCGCTTCGTGACGTACGGCCTGAGCGAGGGCGGTGCCGACTGGATGACCTTCCACGTGCGAGACCTCGCGACGGGGAAGAACACGGCCGACACCATCCGCTGGGCGAGGTTCACCGACGTGTCCTGGACCCGGGACGACAAGGGCTTCTTCTATGCCCGCTTCCCCGCGCCGCCACCGGGTGAGGAGCTGAAGGCCAAGCTCGAGCATCAGGCCCTCTATTACCACCAGCTCGGCACGCCGCAGTCGGCGGATCTCAAGATCTACGAGCGCCCCGATCACCCGACCTGGTTCGTGGGCGGCGGAACCGACGAGACCGGACGGTTCCTCCTGGTCTTCACCTCGAAGGGAACCGACAAGAACGAGCTCTACCTCGCTGATCTCGGCAATCCCGCCAGGCCGAATCTCCACGCGGCGATCCGCCCGGTGGTCACTGGGCAGGACGCCAACTACGGGCCCCTCGGGGTCGTCCGCGGGCGGCTGTACCTCCAGACCGACAAGGACACGCCCAACCGCAGAATCGTTTCGGTACCGGTCGGGACCCTCGATCCCAAGAGCTGGACCACCGTGGTGGCCGCGGGCGAGATGCCGATCGAGAGCGCCTCGCTGGTGGCGGGAAAGCTGGCCGTGCTCTCACTTCGGGATGTGGCTTCGGTCGTCCGGCTCTACTCGCTCGCGGGAGCGCTCAAGCGGGAGGTGCCGATGCCGGGGTTCGGCAGCGCGAGCGGGCTTCTCGGACGCTTCGACCGCCCCGAGCTCCTCTACAGCTATACCGCGCCGCTCACGCCGAGCACGGTGTTCCTCTACGACGCGAAGACCGGGAAGAGCCGGCCGTTCGAGCCGCCTACGCTCACCTTCGATCCCGAGCGGTTCGAGACCGAGCGCCTCTTCTATTCCAGCAAGGACGGCACCCGCGTGCCGCTCCTGGTCACCCACCGGCGCGACCTGGTGAAGAACGGCGAGAACCCGACGATGCTCTATGGCTACGGCGGTTTTTCGGCGAGCGTCACCCCGTCCTTCAGCCCGGCGGTGATCGCGTGGGTGGAACAGGGCGGCGTCTACGCGGTGCCGAACATCCGGGGTGGCGGCGAATACGGGGAGCGCTGGCACCGGGCGGGGATGTTCCAGCGGAAGCAGAACGTGTTCGATGACTTCATCGCGGCGGCCGAGTACCTGGTGAGCGAGAAATACACTTCGCCGCGCAGGCTGGCCATCAACGGCGGCTCGAACGGCGGGCTCCTGGTCGGCGCGGTGATGACCCAGCGCCCGGAGCTCTTCGCGGCGGCGGTGCCGCAGGTGGGCGTGATGGACATGCTGCGCTTCCACCAGTTCACCGGCGGCAATGCGTGGACCACCGAGTACGGCTCGGCCGCCGACCCCGTGGGCTTCCAGTATCTGCGGAAGTACTCACCGCTCCACAACATCAAGCCGGGCGTCTGCTATCCCGCGACCCTGGTGACGACGGCCGATCACGACGACCGCGTGGTGCCCAGCCACTCCTACAAGTTCACAGCCGCGCTCCAGGCGGCGCAGACGGCGGCGGCCGGTTGCGGGAACCCCGCCCTCCTCCGGGTGGAGGCGCAGGGGAGCCACGGATACCGGCCGCTGGACCGGCGGATCACCGAGTGGGCGGATATCTGGGCGTTCGCGGCCCAGCATACGGGGATGTCTCCCAGGCCGGTGGGAACGGTGACGCCGTAGCGCGGCAACAAAACGGCCGGCTCGCCTGAGGCGAGCCGGCCGTTACCGCGAATCGCGGTTCCGGGCTACTGCAGCTTAACGACGTTCTCCGCCGCGGGGCCCTTCTGGCCCTGCACGACATCGAACTCGACCCGCTCACCCTCGGCCAGGCTCTTGAAGCCCTGAGCCTGGATCGCCGAATGATGGACGAAGCAGTCCTTCTGACCGTCCTCGGGCGTGATGAAGCCGAAGCCCTTAGCGTCGTTGAACCACTTGACCGTTCCGGTAGTGCGTGCCATTTCCTACTCCTTGTACCTGGTGTAATCGGAGTGGGGACATGCCGCACGGCCGACTACGGTTCACGTGGATTCCGCCTCCACGCGGGGCTCGGTTGCCGCGGCGCAGCAGTGCGCCAGGAACGACAACCTTTCAAGCATGAAAAAAGGGGCCGGCGGTGACGCCAGCCCCTGCCTGATCACGTCCGATATCGGCTGCGCACTCGCGCACCGATGCAACAGTATAAGCCGATAGGCCCCAAAGGGCAAGGTGCTAGCGCGGGGTGGAGCTTAGCTCGACCCGGCCCGGTGCTCCGCCTGGGTCCGAGAGTGCTGGAGGAGGTAGTCGACATGCACATAGTCTCGGATCCGAACCCATAACGGAGATTCACCTTTCCGTATCGCCGCGCCTGTCATCCCGAGCGGAGCGAGGGATCTTGCTCGGTGGTCCCGGACATTCGCGAGCAAGATCCCTCGTCGCTCCGCTCCTCGGGATGACAGGCGCGGCGCTCGGGATGACAGAGCGGAACCCCCCTAGCCACCCTCGATCCGCCCGAGGAGCCGCAGCACCCCGTCGCCACGATACCCACGAAGCCGAGCTCGAGGCACTTCTCCTTTGAAACACCGCCGACGCCTTCGAGACGGCCGAGCACCGAGGGGCTCTCCAGCAGCAGCCGCGCGGCCGGCTCGAGCTCCGCCTTCAACTGCTCCAGCCGCGCCCGCGCCTCCGACACCACCGACGGTGGGACATCGAAGAGGACTCCCCCCGGACGGAGGAGCGCTCGGCAGTAGCGGTTTCCCGAAATGGTCATGCGGAGGTTGAGGAACTCCCCCCGCATCCGGCGAGGTCGCCGATGTGATTGGCCAGCCGTTCCACCTCCAGTGCGATGCCCGGATCGCCTGTGCCCTCGGCGTCTTCCGGCTCCGGGCCAGCGCCTCGATGGCGCCGCAGTATGCGGCCCCGTGCCCCACCACCGTGTCGCCCGCGATAGATTACGGCGCGATCGGCACTCGAGGTCTCCAGCAGCCGCTCGACGCCGCGATGCTGATAGCCCAGCATGATCTCGAGGAACAGCACCTCTTCGCCGTGGGTCTGGAAGCGGGGGCGGCGGAGATGAGCCGGGCCCTCTCACGTTCCAGCCGGGCACCGTGTTCGCTCCGCCCCGGCTCGCTGTGCAGCATTAGGTTTCCTTCAGGGGGATTCTCCAACGGGAGAGGTCTATGACCAAACATCGGCCGGGTGCCACCGGAGTCGCGCTGGTCCTGGTCATGACGGGGCTCCTCTCCGCGGGGCCGGCGAGCGCGCAAACGGGCATCGCCGTCGGCGACAGTGCGCCGATCGTCACCGTGCATGATCTCGATGGGAACGCCGTCGACCTGGGTCGGTGGATCGGAAAGAAGCCAGTCTTCCTGGAGTTCTGGGCGACCTGGTGTACCAACTGCGCGGAGCTGCTCCCTGCCGTGAAGGCGGCGGCCGCGCGCTACGGCGACAAGGTCGAATTCCTGGGGATGAACGTCACCACCAACCAGACCCCTGCGCGGGTGCGTCGGTATCTGGAGACGGAGAAGCCCCCGTACCGACCGCTCTGGGACGAGGGCAAGACCAGCCTCAAGGCCTATAAGGTCCCCGGTACCTCATACGTCGTGATCATCGACGCCAAGGGCAGGGTGATTTACACCGGCTTTGGTGGAAAGCAGGACTTCGAAGACGCGTTGAAGCGCGCCCTCACCCACCTCTAGACCAGAACGCCCAGGGCTCTGCACCCTGGGCGTTCTCACTCCTGGCCGGTCCGCCTCGAGTTACTTCTTGGCCGAGACGTTCCGCTCACGACCGGTGTCGGCCTTCACTTGATCGCCGATCCGTCTGGCCTGTGCCAGGTTCTGGCGCACCGCCGCAAGCTGGTCCGCGACCAGCCTTTGGACCGGAGCTGAACGAGCGGACTTGCCTGCATTCTGGAAGTAATGCTCGATGTACTGGAGATGTTGGATCACGGTCGTCATATAGATCCGATCGAACTCCGCGCCGGACCGCTGCTTCTGCACCGGTTCCAGCTTCTGCTGATGCAGGCGGCCCATGCCGGGCTTCAACGGCATGCCGTTTCTCGACGCCATCCCGGTCCACCGATCCTGCCACCTGGTGAAGTCGTCGACCATTCGCTCCGCAAACCGCTTCACCGCGGAGTTGCTGGCCTTTCGCTGCGCCGTCTGGCCGAGGCGCACTTCCAACGTATTGTCCGCCCCTACCTCCTCGACGATCTCCCGATCCGTGACGATCTTCCGATCCGCCTTGAGCTCATCCGAGCCGCCCTGGACTCGTTGCGGAGCGACCTGGCCGTTCTGACCCGTGACCGGCGGATTCCGGGGGGCCACGACGACGTTGGTGCCGGCGCCGACCGTGCTTCCGACCTGCGTGGCCATGGTCAAGTGCTGCTGGATGGTCGCCAGTCCGTTGGCGGCCAGCTGCCGCACCTCGGCGGAATGGGCGGAGGGCCCCAGGCTCTGGAAGGTCTCCACATCGCGCTGGTGGTCCTGGATCATGGCGGTCATGTAGGCCCGGTCGAACTCCGGGCCGGACAGCCTCTCCAACCCACTCACCTGCTGCTCCTGTGCCTGGTCCAGGCTCGCTGGCGGCAGGCGGTTGGCGGCGACGAGCGTGCCCCATTGGTTCCCCATTGTGGTGTGATCTGTGACCATCCGCTGCCCGAACTGCTTCACCGCAGGGCTGGTGGCCTTCCGTTCCGCCAGGTTACCCAGGCGTATCTCCAGGAGGTTGCCGGCGCCAGCCTCCCGAATGAAGGCGCTGTCCGCCCTCACCTCGAGGCCCGCTTGCGGCCTGGCGACTGTCGGTGCGCCCCACGACCGATTGGTTGGCGTGTCCTGCCTCGGCGTGGCCTGCGCATGCAGCGCGCTCATCGGGGCGGCCGCGAAAGCGACCGCCAGTCCACCGGCGGCGGCTATGAGTCTTGGTATGGACATAACGGCTTCCCTTTCCTGCGCTGGTGCTCGAATCCTCGACGCCCGTTCGGGCGGCGACTCGCGCGGATGATACCGCGGTCCGGCCGCAGATGATGTGACCCCAGGCACGGGGACAATCTGACCCATCCCCCAGGGCCGTGGATGAGCCCTCCAGCCTATCCGCCCCGAGAACGCCGGCGCGGTTGACGGATGGATCGCCAGATGAGACGTTGATTCGGACCCTCGAACCGACTCGTGCTGGAGGCAAGTCATGGAGCTAGAGCGTGCAGTGGGACTCCGCCCCGACGGCACCGTCTGGCTTCCGGAGCGGCACGCCGCCGTCAGCTCCATCCTGCTCAAGCTCGCGGCCATGGGCGTCCAGATCCCGGCGGACACCGGTGACGAGGACGTGCTCCAGCTGGCGGGCGACCTCTTCGCCCGCTATCGCGAGCAGACCCGGCTGCTCTCCGAGCACCTCTGTCCTGCCGACCGGCGGATCCAGGACTACGTCGATGGGCTGCTGGCGGCCACCGCCTTTCCCGAGCCCGTCCGGCTGCCCGCCGAAACGCTCATTCTCGATCATTACGGGCTCGCCCGCGAGCTGTCCCTGCCGATCGGCGCGAACGCCTGGGAAAACGAGCTGGTATCGAGCTATCGCCTCGACAACGGCGTGCTGCACAACCCGGTCAACGATCGCCGCACCACCCAGGGCGTGTTCCACGTGGCCGAGGGTGGCCTCCCCATTCCCGCGGACAAGACACGGCTGCCGCTCGGGGCGTTCCTCCGGCTGCTGCAGGAGGCACTGCGGCCCCCGGCCCAGCTCATGCGCCTGCCCTTCACGGCGAGCTGGTCACATCCGGTCGAGACCGTAGTATCGCTGCTGCTGCGGCCGCTGGTGTGTCCGGCGGTCCCCAGGGTCGCGCCGGAAAAGCGGATGGAGGTTCGCTTCTTCGCGCCGGGCGGGCTGGTGTCAAATCTGGATTTCGTGGAGAGCATTTTCGGCAATGCGGGCGATCCCTACCTGCCGGCCAACGACGCCGCCCTCGACGTCGACGGCTGGACCGGCCACAGCGGCTGCGTGATCCTCGCCCCCCACCTCACGCGACTCCGCAAGAAGGATCTCGGGCTGCCGCACCTGAGCCGGGCCAGCGAGGCCGAGCGCGCCGCCGGCATGTGCTGGGCCGACGAGGGCGAGCTGTACAACGACGGCAGGCCGTTCAAGGCCACTTCGCGCGGGACCCAGGGCGTGATGGTCACCATACTCGCCGACAACTACTTCGGGTACTGCAAGAAGGAGATCAAGACCCAGATCGGCTACAGCGCGAACCTGTTCGGACTGGCGGAGGAGGAGCACGCGGGCGGGGTGCTGGCCTTCCCGACCTTCAACCTGGGCGACCGCTTCGTGCCGGACCTGGTGAGAATCGTGAGCGCCAGCCACCGCTTCGCCGAGGTGCGCGGGCTCCTGGGGCCGCGCGCGAAGTTCCACGAGTCGGGCTATGCCACCGACGTGAACTATCCCGAGATCCACTACATGCCGGAGGACATGGTGATCGACGTCCCCCGGCAGGACATCACCTGGATGAGTCACGGCACGGAGCAGCACCTCAAGCTCTTGCCCGGCCGGATCTACATCCACCCGAGCGGCTACAAGGTCCGGATGGCCAAGCACCGGGCGGCGCCGAGCTGGCGGCTGATCGGGACGGTGCCGGAGGGGGCGTTCTGCCACAAGCCGTGCACCGTCTCCGGCGGGGGGAAGTCGGAGATCAGCAAGAGTCTGGTCGACACCGTGCTGCCGGGGTCGTTCTACGTGCGGAGCTTCGACGAGGACATGGCGGAGGTCCAGGCGATCTTCGAGCGGGACTACGAGGACGCACGCCTGTCCGAGCTTCGTGCGGCCGACGGACGCGGATC
>JBBSHB010000100.1:0-10947 GCA_038253515.1 Gemmatimonadales bacterium | reverse complement strand
GTCCGCGCCGTCGAGCGCCAGTCCGACCACGTAGTTGAGCCGCGTCGACCGTCCGGTGATCGTGCGAGCCGGCGCCGCGTCGCCGCTTGCGCCCGGGGCGAAGACCAGCACCCGGCCGATGCGCTCCCGGTCCGCGCCGGCCGTGTCGCTGGCGACGTAGATATAGCCCCGCCGGTCCACGGCGATCCCCTGTGGCGAGAAGAGGCCCGTGTGCGCGCCGGCGATGGTCCGCACCGGCGCAGCGTTCCCCTCCGCGTCCGGGGCGTAGACGGTGATCGCGCTGCCGTTGAGGACATACAGAAAGCCGCGCCGGTCGAGGGTGACGGCGCTCGGCGCGTAGATGCCCGTCGCGCTTCCCGCGATCCGGCGGATCGGCCTGGCGTCTCCCTCCGCGGTGCTGGCATAGACCGTCACCGTGTCCATGAACGGCGTGTTGTTGGGGACGTAGATGCTCCCGTCGGACCCGACCGCGATCCCCCCCGGCCGGCGCAGCCCGGTGGCGGCGCCCATGACCAGTCGCGCCGGCGCGCCGGCGTGGCCCCCCGCCGGGTCGTAGACGGCGATGGCACCGCTGTCCACCAGCGCGCCCGTGGCGGCGATCAGCACGCTGCCGTCCGCGCCGATCGCGATGCCCGCGGCCTCCCCCGGTCGCCCGCGAGGGGGTGGTCGGTCCGGGGCGAAGCCCGAGATGGACATCCACGTCATCGGCCGCTCGCCGAGGCGGCGGCTGGGAGCGGCGTGCCCGCTCGCTCCCGGCGGATAGACGAACACCGGCCCGGTCCCGGAACTCATCACGTATACGGCGCCGCGCGCATCCACGGCTATGCCACGCGGATACTGCAGCGTGCTGTCGGTGCCGAGGATTGTGCGGATGGGCGGTGCGTTGCCGCCGGCGCCGGTCGGGTACACGGTCACCGCGCCATAGCTCGCCGGGGGTGCCGGAGCGTTGGCCACGTAGAGCTCGCCGCGCGTGCCGACGGCGACGCCCAACGCAGCCGGCCACCCCGCGCCGGGTCCGCCGAGCCTGCGAACCGGCGTCGCGTAGCCGGTTGCGCCGGGGGCGTAGACGCTCACGCTCGAGTCCTCGTAGCTCGAGACGTAGAGCGTGTCGTGTCGATCGAGGGCGATGCCGCTCGGGCGCGGCAGGGGGGGCGTGCCCGCTGGGAGGGGCGCGCGCGTGCATGAGTCCTGGCCGGCGCGGGGCACTTGCGCCGCCAGACCATCCGCGGCCAGCATGGGCGCAAGCGCCACGAGGGCGCATACGAGGGGGGGCGCCCTCCTCCACTTCATCGGCCTTGGCCCTCCCCACCGATCGCGAGGACAGGGGAAGGGCGCGATTCGGCCGGCGCGCGCGAGAAGCCGGCCGGCTCCGGAACGTTCGACATGTAGAGCCGGCCTTGCTCGTCGAGCGCGAGCCCGCCGGGCCCGGTGACCTGCGTGCCGCGACCGCCGATCACGCGCACCGGCGCGGCGTCGCCGTCCGCGCCAGGCGGGTACACCGCCACCACGGGATTCGGCCAGTAGTTCGAGACGTAGACGCTGCCGTCGTCGCCAACCGCGATGTCCTCGGGCCAGTTGAGGCCCAGCCGGTGGCCCGCGCCCGTGCGGCCGGGCGTGACGTTGATGATGCGGACCGGAGCCGCGTCGCCGCTCGCGCCGGGGGCATACACGGTCACGCTCACGTAGTCCGTGCCGTACTTCCACCAGGTAAAGGCGTTCAGCACGTACAGCGTGTCGCCCCGGCCGAATGCCATGCGGATCGGGCGGCGAAGATAGGTGGTGGGCCCGGTGAGCACGCGCGAGGGCGCTGTGTTGCCGCGCGCCGTGCAGTCGTACACCGTGACCAGGCCGGCGCCCTGCGGCCCCGCGCTCACCACGTACAGGTCGCCGCGGCTGTCGAAGGAGACGTCGGTCGGCTGCGAGAGCCGCGTGGCCGGGCCGGTGAGCGTCCGGACCGGTCCGGCGAGGCCCGACGCGCGCGGCGGGTAGACGCGGATTGCACCCTCCCCCTTCGGCAGCGGGCCGTTGGCGATGTGCAGGCGGCCCCCCTCGTCGAGCGCGATGCCCATCGCCGCGCTCAACCCGGTCCGCCCCCCGCCGATCTTCCGGGCCGGCCGGGCGTCGCCGGTTGCCGAGGGGGCGAACAGCGCGACACTGTCGCCCGTCGCGACGTACAACGTATCGTGGGGGTCGATCGCCAGGGCGAATGGGGAGACGAGTCCGGTCTCTGGCCCCACGATCGTGCGCACCGGACCGGTGCTGTCGCGGGCACCGGGCGGGTAGACCGCCACTGTCTTTCCCTCGTCGCGAAGGACGTAGATCGCCCCGTGCCGGTCGAGGGCGACGGCGCGGGCGGCATACACGCCGCTGCCCGGGCCGCTCAACCACCGCACGGGCGCTGCCTTCGCGCTCGCCCCCGGAGCATACACGAACACCGAGCTCTCGCCGGCGACGTAGAGCGTATCGTGCGCGTCGAGCGCGAGAGCCACCGGCCGATAGGGCCACGGATGATCCGGCGGCGGAGGGTAGGGCGCCGGATACCCCCGCGGATGCCCTGCCTCGAGCACGCGCAGCGGCGCCACATCGCCACCGGCGCCCGGCGCATACACCGTGACGCTCGGCCGATCGTCGTCCGTGCCGTCGAAACCGCCGTTCGCGACGTAGAGGTTGCCGCGCCGGTCGAGGGCCACGGCCACGGGACTCGCCAGCCGCGTCGCGGGGCCCGCGATCGCGCGGAGCGGTGCACGCTCGCCGTCGGCGTCGGGGGCCTGGACCACGATGGCGTTGCGCTCGGTCACGGCAGCGTAGAGGAGGCCGTCACGGTCCACGGCGATCCCCCGTGGCCGGCTGAGCAGGGTGCGCCGGCCCATGATCGTGCGGACCGGCAGCGTGTCGCCGCTCGCCCCCGCGTCGTAGACGCTGACCGACCCCAAGTCGGTCTCGGCGGAGCCCGCGGTGGCGGCGTAGAGGTAGCCGTCGGGCCCGAGGGCGAACCCCCACGTCCCGGCGGCGAGCCTGCGCCGGGGCGTGGCGTTGCCGCTCGCCTCCCGATCGTGTACCGCGATGGTGTTGCCGCCGGCCGCGACGAACAGCTCGCCGCCGGGACCGAGGGCGAGGTCGTGCGGGCTGCAGATGCCGCTGTTCGGCCCGGAGATCACCCGGCTCGGAGGCGCGGCGGAATCGGCGGTCGAGGGAAAGATCATCACCGAGACGCTCGGGCTGCCGACGCACGGCGCTGGTGCCGGGGCGGCCGCGGTGTCCTCCGGCGCGAGCGGCGGCGTCGGCGGCCCGGGCCGAGGACGCGACATGGCCGCGATGATCTCGGCGGACGGCATCACGATGTTGCAGGTGTCTCCCTCCGCCGGCCGCGGTCCCACCCACACCTCTCCGCGCGCGGCAGGCTGGCCGGCGCAACCGGGTGCCGGGAAGCTGTCCGCGATCACCACCGGACGCACCCGCGAGCGTGGCGCCGGGGTCGAGCTCGCCCGCGACCCCGCGCCGCAGCCGGCGAGCGCCGCGACCAACCCGGCGGCGAGCATCGCCCGCAGCACGGGTCCGCGGGCGATCGGTCCATGAAACGTGCGGCTCATAGTATCCTCCGACGGCACCACTGCTGCCGGCTCTCGTGGATGATCGCATCTCATGCCGCCGGCTCGCCAGCCCGGTCGTCACTTCGGCCCACCGAGACTACCTTCCATTAATGAAACGACCCACCCGCATCCTGGCCGCGGCCGCGGCGCTGATCGTGCTCGTGTTGGTCCTGCTCCTTGTCCTGCCGCTGCTCTTCCGCGACCGGATCGCCGAACGCGTGAAGACCGAGGTGAACCGGAGCCTCGACGCACGGATCGACTGGCGGGACGCCGGCCTCACCTTCTTCCGTGACTTCCCCAATCTCACCCTGACGCTCGACGACCTCACGGCAGCCAACGTGGGCCGGTTCCAGGGCGACACCCTCGCCGCCGTCCGCCACCTCCGCGTGGTCCTCGACCTGGCCAGCGTGCTGGGGAGCGTTGTGGCCGGGAAGCCGGTCGTCGTGCGGGCCGTCGAGCTCGACCAGCCGCGGCTCTCGCTGATCGCGCTCGAGGACGGCACCGCCAACTGGGACATCACCAAGAAGACTCCGGCGCCCGCAGCGCCCCAGGCGCAGGCCAAGCCGGTCGCGATCAGCCTCAGGCGCTTCGAGATCAGGGATGCCGCCGTGGCCTTCGACAACCGCCAGGCCAAGCTCAAGGCGTCGTTGAGGGGGTTCGATCAGTCGCTGTCGGGCGATTTCAGCCAGAATCTCGTCCTCATCCGGACGCGCGCCGATGCGGACACGGTGAGCCTCACCTTCGCCGGCATCCCCTACCTCAACCGGGTGCGGCTCGGCCTCACCGCCGACCTTCAGGCGGACCTGGCCAGGAAGTCCTATACCCTCAAGGACACCGAGCTCCGGCTCAACGACCTCAAGGTCGGCGTCTCCGGCTCGGCGAACACGGCCGGGAAGAACATGGGCCTCGATCTGACGTTCAACGCTCCCAGCACCAAGTTCCTGAGCATCCTGTCCCTGGTGCCGGCCGTCTACGCCCACGACTTCGACAAGGTGAAGACGTCGGGGACCTTCGCGGTGAACGGCCGGGTCAAGGGCGAGTACGGCGACCGCGCCTTCCCGTCGTTCGCGATCAATACCAAGGTCGACAACGCCGCCTTCCAGTATCCCGACCTCCCGCTGCCGGCGCGGGACATCTTCGTTGACCTTTCGCTCAGCAACCCCGGCGGCAGCGCCGACAGCACCGTGGTGCGGCTGCAGAAGTTCCACCTCCTGATCGGACGCAATCCGGTCGACGCGACCCTGGTGCTCAGGACACCCCTCTCCGATCCCGACGTGGATGCACGGGTGCGGGGCAAGGTCGACCTCGCCGACGTCCGCCGCACCCTCAAGCTCGAAGGGATCGACCAGCTCGCCGGCACCGTCGCGGCGGACGCGGTGGTGCGCACCCGGATGTCGTTCATCGACAAGAAACAGTACGACAAGGTCGGCGCGAGCGGCACGGTGGACATCGGCAACCTCACCGTCAAAGGCAGGAGCCTGCCGCATCCCCTCGCGATCCAGGAGGCATCCCTCCGGCTGGCGCCCGAGCGCGCGGAGCTGCGGACGTTCAAGGGCGCGATCGGCAGCAGCGACGTTCAGGCGTCGGGCTCGATCGAGAACCTGCTCGGCTTCATGCTCCGGGGCGACACGCTCCGCGGGATCGCGACCGTACGCAGCACCCGGTTCAACTTGGACGAATGGCGGTCCGGCGAGGGCGACCTGCAGATCATCCCGGTGCCGCCGAAGGTCGCCTTCGACCTGGACGCGACCGTGGCGGAGCTGACGTACGACAAGCTCAAGATGACCAACGCGCGCGGCCGTCTCCGGGTGAAGGACCAGCGCGTCACGCTGGAGGACTTCCGGATGAACACGCTGGGCGGCGAGATCGGGGTGACCGGGTTTTACGAGACGACCAACCCGGCCAAGCCGACCTTCGACGTCGGGCTCAAGATGACCCAGGTCAACATCCCGTCGGCATTCCAGGCGTTCACGACCGTGCAGATGCTGGCTCCGGTCGCCAAGTACGCCGCTGGGAACGTGACCACCGATGTGCACCTGAACGGCGCGCTCGGCAAGAACATGATGCCCCTGTTTCCCGCGCTCAGCGGGCGCGGCTCGCTCCAGACCTCGCAGATGGTGCTGAAAGACTTTCCGGCGCTGGAGAAGGTGGTGGACGTGACCAAGCTCCAGTTCCTGAACAATCCGACGCTGCAGGCGCTCCGCGCGGCGTTTCAGATCCGGGACGGCCGGCTGTCCGTGGAGCCGTTCGACGTGAAGCTGGGCGGGACCACGATGAAGGTGAGCGGGTCCAACGGGCTCGACCAGTCGCTGCAGTACACCTTGAGCCTGCGCGTGCCGCGCGCACTGCTGGGCGGGGGAGCCAACCAGGCGATCGCCGGTCTGCTGTCGAAGGCGGGGACGGCCGGAATCGACCTCAACACCGCGCCCGAGATTCCCCTCGGCGTCCAGATCGCCGGCACGGTGACCAATCCCTCGGTCAAGGCCGACGTGAGCAGCGTGGCCTCGTCGGTGAAGGCGGGCGCGACCCAGGCGCTCCAGCAGGCGGCCACGCAGAAAGTGGACTCCGCGGCCGCGCGCCTGGTGCAGGAAGCGGAGCAGCGCGCCGCGGCGATCCGCCAGCAGGCCGAGTCGCTCGCGGCCACCGTGAAGCGCCAGGGCTATCAGCAGGCCGACTCGCTGACTGCCAGGGTAGCCAATCCGATCCTCAAGGCCGCCGCCGAGCCCGCGGCCGACGCCCTGCGCAAGCAGACGGATGAGAAGGCCGCGGGGATCGTCCGCGAGGGCAACCGGCGCGCCGACAGTCTGGTGGCCGCCGCCCGACGGCAGGCGGGTCAGACTTCGAGTGTGAAGTAGGAGCGCTGTGCCGGCTACGGGCAGGCGAACGCGCTGATGTAACCGGGCGTGGGGGACGTCGTCAGGCGGAGCGCGACCGTCTCCGGACCGGCACCCGGAAGGGCGCTACCCATCGCCCCGCGGATCTTCTCCGCGTCGCCCTGTTCGGCCGACTCGAACCGCACCTGATACCCGGTCACGTGATAGCCGGGGCGCGCGTTCACCGTCGTGGGCAGCACTCGGACCCGCACGCCGTTGTCGGCGAATCCAGCCCGCGCGAGCTGCCCTTTGACCGCTTGCACGAACTCCTGGGCGGCGTGGCCGGAGCTCTCGCACCAGAACAGGTCCACCCGGTTCACGCCTCGTCCAGCGGGCAAGACGCTCGCCGCGGCGCGGGCCTGCCGGGTGGAATCGTCGAACGAGAGGTCGCGGGCGACCGTGCGCTGGACGCTGGGAACGCCTTCCTCCCGCAGTGCCTCGAGGAATCCCCGCTGCAGCGAGGAATCGGTGACCATGGCATACACCAGCGAGCGCGCGATCTCCTGACGCCGCTGCGATCCCTCCTGCAGCGCGCCCACGACCAGCTCGTAGACCTTGAGATTGACGTCGCGCTCACCCGCGACGCGCTGTCGCTCCTCGGCTGTCCGGTCGAGGGCAACCTGCAAATTCTTCGCCTGGATGTCCTGGGCGTCTCGCTGCTTGGTGGCGGTGTAGCCGATCCATGCGAGCAAGATCGCCGAGATCGTGGATACGGCGCCGAGAAATTTTCCACTCTGATCGCCCATGAGATCCCCAGGTATTGAACTGTCATTGTCATCCCGAGCGCCCGCACTGTCATCCCGAGCGGAGCGAGGGATCTTCTCACCCGGGGGTCGAACTCGGCCCAGCAAGATCCCTCATCGCTCCGCTTCTCGGGATGACAGGAGCGGTCCGAAAAGATGGCCGGGCTACATGCCCCCCGCCACCCGCATCCTCCGCACGGTGAACCCTCGCCCGGGCGCGCCGTAGGGTATTCTACAGTGGTCGACTCATCCAATATCGCTGACCCCCGCCCCGGAGGCTCTCCCTCGGTGAGCCGCCTCTCCGCCCCGACCGCTGCCGTTGTCCTCGCGCTCATGATCTCCACCCGGCTGACCGCCCAGGCGCCCGGCACATCCTCCCCGTCGTCCGCGCCCCTGTCGTCCATCGCGGCCTCCCGGCTCACCGGCACCATCCAGCTGGACGGCGTCCCGGGCGAGGCGGCGTGGGCCGAGGCCACCCCCGCGACCCAGCTCACCCAGCGCGACCCGGACGAGGGCGCGCTGCCGACCGAGCAGACCCAGATCCGGGTCCTGCTCGGCGGCGACGCGCTCTACGTCGGCGCCCGACTCTACGACCGGGACCCCTCCCGGATCCGGGCCCTTCTCACCCGCCGGGACGCCACCAGCGAGAGCGACCGGTTCACCGTGGAGCTGGACTCGCGGTACGACCGTCTCACCGCGTTCGTCTTCGAGGTCAATCCGCGCGGGGTGCGCCGGGACGGGATCCTCCAGCCGGACGGCACCGTGGACTACTCGCCCGACCCGGTCTGGGAGGCCGCCGTCGGGCAGGACGCCACGGGCTGGTCGGCGGAGATCCGGATTCCCCTCTCCCAGCTCCGCTTCAACCGCGGCCGCGACACCTGGGGCGTGCAGTTCATCCGCTTCATCCAGCGACGGGGCGAGGAGGACGTCTTCTCCTTTGTTCCCAAGGCCGAGTACGCCAGCGTGAGCCGGTTTGGCCGGCTCACCGGGCTCGCGGACCTGCCGGGCTCGCGTCACGCCGAGGTGGCTCCCTACCTGACCGGGCGGGGGGAATACACCCACCCTGGATCCGGCGATCCCTTCCGCGACGGCAGTGACTACTTCACCAACGCGGGCGCCGATCTCCGGCTCGGGGTCGGAGGCAACCTCGCGCTCGACGCGACCGTCAACCCCGACTTCGGCCAGGTGGAGGTGGACCCGGCCATCGTGAACCTGTCCGCCAACGAGACCTTCTTCGACGAGAAGCGACCCTTCTTCCTCGAGGGCTCGAACCTGTTCTCCTTTGCTCAGGTCAACGCCTTCAACGCGGCGGGATTTCCCGACGTCTTCAATTCGCGCCGCATCGGCCGGCCGCCGCAGAGGAACCTCCAGGACGACGACCCGGCGTACAGCGACGTGCCCGTCGTCAGCCGGATTCCGGCGGCGCTCAAGCTCACCGGCAAGTCGGCCCGCGGCTGGTCGGTGGCGCTGCTCGACGCGGTGACCCGGGAGGAGCAAGGCCGGCTCGTGGACAGCCTCGGCGCCCAGCACCGGGTGCCGCTCGAGCCGCTCTCCAACTACTTCGTGGGGCGGGTCCGCCACGAATCGGCCGACGGCAACCGCGCCATCGGCGGGCTGTTCACCGCGGTGGACCGCCGGCTCGACGACTCCACCCTGGCCGGGCTGCTCCGCTCCTCGGCGTACCTGGCCGGCGTGGACCTCAACCGGTACTGGGCGAACCAGGGCTGGGTACTCGACGCGTTCGTGACCGGCAGCCTGGTTCGGGGCGATCCGGCCGCGATCGCCAAGACCCAGCGGTCCCCGGTCCGCTACTACCAGCGGCCCGACGCCGAGCGGTTCTCGCTGGATACCACGCGGGCATCGCTGGCAGGCTACAACGCCGTGGCGGCGCTCACCAAGCTCTCGGGCCGGTGGCTGGGCAGCGTCACGCTGCAGGACAAGAGCCCGGGCTACGAGACCAACGACGTGGGCTTCGAGGTCTACACCAACCGCCGCGCGGTGGCCACCGACATCGGGTACGCCGAGTACCGCCCGGGCCGCCTGTTCCGGAACTACCGGGCGGATCTGTTCACCACCCACGAGTGGGACTACGACTGGGACCGGATCACCTTCGACGTCGGCCTCACCCAGGTCGCCCGGTTCCGGAACTTCTGGCAGGCGACCCTCACCACCCACTTCGTCCCGGCCACGAGCGACGATCACCTCACCCGGGGCGGGCCGCTGGCTCGCGCGCCCTCCGCCCGGCTGGTGAATCTCGAGATCGATTCCGACACCCGACGCCGGCACACGTTTGGCCTGCTGACGGAGTACGCCTGGCAGCCGGAGGGAACCCACACCCTGACTCTCGCGCCGCTGGTCACGCTGAATCCCGGCTCCAACCTACGGATCGCGCTGACGCCGAGCCTGGTCTTCGGTCGCCAAACCGCCCAGTACGTCCAGACCGAGACCGACCCGGCGGCCGCAGCGACGTCGGGGCGGCGTTATGTGTTCGCGGAGCTGCGGCAGACCGAGATCGCGTTCGAGACCCGGGTCGACTGGACCTTCACCCCGACGCTGAGCCTGCAGCTCTACGCCCAGCCGCTCGTCTCCGCCAACGGGTTCCGGGACTACAAGGAACTGCGCGCGCCGAGGACCTACGATTTCGCGGTGTACGGGCGGGACCAGGGCACCATCACGCCGGACGGGAGCGGGGGATTCACGGTGGACCCGGACGGACCCGGCTCGGCCGGGCCGTTCACCGTCGCCGACCAGAGCTTCAACTTCCGCTCGCTCCGGGCCAACCTCGTGCTCCGCTGGGAATACCGTCCCGGGGCGACCCTGTTCCTGGTGTGGCAGCAGAGCCGGAGCAATCAGGCCGATGGGGTGGGCGATTTCGACTTCGGGCGGGATTTCAAGGGTCTCCGGACCACACCGGCAGACAACCTCCTCGCGGTGAAGCTGAGCTATTGGCTCGGGTTGTGAGGCCGTCGGTACGGCACGGCCTCACCCGTGCTCACCGCCGGTGCCGCCTGGATGACGACAGCAGCTCGTCGTGGTGTCGGCGCAGCTCGTCGAGCGTCCAGTCCAGCACCGCCAGAAACGCCGGCAGATCGGTCTCCCCGAGCACCCATGACGCCTTGCCCCCCTGGCTTCCGGGAGCGGCGCGTCCGCCCGGAACCATCTCCAGCCTCTTGCGGAGTGTCGCGAGGAAGGCGGCCTTCTCGTCGGCGTCCGTGGAAGGGAACCGACGCAACAACTCGCTGAAGAGAATCCATACCCGACCATTGGTTTCCAGAGCGAAGATCTTGTGCTCGTGGGCGCCCAGCTCCAGGAAACCCAGCAACGTGTCATGCGTCTCGCCGGCCCTCGGCCGCAGCCGCAGATCGTGATCTCTTCCCCATTGCATGAGCTTGCGGGCGGTGCGGGCGGCCTCGGGCGAGTCCTGCTCGTAGCGAACTCGAAACGCTTCTTCGGTAGAATTGCGCTCAACGGCCACGATTGCCTGCCTCGGATGGATGTGGTGAGCCGACGGGTCGGCTGCGGTTGTCTGGAGGATAATACCCGCAGGCCGGCCTCCCCGAGGTAGTCCCAGCGCCGGAGTCCCGGCTAGCTTCGACCCATGTCGACCGCCGATCGCACGAGACCGCGCCTGGTGAGCCGCGCCCTGGCGCTCTATTTCGTGGCCGCCTTCGGCGCGATGGTGAGCTTCTACCTCCTGCTCTCCGTCGTTCCGCTCTACGCCACCTCGGCCGGCACCAATGG
>JBBSHB010000099.1:0-10981 GCA_038253515.1 Gemmatimonadales bacterium | reverse complement strand
TCGTCGCCACCCGCGAACGGTTCGTCCGGCGCATCGCGGGGCTCTCCGGCCTCACGGTCTATCCCAGCGCGGCGAACTTCGTATTGATCCGCTGTGGCGGAACCCCGGCTAGGGTGGTGTTCACCCGGCTGTACCAGGAGCATGGGATCCTGGTTCGCGACGTTTCGAGCGCGCCGGAGCTGGCGGAGTGTCTGCGGATCTCGGTGGGAACGCCGGAGGACATGGAGGCGGTGGCGGCGGCGTTGGAAGGGATCGTGGGGGGGTGAGGGGGCGGGGTGGGCGCGTGGGAGAGGAACACGCCGAGGCGACGTTGATCGTGAGGAGCATGGTCACGCCGAGGGGACGTGGTTCGTGTAGGAGCATTGTCATCCGGAGCGGCATTGTCACCGCGGGCGGCATTGTCATCCCGAGCGGAGCGAGGGATCTTGCCCGCAGATCCTGGACCGCATCCGCGGTGTTCCGATCCCGAAGAGAAGAGCCCTCGCTCCGCTCGGGATGACAGCGCGGCGGTCGGGATGACAGCGCGGCGGTCGGGATGACAGCGCGGCGGTCGGGATGACAGCGCGGCGGTCGGGATGACAGGCGTGGCGCAGAACCTTCGCACCTCGAGGTAGCTGTGGGCCGCACGGGTGAGATCAGACGCACCACCAAGGAGACCGATCTCCACGTCTTGGTCAACCTGGACGGCCGGGGCACGGCCGCGGTGCACACCGGGATCGGCTTCTTCGACCACATGCTCGAGGCCCTCGCCCGGCACGGACTGCTCGACCTCACGGTCGAGGCGCGGGGCGATCTCCACGTGGACGGCCACCACACGGTCGAGGACACCGGTATCGCCCTCGGGCAGGCGCTCGCGCGCGCCCTGGGCGACCGCGCCGGCATCCGCCGGTATGGCGATGCCCTGGTGCCGCTCGACGAGGCGCTGGTGCGCGCCGTGATCGACGTCTCGGGCCGGCCGCACCTCACCTATCAGATCGACATCCCGAAGTGGCAGATGCTGGGTGACTACGACGTGTTCCTGACCCCCGAGTTCTTCCGCGCGCTGGTGCTCAACGCGGGGCTCACCGCCCACCTCGACCTGGTACGGGGAGACAACCCGCACCACATCGTCGAGGCGGCCTTCAAGGCGTTCGCGCGCGCGCTCGATGCCGCGACCGAGCTGGACCCCCGGGTCACCGGGGTGCCATCCACCAAGGGCACGCTGTGATCGTGGTGGTGGACTACGGCGTGAACAACCTCACCAGCGTGGTGCGGGCGCTCGCCGCCGGCGGCCACTCGGCCGCGCTCACCACCGACCCGGACGAGGTCCGCGCGGCCGATCATGTGCTGGTGCCGGGAGTGGGACACTTCGGCCAGGCCTCCCGCACCTTGGAGACCAGCGGCCTGGGAGCGGCGATCCGGGACGCTGCCGCCGCCGGCCGGCCGGTGATGGGAATCTGCCTGGGGCTGCAGCTCTTCTTCGCCGCCAGCGAGGAAGCCCCCGAGGCGCGCGGGCTCGCCCTCCTCCCGGGGACCGTCCGGCGCTTCGTGACCACGCTCCACGTCCCGCACGTGGGCTGGGCCCGGGTCGATCTCACCGCCGCCGGCCGCCGGCATCCGGTGCTGGCGCCGCTCTTCCCGGACGGCTCGCAGTTCTTCTATCACGTGCACAGCTATCATCCGGCCGAGCTGGCGGAGGACGTGGTGCTCGGTACCGGGAGCTACGACGGGGTCTTCCCCACGCTGGTCGGGTGGGACAACGTGATCGGCACGCAGTTCCATCCGGAGAAGTCCCAACGCGCGGGCATCGAGCTGCTGGACAGCTTCGCCCGCTGGCGCCCGTGACCACGATCCGGGTGGCGCTGGTCGACGTCTACGTCCTGCGCGGCGCGGGACCGGCGCTCGAATGCCTGGTACTCCGGCGCGCGGCGGGCGGCCGGTGCCCAGGCTCCTGGGAAGCGGTGCACGGGCACATCGAAGCCGACGAGCGGCCCGCGGAGGCGGCCCTGCGGGAGCTGCTGGAGGAGACCGGTCTCACACCACTTCGGCTGTACAATCTGAGCCGCATGGAATCGTTCTACCTGCACCGGTCGGACGAGGCGGCGCTGGTGCCGGTCTTCGCGGCCTTCGTGCCGGAGGACGCCACGGTCCGCCTGGGCCCCGAGCACGATCATTCGGAATGGCTGGCGCCGGCGGCGGCTCGCGGGCGCTTCGCCTGGCCGCGCGAGGGACGGGCGCTGGAGGACATCCTCGCACTGCTCGGCCGGGGCGACGCGGGAGCGGTCGAGGACGTGCTTCGCGTATGCTAGCGCGGCGGATCATCCCCTGCCTCGACGTCGCCGGAGGCCGGGTGGTAAAGGGGGTGCATTTCGAATCTCTCCGGGACGCCGGCGATCCGGTGGCGCAGGCCGCCCGATACGACGCCGAGGGCGCGGACGAGCTGGTCTTCCTCGACATCTCCGCCGGCCCGGAGGAGCGGAAAACCACCCTCCCGATGGTGACGCGGGTGGCCGAGTCGATCTTCATTCCGTTCACGGTCGGGGGCGGCATCCGCACGGTGGCCGATGCGGCCGCCGCGCTCCGGGCGGGGGCGGACAAGGTGTCGGTGAATACCGCCGCAGTGCGCGATCCCTCGCTGGTGTCCCGCCTGGCGGAGAGCTTCGGCACCCAGTGCGTGGTGGCGGCGGTGGACGTGAAGCGGATCGATGGACGACTCACCGTCATGGTGAATGGGGGTCGCGAGCAGACCTCGCTCGAGGCGATCGACTGGATCCGGCGGCTGGAGTCCCTGGGGGCCGGCGAGATCCTGCTCACCTCCATGGACCGGGACGGGACCGGCGCCGGTTACGATCTGGAGCTGCTCGCGCCCGCGGCGGCCGCCGCCTCCATTCCGGTGATCGCCTCCGGCGGCGCGGGACGGCTGGAGCATCTCGCCGAGGCGCTCGAGGCCGGGGCGCACGGCGTGCTCGCGGCCACCATCTTTCACTTTCAGGGCTCGACCTTGCCCGAGGCCCGGGCCTACCTCCGGGCGCGCGGCTATCCGGTGCGTCCGTGAGCGCGTGGGCGCTGCTCGGGACGGCCGCCAGCCTGCTGCTCCCTGGGCCGGCCGAACGCATGCCCGCAGGCGAGGCCCCCTGCGTCCGTCCCACCCGCGCGGCGACCCAGGTGCAGGGAGAGGTCCGCATCTGCCCCGGGCGCTACCGTATCGCAGACCCGTCGGAGCGGGGAGTGATCATCGCCGCGTCCTCGGGAACCAGCATCGATCTCACCGGCGTGACCCTGGAGAGTGGAGACTCGGTGCCGGAACGGTATGCCGGGGTCGGGATCGCGAGCCGGGGGGTGGACGGCATCACCGTGCTCGGCGGGATCGTCCGGGGATACCGCTTCGGGGTGCGCCTTGAGGGCGGCCACGGTCACCGGATCAGCGGGGGAGACTTCTCGGGGAGCCGCGCCCAGCCGCTCCGCTCCTCCGCCCAGCGGCCGGACTCGGCCGACCACCTCGATCCGGCCCGGGCCGACGCCATCGACCGCTATGGCGGCGCGGTCCTGCTCCGCAACACCGTGGGCGCGAGCGTCACCGGCGTGACCGCGCGTGACAGCCAGAACGGGATCGGCCTGGTGGGGGCGCGCGAGTCCTACCTGGCCGACAACATCATCACGGGCAACAGTGGGTGGGCGGTCCACCTGTGGGGCTCGTCGCACAACCTGATCGTGCGGAATGAGGCCACGCGCACGCGACGGTGCCCGACTCCCGGCTCGGGATGCGCCGCGGCGGCGATCCTCCTCCGCGAGGCCAGCGATTCCAACACCATCACCGACAACGACCTCACGGCGTCGAGCACGGGCGTCCTCGTGACCGGCGAGCCGCCGGTGGCCCATGCCTCGATCGGGAACCTGATCATTCGCAACGACGCGTCGCTCGCGCTGGAGAGTGGGTTCGCGGCGCTGTTCACCTGGAGCGTCACCTTCCTGGAGAACCGGGCGGACAGCGCCGGCGCCGGCTTCCGTCTCACCCGGGTGAGCGCCAGCACGCTCCGGGGCAACACCGTGCTCGGCGCGCGGGAATCCGGGATCACCGTGGCGTATGGGAGCGACAACACCATCGAGTCCAACGTACTGCTCGGCGCCCGGGTGGGGATCCGGATCGTCGCGCCCGGGACCGGCGCTCCGGCCAGTCGCGGCTACCGGATCGACGACAACGTCCTGGGCGGGCTGGAGCAGGCGATCGTGCTGGAGGGAACCACCGGCAGCCGGATCCGGGGCAATCTGATCGATGGGGTGGGAAGCGGGCTGGTGATCGACTCGGCGGGGCACGGCACCGAGGTCACCGGCAACGTCTTTCTCCGGGCCACGGGGTGGTTCATCGACGCGCCCGACCTCGTCGCCGGCGGGAACTACTGGGCCACGGCCGACGCGAACGCGGCGGCCTTGCGGGTACACGGGCGGGTCAGCGTGCTGCCGTGGAAGCCGGCGAGTGCGGCAGGCTATTAGCGAAGATCTGCAGGGCGATCGCGTGCAGCTCGCGCAGGTTGAACGGCTTCCGCGCTCGATACGGGATGACGCCGGGGAACGGATCGGGGAGGTCCACATCGCCGTCGTGGGCCAGCACCAGATAGCTGGCCGCCTCGGGATACGCCGCCGCCAGCGCCCGCACGAAGAGCTCCGACGGACCCGCCAGGATGCGTGCCTCCGAGATGATCAGGTCGAAGGGGCACTCGCCGATGCGCCTGAGCGCCTGCTTGCCGGTGCGGGCCGCCTCCACCAGATGCCCCTCGGGAGCGAACAGGGCGCTCACCAGGCGCTGCACGACGGGATCTTCGTCTACCACGAGGATCCGCCTGGTGTGGAGGGGACGCGCCGCAAGCTCCACCTCGGGGAGCTCCGGCGGGGCGTCGTACGACGGCAGACTGACCCGGAACTCCGCGCCGCCCTCCAGTGAGTGCTCATAGCTCAGCTCTCCCCCGTGGGACTTCACCAGCCCGTAGCTCAGCGACAGTCCGAGGCCGGTGCCTTCGCCGGGAGCCTTGGTGGTGAAGAACGGGGTGAAGAGATGGGAGACGAGATGGGCCGGCACGCCGGGGCCGGTGTCGCGGACCCGGAGGATCGCCTCACCGTCGACCCGACTGGTCGCGAGGGTGATGCGGCGCGGCTGGCCGGGCGGCAGGCTACTCACCGCCTGCACGGCGTTGGTCACCAGGTTGAGCAGCACCTGCTGCAGCTCGTAGCGATCGCCCAGCACCACGACCGGCTCACCGCTCAGCGCCGACTCCAGCTCGATGCCGTGCAGCTGCAGCTCGTAGACGATGAGGAGCGAAGTGCGCGCGGCCACGTCGTTGAGGTCGACGGCGGCCTTCTCCGGCGCGCCCTTCCGCGCGAACGTCAGCAGGTTCCGCACGATCCGCCCCGCCCGCTCCGCCTGGTCGTGGATCACCCGGAGGTGCTCGCGGGGGAAGTCGGGGTGCGCCTCGCGCTCCAGCAGCAGCTCGGCGAGCCCGGCGATCGAGGTCAGCGGGTTGTTGAGTTCGTGGGCCACCCCGGACACCAGCTGGCCGATCGACGCCATCTTGTCGTTCTGGATGAGCTGCGCCTCCATGATCCGCTGCTCGGTGACGTCCTCGACCAGGATCACGACCGGGCCCGGCGCGGCCCGCTCCGCGAGGGGAGCGGCGGTGAGCCGGAGCACCCGCTGGCTCCGCTCCAGCCGCACGACCAGGGGGGCGGTCCGCTCGCCGCGATGGGCCGCCCGGATCAATTCGTCCACCGTCTCCGAGACCCCGAAGAGCACCTGGCAGAAGCTGCGACCGACCAGCTCCGCCTCGGGCATGTCGGCCAGCGCCGCGAGGGCGCGGTTGGCGCGGAGGACGCCGTCGCCCGGCCCCACCACCGCGATGCCTTCCGCCAGCGCGTTGAAGGCGGTCTCCCACTCTTCCTTGCTGCCCCGGACCATCTCGTAGAGCCGTGAGTTGGCCAGCACCACGGAGGCGTTGGTGGCGACCGTCGAGAGCAGCCAGAGGTCCTCGGTGGTGAACTGTCCGCCTCGCCGGTCGGCCACCGCGAGCGCGCCCATGGTGAGCCCCTGGGAGCGGAGCGGGGCCACCGCGGCGGAGCGCACGGTGTGGCCGCCGATCAGGTTCACCGTCGGAGTCGCCACTCCCTGCGCCACCTCGATCCGCTCGCGACTGATGGCGAACCGGACCAGGGTGGTTTCCGGGTCTTCGCTGGCCTGACCCAGCAGCGACTCCAGAGTGCCGGCGGCACCCACCACCCGAAGCTTCCGGCCCTGCTCGTCGTCCGCGAGGACGACGATGGCCCCATCGGCCTGGAGAAAGCGTCCAGCGTACTTGGCCACCTGGTCGACGATGCGCTCGAGCTGGATGGACTCGGAGAGCACGTAGCTCAGCTCCTGCAGGGAGAAGAGCTCGCTGATGCGGCGGTCGAGCTGGCTGGCGAGCTGCTCGGACTTGCCCTCCGATTCGCGCAGCCGGCGCCGGCCGCGGGTGATCGCCATCCAGAAGCTGGCCGAGATGGTGACGACCGCGAGGACGGACATCCACCACGTCTTCCCATTCGACAGCCAGGCGACCAGCCCGAGGAGCGCGGCCGCCATGGCGTGCAGCGGGACCTCCCACTCCCGGCGCCATGTCGCCAGCACCACGATGAGCGCGCCGGACACTCCCATCGCCAAGGCCACCAGGCGGGGGACGCCGCCGAGGATCGAGGCGATGAGGGCGCTGCCGAGCAGCGCCCAGGCCGCGATGGCGGAGGGAGAGAAGTACCAGCGTTCCTGGGATCGAGGCAGAGGTCAGAGCTCCGGCAGGTCGTGACGCGAGACCCGCTCACTCACGTAGGCTTCGGGCGGCGCGCTCGGCTTCACCCGGATCGACTTGGCGGGGATGCCGACGTTGACGTGATACGGGCGGACGTCCTTGGTGGCCACGGCGTTGGCACCCACCATGCCGTTCCGCCCCACTCGGACGCCGGCCAGCACCGTCGCGTGATAGGTGATGCGCACGTCATCCTCGAGCACCGTGGGCAGGTTGGTGACGTCCTTCTGGTCCACGATGCTGTGGGTGTGGCTGTAGATGTTGGCGAAGTCCGAGATGCTCACCCGGTCGCCCAGGGTGATGCCGCCCCGATCGTCCAGCAGCACGTAGCGATGAATCACGCAGTCGTCGCCCACCTGGAGATTGTACCCGTAGGAAAACTCCACGAACTGAAAGCACTTGAAGTTCCGTCCGACGCGGGCGAAGAGGTGCGGCGCGAGGAGGCGGCGGAAGCGCACGCCCAGATGCACGTTGCCACCGCCCAGGGGCGAGCGGTCGAAGCTCTGCCACAACCAGTGCAGCGGCTTGACCCGGGCATAGCGGACCGGATCGACGTCGGCGTAGTACTCGGGCTCCAGCGTGATGTTGTGCGGGTCGAGGCAGAGCAGCGCGGCCCGGGTACCGGCCGGGGTGGCGGGATCCTGCAGCAGGGTCTCGTATTCACCCGCGCCCGGGAAATAGATCTCGAAGAGGATGTCCCGGGTGAGCCGGTACCAGTCGGCATCAGGGGCGGCGAGGCGGGCTTCGATGTCGGCCAGCCAGGCGTCGAAGATCTGCTCCGGGGTCTCGGGGAGAGAGACCGAGCGGAGTGGGAGGTAAGCCATCGTGGCCTCGGTGGCCGTCAAAGAATTGAGATCAGATGCAGGGGTGCTGAAATGATGCTCGAGGGGCGGTGTTGACACCAGTGGCAAAGGGGAATAAAGTAGTAGCGATTCTGCTGATAATCATTCTCAATTAGTCTTCGCCGAGGACATTGATGCGCGCGCTGTCCCCGTGGGTCATGGCGCTCCTGTTGACCGTTCCCCCGCTCGCGGCCCAGGAGAAGGAATCGACGACCATCGGAGGCTATGGCGAGGTCCACTTCACCAACGCCACCGGTCCCGACACCCCCGGCAGAGTCAACGTCGCCCGCTTCGTGGTCTACCTGGCCCACACCTTCAGCGAGCGCATCGCCTTCCACTCGGAGCTCGAAGTCGAGGACACCAAGGTGGAAGGCGGCGAAGCGGGCGGCGAGGTCGCCATGGAGCAGCTCTACCTGGATTACACCTTCTCGCCCGCCGTCACCCTCCGCGCCGGCCTGGTGCTCCCGCCGATCGGCATCATCAACGAGACCCACGAGCCGCCCACCTTCAACGGTGTCGCCCGCCCGCTGCTGGAGCAGGAGGTGATCCCGACGACCTGGCGCGACATCGGGGTGGGGGCGGTCGGCACGCTGCCTGGCTCGTCCGGGCTCAGCTACCGGGTGTATCTGGTCAACGGCCTCCTGGCCGAAGGATTCTCCGCCGAAACCGGCATCCGGGGTGGTCGGCAGGAGGGAAAGCAGGCGAGCTTCGCCAACCCCTCGGTCACCGGGCGGCTCGAGTGGACCCGTCCCGGGCTCAGGATCGGAGGCTCCTTCTGGTACGGCGGGACCGCGAACCAGAATCCCGCCATCGGCGACGGGGCCTTCGACGCGCCGGTGTTCCTGAGCTCCGCCGACGTCCGGTACGACGTCGGAGGCTTCGCCTTCCGCGGGCTGTTCGCCAACATCAACATCTCCAACGCCGATCGGATCAGCGCCGCCTTCGGCGAGAGCGTCGCCAGCCGGATCACCGGTGGGTACGTCGAGGGGGCCTACAATCTGCTTGCCGCGTTGGCAGCCGCCTCGTCGCAGCGGCTCGACGCCTTCCTCCGGTACGAGAATTACGATACCCAGGCGTCGGTCCCCGACAACGTGGTCAAGAACGAAGCGCTCGCGCGGCGGGTGACGACCTTCGGACTCTCCTACAAGCCGCTTTACAACGTGATCTTCAAAGGCGACTACCAGCTCCGTCGCAACCAGGCGGGTCTGGGCGAGAACGAGGTGCTGGCCCTCGGCGTCGGCTATGAGTTCTGAGGTAAAGCCGGCCATCAGACTTTTCTGCCGTCCTGGAGTCGCTCTGAGCCGGGGGTACGCTGACATGCGGGTGCTGGCGGTCCTCGTCCTCTGGCTGCTGGCGGCCTCGGTCTCCTCCGCCCAGTCGGCTCCCCCCGGGAAGCTGGCCAAGTCGATCGAGCGGGTCTACGGCGAAGGGGTCCGTATAGACAGCGTCCGGGTGGACACGGCCACGGTCTTGCGCATCTCGGAGGCCGGCGCCCTGCTCGGCTTCGCGCAGGTGCGGAACGTGAAGGGAAAGGACCAGCCCATCACCTATCTGGTCGCCATCGATCCGGCGGATCGGCTCAAGGACATCGACATCCTGGTGTACCGGGAGCCGCACGGCGGCGAGGTGGCCTACGACTCGTGGCGCAAGCAGTTCCGCGGGAAGGCCGCCGGTGCCCCGCTGGAAGTGGGCAAAGACATCCGCAACATCTCGGGGGCCACCATCAGCTCGAATGCCGTGACCCGGAGCGTCCGGCAGGCGCTGGCGGAGCTGACCGACTGGCATCGATCGGGAAGGCTCAAGTGAGCTGGCGCCAGATGTCCGCGCCGATCCGGGCGCTCGGTCGATGGATCACCATCGTCCAACTGGTCGGCTACACCACCTCGCTGCTCTTCGTTCACCACACCACCGGCATGACACCGGCAGGGGTCGCGAGCCACTACCGGGGGGGCGCCGATTCCACGGCCAGTGAGGCCGCGATGGAATTTCCCAAGTCGTACGCGGAGATGCTCACGATCACCCACACCCATCTCCTGAGCATGGCGGTGATCTTCGTCCTGAGCGGGCTCGCTCTCGCGCTGTGTGAGTGGCCGAGCGAGCGGTGGCGGCGGGGCCTGATCGTCGAGCCGTTCGTGGCCCTGCTGGTGTCGTTCTCCGCGATGTGGCTCATGCGGTACGTCGACGCCCGGTTCAGCTGGCTGCTCGCGGCGTCCAGCGCGCTCATGGCGGTCACCTTTTACGTCCAGTCCTTCCTGGTGCTGCGGGAGCTGGCGCGCCCCGCGGTGCCCGCATGAGGCGCCGCGACTTCCTCGGGGCGCTGGGCGCCGGCCTCCTGGGCGTGCCGGGCGTCCTGCCGGCCTCCATGCGCCGCGGGGCCACCTGTCGCACGGCCGACCGCTTCGTCGAGCGCTGGTCCTGGGCGATGGGCCAGCCGGTGCACCTCCAGCTCTTCGCGGCCAGCGAGACGGCCGGCTACGAAGCGGCGCAGGCCGCGCTGGCGGAGCTCTGGCGGGTGGAGCACGCGCTGTCGGGCTTCGACGATTCCAGCGACCTCTGCGAGTTGAATCGGCGGGCGGGCCGGCCGGCCCTCACGGTCGGATCGGACCTGGCCCAAGTGCTGGAGGCGGCACTCGGGTTCGAGCGGGTGACCGCCGGCGCATTCAATCCGTCGATCGAACCGCTCATGCGGGCCTGGGGCTTCCACGCGCCGCGCACCCGGGAGCCCAGCGCCGCCGAGATCGCGGCCGCCCGGCGCGTGGTCCAGGCGACCCGGGTCGTGGTGGATGGGGATCGGGTGCTCCTGCCGAGCCGGGAGAGCAGGCTCGACCTGGGTGGAATAGGGGTGGGTTATGGCCTCGACCGGGCCATGGCGGTGCTCCTGCGGGCAGGGGTGCGCCGGGCCCTGCTCGACATCAGCGGCGACTGCTACGCCCTCGGCGCGCCGCCCGGCGAAGCGGGCTGGCTGGTGGACATCGCGGATCCGCGGCCGGGCCGGCGCGTGCTCGCTTCGACTCGTCTGCGGGATGCGGCGCTCGCCACCTCGTCGAACTCCGTGTCGGTGGTCCGGTACGGGCGTGCCGTCCGGGGCCACGTCATGGATCCGTCGACCGGCTGGCCGGCCGAGGCACTCACTCAGGTGTCAGTGGTGGCCCGAAGCGGGATCCAGGCCGACGCCCTCTCGACCGCCATGCTGGTGTCCGGCGTCCCCGCGCCGGGCGTGCTCCAGAACTTCACGATCTGAGCCCTCAGCGCGCGCTGTCGGCCGTGGTGGTGTCGCGAGCGGCCCCTCGCGCACGAAGCGCCACCCGCGCCCGCTCGCTGTCGAGCTGCCGCTGC
>JBBSHB010000098.1:0-11098 GCA_038253515.1 Gemmatimonadales bacterium | reverse complement strand
TGTCGATCGTCGATGGAGGCGCAGGGAATCGAACCCTGGTCCGAGTAAGCGTCCAGAACCGCGTCTACGTGCGTAGGCTCGTCTTCCTGCCGTCGCCGCGGGTCGGTGCCGAACCGACCTCCCCTTGGCCTATCTCCTGAAAGATCTCACCGTTCGCGTCGGAGCGACACGTTCGGCCAGCCCAGGTTTACGATTCGACAGGCGGCGCTCCGGGCGGGCTCCACCAGCCGAAGGCGCGTCAAGCGAGCGTTAGCTCAGCTTACGCGGCCAGTGCCAGTTCAGTGTTGGCAGTTGAAACGTTCCAGATGGTTTTACCAGGACTCTGGACCTGGGCACGCTGCCATTCCTTCAACAAACCCGTCGAAGCCAGTCGCCCCCTCGGGTGAAGGAAATATACCCGGAGCGGGGTGCCCCGGGTAGGCGGGTGAACTCGCCGGCCGGGCCAGCGGGACGGGCAAGCGAATAGGCTACTTCCCCGCCCTTTCCACCCGGTTCCTGCCGCTGTTCTTCGCCACGTACAGGGCCGCATCCGCCTGGCCTGGCAGGTCGGCGACACTCCGGCCGGTCTCGGGGCAGGCTGCCACCCCGAACGAGGCACTGAGGGGCCAGGCGCGGCCCTGCCAATCCCACGGCGTGGTGCCGAGCTTAATCCGGATCCGCTCGGCGATCCGAGCGCCCGTCTCCAGGTCTGCCTTCGGGAGCCAGACGGCGAACTCCTCCCCGCCGATGCGCGCGGGGATGTCGCCGTCCCGGATCTGGCCCTGAATGATCCTGGCAAAGTGGATGAGCGCGGCGTCGCCGGCGGGGTGGCCCAGGGTGTCGTTCAGCAGCTTGAAGCGATCCAGGTCGGCGTACACCAGCGCACCCTCCCTCGGACCGAGCGGCTCGGACTGGCCGATCAGCTCGTCAAACTTGCGCCGGTTGGCCAGGGCGGTGAGCCGGTCGGACGTCGCGTCGGCCGTCCGCTTGTCGCCCTCGAGCGCGCGGGCCAGGCGGGGACCAGCATTCAGCAAGGCCTCCGTCAGCTCGGCGAGCGCCGCGCCGATCGGCTCGCGGCCCCCGGGCGGCCAGACGGCCACCGCGCCAAACGCTTCGTCGCCAACCAGGATCGGCAGCAACAGGACCGTGCCCTGGCGCTGACGGCGGTCGGCCACGACGCCGCCGAGGGGGTCGCCCTGCATCGTGAGGTGAGGGACCTCGCCGCGCGCCACCCGCGCGAGGTCGCAGATGTCCGGCAGTACCATGTCGAGCAGCCGCCGGTCACCCCGGCCGGAGACGCCCACCACCCGCACCTGGGGAAGGGGTGGGAGCGAGCCCACCGTGGCGGGGGCCATGGACTCGCTCAAGGCGTCGGTGGCGGCCACGATCACCTGCGCGTCGAGCGCCCGCTCGAGCTGGTACGCCAGTCGGAGGCCCACGCTTCCGGTCGACTCGAGCGACGACTCCTGGATGTGCGCCTGGGCGAGGGCCACGATCTGCGGGCGGCGCCGGGTGCCGTCGAGCAGTCGCCGCAGGTCCGCCTCGACCAGCCCGATCCGATGCGCTTCGAAGCTCTCGGGGAGCAGCAGCGCCACCGCGGTGCCGACGGCCGCGTGGAACACCAGCGTCCCGCTGTCCAGGCGCTCGGCGCCGCTCTGCTCCTGGTCGCGCGCGCGCTCCAGCCGGCGGTCCACCGCCACGATCTGCGCCACCGAGAGCCGCTCCGGGTCCACGATCCGCTCCGCGTGCGGCTCCTTCTCCTGCGGGTCCAGCTCGGCCACCCAGACGCCGAGCGCACCGTAGGATCGGCGGAGCCATTCGAGCGCCGGATCGGGAAGGAGGTGCGGCCCCGCGCCGGCCGCCATCGGCAGCACTCCCCGGCGCCGGGCCCACGCCCAACCCGCGGCGCCTCCGGCGGCGGCGGTCAGGAGCAGCGCGAGCAAGCTCACTCCCGGAGCCATCCGTTGCGGCGAAACCAGAGATAGATCGCCAGCGTCACCAGTCCCATCGCGGCGAGGACGACGGGGTATCCCCAGCGAGAGTGCAGCTCCGGCATGAACTCGAAGTTCATGCCGTACACTCCGACGACGAAGGTGAGCGGCAGGAAGAAGACCGAGAACACGGTCAAGACCCGCATCACCTCTCCCGTGCGATGCGACGCCAGGGAGAGCTGGATGGTAAGCAGGGTGTTGGCGTCGTCCAGCATCTCGTCGACGTAGAAATGGAAACTTTCGAGATTCTCCTGCACGTCGCGGAACAGCGAGACACTCTTGCCCGACAACGGGGTCATTCGCTGCACCACGTCGACCGTCCGCCAGAGCAGCCGCTTGATCAACGTCACCTGGCGCTTGAGCAGGTGGATCTCACGCAGGCCTGCCGCGAAGCTCTGCTTCGCCGTATCGCCGCCCGAGAAGACGGCCTCCTCGAAGGCGTCAATGCGTGCTTCGACCAGCTCCAGTGGATGGAGATAGCTGTCCAACGCGGCATTCAAGAGCTGGGTGAGCAGGTGCGCCTGGACGCCATCGCTTCCCCGCGCCGCCGGCTTCTGCTGGTGCTCGTTCCGGATCCTGTCCAGCAGCGCCGTGAGCCACGCCTGCTCCCGCCGGTGCACGGTGAGCAGGAACGCCGGCCCGTAGAAGATCGCGATCTTCCGGGTCAGCTCCTGGACCGTGGTGCAGGCCCGCCCGGAGCGCTCGTCGAACGCGCGGATGATGGCGAAGGCGTAGCCCTCGAACTGCTCGAACTTGGGGAGGTGCTCGGGATCGAGGCAGTCGTTCACCGAGGTGGGCTGCAGCCCGTACCGCTGGGCCAGCTGGCTCAGCTCCTCGGTGGTAGGGTCGACCACGTCCTCCCAGACGAACTCGGGATCGGCCCGCCGCACCACGGTCTGCAGCGTCATGCGTGGCAGATCCGGCTGGCGGCCGCGGCGGCGCCGAAGCCGTTGTCGATATTGACCACGGTCACTCCGGCCGCGCAGGAGTTGAGCATCGCCAGCAGCGCCGCCAGCCCACCGAACGAGGCGCCGTAGCCGATGCTGGTGGGGACGGCGATCACCGGGACCGCCACCAGCCCGCCGACCACGCTGGGGAGCGCGCCCTCCATGCCCGCGACGACGATGACCACGCGGGCCTGTCTCAACTGGTCGCCGGCGGCCAGCAGACGATGCAGCCCCGCGACGCCGACGTCCGTGAGCCGCTCGACCCGGTTGCCGAACGCCTCAGCGACGACGGCGGCCTCCTCCGCCACCGGCATGTCGCTGGTGCCGGCGGAGACGACCAGGATCATTCCGGTGGCTGGTGGCCGGGAGGCCGCGTCGGGCCCCGGCAGATGCACCGTCCGCGCGGTGGCATTCCAGACCACGCCGGGAAAGCGCGCCTGCAGGGCCGCGGCGAGCTCCTCCGTCGCGCGGGTGCCGAGGAAGGAGCCGGTGGCCGCCTCCAGCCGCTCGCAGATCGCCACCACCTGGTCAAGCCGCTTGCCCTCGCAGAAGACGACCTCGGGTTGCCCCTGGCGCAGGGCGCGATGGTGATCGATGCGGGCGAACGGGAGCTCTTCGAAGGGGAGGTGACGCAGGCGGTCCAGCGCCGCCGTAGGGGCGAGGCGGCCGGCGGCGACGTCGGCGAGCAGGGCCTCGAGCTGCTCGGCTCTCACGCCACCGCGGCAACCGGCTCGAGATATTCCAGAAAGATCGCTTCCGCCTCCGCGATCGACTCGATCCGGAAGAGGCGCTGCCGCAGCTCGCTCGAGCCGTGGAGACCCTTGGTATACCAGCCGAGGTGCTTGCGGAACTCGATGACGGTCTTCCGGGTGTCGCCCTGCAGCCGGATGGCGAGCCGGGCGTGCTCCAGCGCCACGCGGAAGCGCTCGGCCGCTTGCGGAGCCGGTGGCGCGGCGTGGCCCGCCAGCCGGGCCCGCCCGTCGCGGAACAGCCACGGATTCCCGAACGCGCCGCGTCCGACCATGATGCCGGCGCAGCCGGTGTGCTCACGCATGCGGACGATGTCGTCGGCCGTCTGAACGTCGCCGTTTCCGATCACCGGAATCTCGAGCGCCTCGACCACGCGGGCGATCTCGTCCCAATTGGCCTGGCCGGAGAACATCTGGGTACGGGTCCGGGCGTGCAGGGTGAAGGCGCGGGCGCCCGCGTCCTGCATCCGTAAGGCGATGCCTACCGGATCGCGCTCCTCCTCGCTCCAGCCGCTTCGGGTCTTGACCGTGACCGGAAGGTGGGTCGCGCCGATGACCGCGCGGATGATCCGCTCGACCAGGTCCATGTCGCGGAGACAGCCGGACCCCCCGTTCCGCTGGACCACCTTCTTGACCGGGCAGCCGAAGTTGATGTCGATGAACTCGGGCCGGTAGTGCTCGGTGATCAGCGCGGCGGCCTCCGCCATGCCGTCAGCGCTGGCGCCGTAGATCTGGATCCCGATCGGCCGCTCGATCTCCTCGAACTCGGCGCCCTCGAGCGTGTTGCGGATCCGCCGACGGATCGCCTCGGAGGAGAGGAACTCCGAGAGCACCACGTCGGCGCCCATCGCCCGGCAGATCTGGCGGAAGGGCGCCTCCGACACCCCGGCCATGGGGGCCAGGAGGAGGGGGCAGTGGACTGTCGAGGAATAGGGCAACTGCATGGCGACAAAATACTTGGCCGCTGGGCGGGGGGCAATGGAACGGCGCTTCCAGGTTGGAACCCGCAGGGCGTTGCTCTCGTAGGGGGGGTCAGTCGGCTAACAGCACCCACCACCCCCCAAAAAATTCACCACGGAGACACGGAGAACCAGGGAGGGCGCACGGAGAACCACATTGGTGTGTTCCTTCCGTGCTGTCTCCGTCTTTCTCCGCGTCTCCGTGGTGAATTTTTTGGGGGTGTAGGGTGGCCGCAGAGGACCCTTCCTCTTCCATCCGGTGTTCGATGCGCCTCCGACCCGCGCTCGCCGCGCTCTGCATCCTTGGGCCAATCCGTGCCGCCGCCCAGGCCGACCCGGTGCTCGATTCCCGCCGCGCCTTTCAGGAGGCGACGCGCGCCTACCAGGCGCACGACTACCAGGCGTTCCTCAGCCACGCCAGGGAGGCGGAGCGTCTCCGTCCCGCGCACGGCGGTGCGATCTACAACCTAGCCTGCGCCTATGCCCTCACGGGGGACACCGCCGCCGCCCTCGCGATGCTCGATCGCTTTGGCGGACTGGGCTACGTCGCGGACGTGGCGGCCGACTCCGATCTCGCCGCGCTCCGGGGCACGCCGGGACTCCAGCAGGTGCGCCGGCGGCTCGCTCGGAACGAGGCCCCGCTGGTGCGGAGCAAGGTGGCGTTCACCCTTCCTGAGACGGACCTGCTCACCGAGGGGATCGCCTACGATCCCAGGGAGAAGGCGTTCTATGTCGGGAGCGTCCATCACCGGAAGATCGTCCGGGTGGACCGCGCCGGGCGGGTCAGCGACTTCGTGACCGAGGGTCGCGACAGACTGTGGGCACCGCTCGGCATGAAGGTGGACCCGGTTCGCCGGCTGCTGTGGGTGGCGGCTGCGGCCGTGCCGCAGATGACGGGCTACACGCCCTCCGACAGCGGGCGGAGCGGACTCTTCCGGTATGACCTCGGATCCGGACGACTCACCGGCCGCTTCCTTCTGGCGCCGGATGCCGCGCCCCATGCGCTCGGCGATCTCACGATCGGCCATGACGGAGCCGTGTACGCCTCGGACAGCCGCTCGCCCACGATTTACCGTTTCCGCGCGGGCAACGACACCGTGGAGCGCTTTCTCACGTCCCCACTGCTCTTGTCGGCCCAAGGCCTGGCGCAGACTCCCGACGGTCGCACGATGTATGTGGCGGACTACTCGCGCGGAATCCTCCGGATCGATCTGGCCTCCCGCAGGGTCGCGCTGCTCCCCACCTCGGACGACGTGCTGGCCCTGGGCATCGACGGGCTCTACCTGGTCGATGGCCGGCTCATCGGGATCCAGAACGGCGTCGCGCCACACCGCGTGGTGCGGCTCACGCTCTCGCCCGCGGGCGACAGCGTCACCGCCGGCGAGGTGCTCGAGCGGGCCCACCCGCGGTACGCCGAACCGACACTTGGCGTGGTCGTCGGTCACGATCTCTACTACGTCGCCAACAGCCAGTGGGAGCGGTTCGGCGAGGACGGGCACGTCGCGGACTCAGGCGCGCTGCTGCCTCCGACCGTCCTGCGGCTCCGACTTTGACACGCTTTCGAGTGGGGATTAGGTTGCCGCTGCCCTGCTCTGCGGCACCACCTCGAGCCCCCTTCGTCCCCACCATCCTATGCGGCTCAGCGACTTCTTCAGTCCCGACGCCATCTCGACCGAGCTCGAGGGAGGCACCAAGGACGAGATCCTCGCCGAGCTGGTGGCGCTGCTCCGGCTCGACGATCGGGCCACCGAGACGCTCCTCCGGATGCTGCAGCGACGGGAGAGCCTCGGCTCCACCGGGGTGGGCCGCGGCATCGCGATCCCCCACTGCCGCTCCCTCGTGGTCAGCCGTCTCAGACTGGCCTACGGCCACCGCCGGGAGGGCGTCGCCTTCGACGCGATCGACAGCCGGCCGGTGTTCGACTTCTTCCTGATCGTGGCGCCGCCGCTCGAGATCTCCAACCAATACCTCCCGGTGCTCGGCAAGATCGCCCAGCTCGCCAAGGAGCCGGACGTACCCAATCGACTGGCCGCGCTCACGTCCGCCGACGACTTCCTGCGTCTGCTGGAGGAGAAGGGGGTGTAGCCGTGATCCGGGGCAGCATCGTCATCCTGCTCCTCCTGACGCACGCCCCGCGCGTGCTCGGCCAGGCCCCGGGCGATCGACTCGCTCTCGACCGATTCCGCGACTCCCTCTCGCAGGCCGACGACACCACCTCGCTCCGCGGCCTGCAGCACCGGCTCCACTCCTCCCACGCGACTTCGGACGGCGACACCAGCCGGCTTCGAGCCGGGCTGGTGGCGTTCCGCCTGGGAGAGCTCGGCGCCGATCGCGACTTCGGGGACGCCATCGACGCATTGCGCAAGCTGACGGCGCGGCGGCCGGACTGGCCCCTTGCCTGGTACGCGCTCGGCCTGGCGGAGGCGCGGCGCGCGGCGTGGGAGCAATCGGATTCGCTGGCCCTGGGCAATCGAATCGGCGTGCGGACCCTGGGACGCGCGGCCGCGGATCAGCGCCGGGCGCTCCAGGCGGACTCGAGCTTCGACCCCGCCGCCCTGGCGCTCACCAGCCTGACGCTCGGTCTCCGCGACACGGCGCGCTACCCCTCCGCACGCGACGCGCTCCGTCGCGCGGGCGCCGCGCCGGGCGCAAGCCCGGAGGTGCTGCTGGCCTGGGGCCGGATGGAACGCGCCGCGGGCGAGCCGAGCGCGGCGGCGGCGGCCTTCGAGCGCGCGCTGGGCGCGGGCGGTAGATCGCGCGCGGTGGCGCTCCTGGAGCTCGCCCGCACTCGGCTCGCTCTCGACCGTTCGGACGGCGAGCCACCCTACTACGAGGGAGCCGCGGTCGACGACTCCGCCGCGGTGGCGGGCTATCGCGCCGACCTGGTGCCGATCACGACCGAGGCGGAGCTCGCCGCCTTCGATCGGAGTCGCGGTGCGGCGCGCGTCGAATTCCTTCGCGGCTTCTGGACCGAGCGGGATCGGCTGGAGCTGCGTGCCCGCGGCGAGCGGCTCCGCGAGCACTATCGGCGGCTGCTCTACGCCCGGCGGCATTTCGCGCTCACCATTACGCGCCGCTTCTACGGCGAGCGGGACGCCTACCGATCGGGCAGCGAGGAGCTGGACGACCGGGGCATCATCTACGTCCGGCACGGCGAGCCCGGGGAGCGCCATCGCCCCTTCGTCTTCGGGCTCATGCCCAACGAATCGTGGCGCTACACGCGGGCCGATGGCGACCTGCTCTTCCATTTCACCGCCGGATACGACAGCGGCGCAGGCGGCGACCTGTACGACTACCGTCTGGTCGAGAGCGTGCTCGATCTGCGGGGGGCAAGCGACGCGCCGGTGGACCAGTTGTTGCTCTCCCGCCAGTCGTTCTCTCCGGTCTACGGCCGCATGCTCAACTGGGGACCCAACGGCGCGGCCCGCGCGCGAGCCCGCGAGCGCGGGATCGGCCGGGTGAGCATCGCCTACGGCACCACCACCGACAGCTACGAGCTTCAGTTCGCGCGGCGGCTCACCGCGTACGCCGACCTGGTGGCGGTGGGCCGGCGCGATGGCGCGCCGCTGGCGCAGTTCGTGTTCGCCATCGGGCCGGCGGAGACGACGCCGACGGCGGAGATGGAGGGCGTGAGCTATCCGGTCCGGGTGCGACTGGTGGCCCTCGACCCGCTGGGGCATGTCGCGGGGAGCGCGGACACGACCGTCGTCTTCCAGATGGACCGGCCGCTGTCCCGCGGGCGGTACCTCATCGGCCGAGTCGAGCTGCCGCTGCCAGCCGGAGCCTGGAGCTGGCGGGCGGCGCTGTCGCAGGGGCCCGAGGCGGGCATGGTGCTGCCCCGGGACAGCGTGCGGGTCGCGGCGCCGGGACCGGGGCTCGGGTTGAGCGACCTCGCGCTCGGGATCCGCGCGGCCAGCGCGCGGTGGCTCCCGACGCCGGCCGACACGGTGCTGCTCACGCCCTTCAAGCTCTTCCTCGAGGGCAGCGAGGTGGAGCTGTACTACGAGGTGAGCGGCGCGGCGCCGGGCACGCCCTACCGGCACCAGATCGCGGTCTACCACGTGAAGGCCGAGGGGCGCTTGGAGCCGCGGCCGGTCGTCACGCTGGGGTTCGAGGAGCGGGCGGAGGGGGCGCTGCTCCGCTCCCACCGCACCTTCCAGCTCGGCCGCCTCAAGCCGGGGACGTACGTGGTGGAAGTGAGGGTCGCGGGTCCGGCGGGTGAGCCGGCGGTGCGGAGGCGGGAGCTCAGGGTGGTGCGGGCGGAGCGCTGAGGCGACTGCTTCGCGCGGACAGTTCGGCGTGTCCGCCAGCCTGGTGCACACCTTCGAGCAGGTTGGTCGAGCACCGACCTCGACGGGTGGCCGAGGAGGTCGCCCGCGTGGGTCGTGGCGGCGCCGCCCATTCCGCGTTTCTTGCCCTCCCCTGGCCCGGCGGCAGAGGCTAGAGTGCAGGGATGAAGCCGGTCACCTCGCGGGATCAGCCCAAGCTCCTCACACAGATCGTCCTTCAGCGCCAAGCGGGACTCGCCTTCACGGCCGTGTGGAGATCGTCGTCCACCTCGCGCACCCGACGCTCGAGGAAGCGGATGTGCTGCTGCAGGTCGCGCCGGACCGCTGGCGGCGCGATGAGCAGGCGGTTCCGCTCGGCGGTGAGCATCCCCAGGAGCTGGCGGCGCCGGGTGAGGAGCGCGTCGAGCGCCGGCACGGCCGCATCGGGGAGCGGGCGGGGCGTGGGGCGCACGCGCTCGGCGAACAGGGCCACGACGTGCGCATCCAAGGCGTCCGTCTTGGCCAGCTGGCCGGTGGCCTTGGCGAAGTCGCGCACCTGGCGCGGATTGGCGACGACCACCGGGAGCTGCGCGGCGGCCAGGGCGGCCACGACCGCGGCCTCGTAGCCGCCGGTGGCTTCGAGCACGATCAGCGTCGGGGCGAGCGCCTGGGCGCGGGTAACCAGGTCGCAAATGCCCGCGTCGTCATTGGGCACAGTGCCGGTGTCCCCACTGGGCCGGCAGGCGAACTCGAGCTGGGCTTTGGCCCACATCAATGCCGAGGAACGACATGGCTTCCTCCGGGACGAAACGGCTCGCATCGGCCCCACCTTGCAGGATGCGGGCTGGCAGGCCCACGCAACTGTCCGGGCTCTCGGCGAAGAAGGAGTGCGACGCCCACGCTAACGAACGGTCTCAAGGACCCTAGGCCGACCGAGCTGTCGCACCCCAGATTCTGACCACAGATTCAACGAATTGGTAGATACAAGGCCGCACCAAGGAACTCCGATGCCACCAAGGATCCTTAGCTCGCACGACGACCAGGAAGTGACCCCGGGGCTGCGCCCTCTGCTCGAGGGCGCATACGAGCAGATCGTGCAGGTGCCGGCAGATCTTCCCCACTTGAAGGCGAGCCTAGATCGCCTTCTAACGTTCCTGTGCTCCCCGATCGGCCGAACGCATGCGAACTGCGTCGAAACAGACCGGTTCATCCTCTGGCATTTCGATTGGCCGGTTACTTGGGAGCACTTGCCCGAGTCTTACACCGACGTCCTAGGCGACATCGGGGGTACGCTGCACGACACCTTCGGCGCACCGGAGATTGCTGAGAACTTCGACAGCACACCGGAGCAGCTTCTTGAGCGGGTGCGCCGACTACCTGTCGAGCCGGGTGCAGCCTAACCCGCGCAGAGCCTGTGTGAAAACCTCTCCGCCGACCAAAAAGGGGGGTACTCAAACCTCGTCCAGGGTTGAGATCGTGGCTCCTGGGGCAAATGTGAGCGATGGATTTCCTGAGCTCGACGATCTGATCGAGTTTTCACACAGGCTCCGCATGCAGCCGACGGGCCGGAGGTGTCCCGGGCTCCGTCCGGGCGCAGCGTCCCTTTAGGACGCTGCGGAAAACGTAGGTTGGTGAGGGCGCCAACATGAGGGCCCGCAGCTGATGCGCAGGTCGTCAGGCGGCTGCGACTAGGATTCAGGATCTGCTCAGCCGTGTTGTCCTGCAAGTCCTCGGTCACCTATCGTTGGCGTAGGTTGAAGTCGAGCGTTGTGCCTCCTACCACCCCTTGACCGCCAGTTCTGCTGGCCTGGAGCCCTTCTCATGACCGTCGCGAAGATCACCGAAATCCAATCGTCTTCCTCGAAGAGCTTCGAGGACGCGATTCAGAAGGGAATTGCCCGAGCCGATAAGACCCTTCGCAACCTCAGCGGTGCATGGATCAAGAGTCAGAAGGTCGTGATTGAGAAGGGGAAGGTCACGGAATACAGGGTGCTATTAAAGGTCACCTTCGTATTGCAGGACTAGGCCTGACCCCCCAGGCTCCGCGGCGCGCTGAGCAACCGGGCCTCCTGGGCGATCGCGGGATGCCGCGGCGCGAGCCAGTCGAGCAGCTTGCCGGGCCCCCAATCCGGATGCTTGCGCCGCGCCCCGCACAGCAGGTCGGCGATCTCGGGCGCGATGCGGTGCGGACAGTGATGCGGGGCG
>JBBSHB010000097.1:0-11127 GCA_038253515.1 Gemmatimonadales bacterium | reverse complement strand
GCACCTGAGACAGGTCCGGCGCGCGGCCGTGGGCTTCGCGGGAACCGGAACCCGGCTCCGCCGATGCCAACCAAGGAAGAACGAATCGCGCTGAGAGGAAAATCAGTCACAGGTACACCCTATTTCAGCAGCCTGCTAGAGGGGAGATGGCAGATGAGCAAGGTGCTTGTGACGCTCGAGCAGTTCAAGCGCGACATGATTGCGACGGCCAAGGGCGAGGCTAAGGCACCGAGCTACGCCGGGAAGACAGTCAAGCTTGTCCCACAGGCCATCACAGATCTGCTCACCGATGACAATCGGTCGCTGCTCAGGACTATCGACGAGATGCCCCCGACCTCGATGACAGAGCTGGCGGAGCGGACCGACCGGGCGCTTAGCAACCTCTCGCGCACGCTGAAGAAGATGGAGTCCGTGGGGTTGGTGCGGATGCGTAAGGAGGGTACGCGGGTCTGGCCGGAGCTCGTCTCGAAGCGGATCCAGCTCACCGTGGACGTGCTGGGCAAAGGCCCTGACCTGGTGACCTTCATGAAGGCAGCCCCCGGTTCTCGGCGCAGCTTCCAGATCAAAGGGAAGCGCAGATCCGTTCCGGTTGGCGGTCGCCGCTCCTGATCAACCAACATCGCGGTCTCGCTGTGGTCATCAGTAATGCCGGCGTCGTAGTCACCCGGACATGCACGATGGTCCGGGGCTGCCGCCTCGTTGGCGTGCAGCCCAAGCGGCGCCGCGGGTTGCGGGCATTCGTATCCCCTTGATCATCGGATGACAAGTCACTTAGGAGTCCACGTTACGCGAGTCCCTCGGGGGCCGGACCGGGCCGGCGAGCTGGCCGAACCGGTCAAAATCGATCGCGGTGGCGGTGGTGTAGATGCCTTGGTGGGTGGCACGTAGGTCGTGCCCCAGGGCGCGGACAGCCTCGATGGCAGCGACCCGGAGGCGCTCCGGCGTGGGCTCCCCATGCGGCCGGAGCCTGAGCAGCGGGACACCACCCAGGCGGAAGATCTAGTCCTTCTTGAGGTCACGGGCCTGTTGGGTGGGTTGATCGTGGAACTTGCTGTCGAGCTCGTGGGCCCCAGTCCTCGCCCTCGAAGCCCTGGTCGGGGCGACGGCCGGCATCCAGATCGCGCACCTCCCGCTCCGCGGCCTCGAGCGCCTCGCTGTCGATGCGGTCATCCTCCGGCAGGCGCCGGGGGCCGGGATAGCGGCGTCCGCGCGTCAACCAGACGATCAGGGACGTCAGCACCGCGCCGGCCACGAGAATGGTGCCCACCGGGCCACTCACGATCGGCATGTCAGCTCCCCTCCCGGAGCGTCTCCACGCCGGCGGCGGTGACCCGGTGGGAGATCAGCGGGGTCCGCCGCGCTTCCCCATCGATGGTCACGGCCTCGGTCAGCGCGGCGAGTCCGATGGCGATCCCGTTCTCGTCCCCCGCGAACACCGAGGCCACGGGCTCGCCTGCCTTGACCGGGTCGCCCGGCTTGACGGTGATCACGAAGCCGACCGCCGGGTCGATCTCGTCTTCGACGGTCCGCCTCCCGCCTCCCAGTTCCACGATGGCCCGGCCGATCCGGCGCGGCTCCACCGCCGAGACGATTCCGCTCCGGGGCGCGCGGAACACCTCGACCGCCCTGGCTTGCGGCAGGATACCGGGGTCCTCGATGACGGCCGGATTGCCGCCCTGCGCCTCGATGATCCGGGCGAAGGTCTCCAGCGCCCGACCCGAGTCGACCGCATCCCGCAGCCGACGCCGCGCGTCCGCCCGATCGGCCGCCGCCCCGACCAGGAGCAGCATCTCCGCGCCCAACGCGTAGGTGACCTCCATCAAGTCCTCGGGACCGCCACCGCGCAGCCCTTCGATCGACTCCTCCACCTCGAGCGCGTTGCCGCAGGCACGGCCGAGCGGGCGGTCCATGGCGGTGAGCAGCGCCACGGTGGGGCAGCCGCGCGCCTCGCCCAGCTCGATCATGGTGCGGGCGAGCTCGAGCGCGCGCTCCGGCTGCGGCATGAACGCGCCGCTCCCGGTCTTCACATCGAGCACCAGTCCGGTGAGCCCCTCGGCGAGCTTCTTCGACATGATGCTGGCGGCGATGAGCGGGATCGATTCGACGGTGCCGGTCACGTCCCGCAGGGCATAGAGCCGCTTGTCGGCCGGCGCGATCTCGGGCGTCTGTCCCAGCATGGCGCACCCGATCCGCTCGACTTGTGCCCGGGTCTCCCGGAGCGAGAGCCCGGTCCGGAAGCCGGGAATGGACTCCAGCTTGTCCAGGGTTCCGCCGGTGTGACCGAGACCCCGTCCCGACATCATCGGCACCGCGACACCGCAGCTCGCCACCATCGGCGCCAGCAGCAGGGAGACCTTGTCCCCCACTCCGCCGGTGGAGTGCTTGTCCACCCGTGGCCGCTCGAATCCGTCGAAGGGGAGCCGGTCGCCGGACGCGATCATCGCGTCGGTGAGCGCCGCGAGCTCCTCGGGAGCGAGGCCGCGCCAGACGACCGCCATCAGTAGCGCGGCCATCTGGTAGTCGGGCACCTCGCCGGCGGTGTACTGCGCGATCAACCCGGCCCACTCCTCGGGTCGGAGCGCGCCTCCGTCGCGCTTGTGCTCGATGAGCGACGGGATCACCATTCGGGATCACCCGACACCACGGACCGCCGTGTGCCCAAGTCGTTCCTCATAGTGTTCGGACTCATGTCGACGGCCCCCGCCGGACCCGCGGAGGCACAGGATGTGGCTGCCCACGTCGCAATGGGCAGGGCGGCCGTGGAGGCCCACGATCTCCGGACCGGCCTGGCGCACTTCCAGGCCGCGCTGGCGCTCGATTCGGCCAGTTACGAGGCCAACTGGCGCGCCGCCCTGGTGTTCCTGGATCAGGGCGAGCAGATCCCCGACAGCATCAAGAGCCCCAAGCGTGATTCGCTCTACGCCCTGGCCGAAAGCCACGCCCGGCGCGCGGTGGCGGCGGATTCGACCGGTGCGGACGGCCACTTCGCGCTCGCCGCCGCGATCGGCCGCGCCTCGCTCACGATGGGAAAGAAGGACCGGATCCGCCGGGCCGTGGTGATCCGGGACGAGGCTGAGCGCGCCATCCGGCTCAATCCACGACACGATGGAGCCTACCACATCCTGGGACGGTGGAACGCCGAGATCATGCGGCTCTCGGGTTTCAGCCGGTTCTTTGCCAAGAGCTTTCTCGGCGCGGGCATCTTCAAGCAGGCCTCCTGGGACGGCGCGATCTCCAACATGGAGAAGGCCGTTGAGCTGGACCCCGGACGCCTGTACCACCGGCTGGAGCTGGCAGAGATTTACGTGGACCGGAAGCGGTACGTTGAGGCGCGGGCCCAACTGGATGAGCTGGCCGCCCTCCCCGACCGGGAGATCATGGACAGCGTGTACAAGCGGGAAGCGGCGGCCTTGAGCGCACGGATCGCCAAGAAGGACCAGAGCCGGTCCCAGGCCGGCGCTTAGAGCGCGTCCCGCGCCCGCGACGCGGCACGCCCCAAGCCCGCCTCGAGGCGGCGGCGGCGGCGGAGCAGCTCCCTGCCGGTCCGCTTCCCCGCGCGCTCCAACTGGTCTCCCGCGTCATCCCGCAGGCTGCGCAGCCGGTGCCGGAGCGTCCGTCGCGTCTTCTCCCCGCGCTCCGGCGCGAAGAGCAGCGCGATCCCCGCTCCCAGGAAGGCACCGAAGATCACGCCGACGGCAAAGCCGCCCAACCCACGCCCCTCCGGCCTCTGCTCCTGCTCGTTCCCCTCGTCGAACCCGCTCTTGTCCGTCGCCATGGTCCACCCTCCCGGGATGTGGGCGCGCCCTGCCTGCAACCTACAGGCATCGGTGGAGCCGTCAACCATTGCGACACCATAGACTTTTGACAGTCGGCCTGCAGCTTGCTTCACCCACTTTCCCCGGCGGTCCGGCGGCTTATTATCAGCTAACCTATCTCCTTCAGGATGCCATCCATGACGACGGCCGCCACGGCGATCGATGAGGTCGAACGGCTGCAGGCCCGGCTGAATGCGCTGGAGCAGGAGCGAAGACACCTGCTGGCGGTAGTCGAGATCCTGCAGGATATCGGGGGCTCGCTGCAGTTCGGCGACATCGTACGCTCCGTCACGCTGCGCCTGGGCGAGACCTTCGGCCTCGACCGCTGCTCGATCTTCCTCGCTGAGCGCGGTGGTCGGAGCGTGCGCCTGGTGGCGAGCTACGAGGATCCCGGCATCCGTAACTACGTGGTGGACCTCGACCGCTACCCCGAGCTGCGGCGCGCGCTGCAGACCGGTGAGACGGTGTTCATCGCCGACGCCTCGACCGATCCGTCGCTCGGCTCGGCCCGGTGGGCGCTGGCGGCCCGCAAGGTGAAGACCATCACCGTCATCCCGATCACATGGCGGGGCGCGGCCATCGGCGCCATCTTCCTCCGCACGTTCCGCGACGGCCCCGCCTTCTCCGCCGATGACCTGGCGTTCTGTCAGGTGGTAGCCAACCTGACCGCGAAAGCCCTGCGGAACGCGCATCGTTTCGATCGCATGCGCCAGCGCCAGGGCGACGGCGACGCGCAGCGCCGGCGGGAGCACGAGCAGAGCGCGCTGCTCGAGTTCATGCGCCGTCTCCTGGCCGGCTATCCCCGGCGCAGCGGTCGGGAGGACGAGGTCGATCTGGGGATGACCGCATCGGAGGAGATCGAGCGTCTGGTGGGGGTGGCGCAGGCGGTTCTTGGCCAGGAGGCCGCTTCACGGTGAGTGCGGGTGCGGCTGAGCAGGTGGCGCGGCTGCGGGAGCAGATCGATCGGGCCAACCACGCCTATTACATCCTCGACGCGCCGGAGATCTCCGACCCAGAATACGACCGACTGTTCCGCGAGCTCCAGGAGCTGGAGCAGGCCCACCCCGACCTCCGCAGTCCGGACAGCCCCACCCAGCGTGTCGGCGCGCCGCTGGCGAGCGCGCTGGCCAAGTACACCCACCGCAAGCCGATGCTCTCCCTCGCCAACGCCTTCTCTCCGGAGGAACTGGCCGCCTGGGAGGAGCGCAACGCCCGACTGCTTCCCGAGGTGCGTCAGGCGGGCTATACCACCGAGGTGAAGATCGACGGCGCCGCCGTGAGCCTCACCTACGAGGAGGGCCGACTCACGGTCGGCGCCACTCGCGGGAACGGGATCATCGGTGAGAACATCACGGGCAACCTCCGCACCATTTCGGACATTCCGCTCACGCTCAAAGGGACCGGCTGGCCCCGCGCCATGGAGGTCAGGGGCGAGGTCTACATGCCCTACGCCGGGTTCAAGCGGGTGAACCAGGAGCGCGAGCGTGCCGGTGAGCCCCCGTTCGCGAACCCGCGAAACGCCGCGGCGGGTGGCCTGCGGCAGCTCGATCCGGCGCTGGTGCGAAAGCGGCGGCTCCGGATGTTCGCCTTTGCGGCGGAGCCGATGGAGGGGCGGCTGAGCGCACGAACCCACTGGGAGCTGCTGGACCTGCTGGAAGCATGGGGCTTCCAGGTGGAGGAGCATCGCGAGCGATTCGAGACGCTCGAAGAGGTCCAGGCCAGGATCGAGAAGTACGAGGGGCTGATCCCCACCCTGCCTTTCCAGGCCGACGGGGTGGTCGTCAAGGTGAATCGCCTCGCCCTGCACAGCGAGCTGGGCAACATCGGCGAGCGGGAGCCGCGCTGGGCCATCGCCCGGAAGTTCGCGCCCGAGGTCGCGGTCACCCGCCTGAACGACATCCTGATCAACGTCGGTCGCACCGGGGCGCTCAACCCCTGGGCGGCGCTCGAGCCGGTCGTGATCACCGGGGTGACGGTGAGCAGCGCCACGCTGCATAACGAGGAGCTGATCGCCCAGAAGGACATCCGCATCGGCGACTGGGTCGAGGTGATCCGCGCCGGCGAGGTGATTCCACAGGTCGTGCGGCCCCTGATCGAGCGGCGGACCGGCGACGAGCGGGCCTTCACCATGCCCGACCGCTGCCCCGCTTGCGGGACGGCGGTAGAGCGTCCCGTCGACGAGGCGATGCGCTTCTGTCCCAACGTGTCCTGTCCCGGCCGAGTGCTCGAGGGCATCGTCCACTACGCCTCGCGCGACGCGATGGACATCCGGGGCCTCGGCTACGAGCGGGTGCGGCAGCTGCTGGATGCCAAGCTGATCGAGAACGTGGCCGATCTCTACGATCTCACCGCCGCCCAGCTCGTCGAGCTCGACCGCTTTGCCACCCAGTCGGCCGAGCAGCTGGTGGCGGCGATCGCGGCGTCCAAGGCGCGACCCCTTTCCTCTCTGCTGTTCGGCCTGGGCGTCCGCCATGTCGGCAAGACCGTGGCGGTGCTGCTGGCGCGGCGTTTCGGCACCATGCACGCGCTGATGGAGGCGTCGGAGCAGACCATCAACGACGTGCTCGGGGTCGGGCCCGCCATCGCAGAGGCGGTGGCGGCCTTCTTTCAGGAGCCGCGCAACCGGCGGCTGCTGCAGCGCCTGGAGCGGTCCGGCCTCACCTTCTCGGAGCCGAGGGCGCACGACGCGGACGGGGCGCTGGCCGGCAAGACCCTGGTGCTTACCGGCAGCCTGCCGACGCTCTCGCGCGCTCGAGCCATCGAGCTCATCGAGGCGGCCGGCGGCCGGGTGGCCGGCAGCGTGAGCAAGCGGACCGACGCTGTGGTGGCGGGCGAGGAGGCGGGCGGCAAGCTGGAGAAGGCCAAGGCGTTGGGCGTCGAGACGATCGACGAGGCGGAGCTCTTGCGTCGACTCGGCCGCACGGCCTAAGATGCAGCACCCTTCAACCCGGTTCCCCATGAGCTCCGAGCAATCCAGGCCGCATCACCCAGGGCTTCGCCTCGGCCGGCGGGTCATCCACCAACTCCGGGCGGCGCTCGAGCGCGATACCGGACTCCAGGCGGCCGGCTACCTGCAGGAAGCAGGATTCGCGGGCGGCGAGGAGCTGTTTCGTGAGTTCGGCGACTGGCTGGTGGGCACCCGCGGCGTGGAACACGCCGGCGACCTCGACGTCCAGTTCCTGAGCGAGGTACTCTCCCAGTTCTTCAGCGAGCAGGGATGGGGTGCGCTCGCCGCCACCCCGCTCGGCCCGGCGGTCCTGGCCCTCGATTCCGCCGAGTGGGCGGAGGCCTCGGATGAGAGCCGCGGCGAATTTCCCTCCTGCCATCTGACGTGCGGGCTGCTGGCCGATTTCCTCGGCAGGCTGTCGGAGGGCATGGTGGCAGTCATGGAAGTGGAGTGTCGATCCCGGGGAGATGCCCGCTGTCGTTTCCTCGCGGGCGCCCCGGAAACCTTGAACGCCCTCTACGACCGCATGGCCCAGGGCTCGGGCTATGCCGACGCGCTCGGGCTCACTGCGAGCTCTTCAGCAGCCTGATCCCGCCGGACCCCGTCTCGATCGCGATCGATCCCTTTCCGTCCCCGATCTGTCCCTCGACGTGATCGCGGGCGTGGCGGGTGACCGTCAGCGGGAAGTCGCTCTCGATCTCGCCGCTCGCGGTTTCGATCTCCACCCGGGCGCTCAACGCGGCCGGCGCCGTGATGGCGATGTTGCCCGATCCAGTCTCCACGCTCAGCGAATGGATCTCCCGGTGCAGGTCGGTGCTGACCGAGCCGCTTCCCGCCTCCAGGGTCACCCGGGGCGCGGTGACGCCGGTGAGCCGGATGTCCCCCGACCCGGTATCGATCGACAGCTCCGCGGCCTCCAGCTCGGAGCCGGTTACGTCCCCGGACCCCGTGTCCACCGAAAGCGTGTTGCCCCGGTACCGAGACACTTCGACCGATCCCGATCCGGTGTCCACCGAGAGATCTCCCTCGACCTGACTCACCCGCACGGCGCCGGACCCGACATCCACGCTCAACTCTCCCTTGGCCCCCGTGGCCGTCACCGGTGCGCTGTGCGCGTCCACCGAGATACGGCCGTTCACGTTGGTCAGGGTGATCTTGCCCACCGCGAGATGAATGGCGACTTGTCGCCCGCTCGGCACCGCGATCCGGAGATCGGCGTGCGCCTCGAGGCCATCGCCCCGATCGATGATGCTGACTCGCCGGCTGTGGGAATGCTCGTTCCACCCGTGCTCGTCTCCGAAGGTGCCGTCGTCGCGCACCCGAAGCTGGGTGGAGGAGCCACGTCCCGACGCGGCGTAGACGATGTGGTCCGACGGATAGATGACCCGGAGAGTCTGCCGGCCGTCGATCTCACCCTGCTCGACCCGGAGCTGTGCGGACGCGCCCCCTCCGCGAGTCACCTGGACGTCGACCGAGCGCTGCCCGGCTTCGACGCTGACATCACCGGCCAGGTTGTAGATGGCGACCTCGTCGCCGTCGAGCGAGTGGCGTTCCTGTTGCGCGGTCAGCATGGCGGGGCCTGCGAGCACGAACGAAAGGATGGCGACGAGCCGCATCTGCACTCCTCGGGAGGGGACCGCCGTTAGACGGGGCCGCCCGCGGGAAGGTTGCAGCGTGCGCTAGAGCCGGGCGGCGTAGTCCGGTCGGACGACCAGCTCTCCGTCCTGGATGATCTCTCGATCCCAGGGCAGGATGATGAAGCTCTCGCTCTCGAATGCGTGGAAGTCCGGCGTATACTCGCCCGTCTTGAAGGAGACCGCGGTCAGGACCTCCGCCGGCTTCAGGTCCCGAACCTCGTTGAGCGCGAGCTTCATGGTGCTGCCGGTATCGCAGGTCTCGTCCACGATCAATACGCGCCGCCCGCGAATGGTGGGGGGCGGACCCGAGACCAGCACCGGCTGGGCCCCCGCCTCCCGCCGGGTGACCGCCATGGAGGTGAACTCGCACTGCAGGATCGAGGCGACCACCACGCCGGGAATGACTCCGGCCTTGGCGATGCCGAGCACGATCTCGGGCTGGTACTGGTGGGCGACCCGAAGCGCGAGGGCACGGCAGAGCTCGCCGAAGAAGGGCCAGTCGACCTCGAGCACGCCCTTGGGACCGGCGGGTGTGGTACGACGCATGGATACCTCCGGACGAGACATCCCCAACCTACGCCGCTTCCGGCAACCGAGCAACGGCGGCGGCGACGCGTTGCGGCCACCGCCTGCGAGGACTATCTTTGCGCCAGCCCAAGGCGTTGCGCCCGTTTGACTTTGCTCAGAGAGCCGTCTGACCCCATGACCATCTGGCGACGCCTGTTCGGCAAGGGGCATCGAGAGACGCTGCAGCCCCAGCGACTCGACTATCTCAACGAGGGCCTGGCGCTGGAGCGCCAGGGTGACTTCGAGGCGGCGTTGACCTCCTACCGCCTGGCCTTCCGGGACAACCCCAGCGACTCGCGGATTCTGCTCAACATGGCCATCGCCTTCACCAAGACCGGCCAGCCGGAGGAGGCGATCCGGCATTACAAGCGCGCGCTGGAGCTCGACGAGAGCCTCGGCGGGGCCCACTACGGGGTCGCCTTCCTGCTGCTCAAGCGCGGCGACGTGCAGCAGGCCGCGGAGCACCTCCGGGCGTTCCTGGCCCGGCCCCCGAAGGGACCCGACGCGGAACGCTGGATCCGCCACGCGGAGACGGCGCTGCGGGACATCGCCGGCAGTCCGGCAACGGAGACCCGGTGATCCGGTGGCGCCATGCGCTGGTGCTCGGACTGATGTTCGGCTGCAGCAACCTCGACGAGGGTGAAGCCGGCGTGGTGGCCCTCGAGGTCAGCGCTCCCGCCTCGGGTGTCCTGGAGGTAGGTGAGTCGCTCCAGTTGACGGCGCGCGCGCTCGACCGGGACGGCAACACCGTCGACGCCACCATTACCTGGCGGGGGGTCGATACCACCGCTGCCATCGATCCGGCCACCGGAATCGTGACCGCGCTCTTCCCCGGCACCGCGCGGGTCCAGGCCACCGTCGGCTCGCTCGCGTCGGGGCTCATCACCCTCACCGTGCTGGCGCCGGCCGACACCCTGATCATCGCGGGAGACTCGGTGCTGACCGTTCTCACCGATGTCCCCGCCTCGGCGGCGATGCTCCTCCGACTGGAGAGCCTCCATCCGGCAGGCCCGGTCGCCGCCCGCCCGGTGATTTACACCATCACCTCGCCCGATCTCACTGGACTCTCCCACACGGTCGAGTTCGCCGGGGGGCTGTTGGTGGACACCGTCTCGACCGGTACCGATGGACAGGTGAGCACCATGACGCTGAACCGGGTGACCGGGGCGACCGCGCCCGACAGCGCGATCGTCCAGGTGAGCGCGTTCCGCACCCGCGGCGCCGCGGTTCCCGGCTCGGGACAGCGGTTCATCGTCCACTTCCAATAGGAGGCGACCACGCCGCCGACTCTCACCAGCCTGTACTTCGGCGCGCTCCAGGTGTTCGGCTCCCGGCCGGTGGCCATGCGCGCGAAGCAGGGAGGACGGTGGCTGGCGCTGAGCTACGGCGAGCTGGCGGAGCGGGTCCAGGACTTCAGCATCGGCCTGCTGGAGCTGGGCGTCAGCCCGGGGGATCGGCTGGCGATCCTGTCGGAGAATCGCCCGGAGTGGGCCATCGCCGATTATGCCTGCCTCGCGGCCCGCTGCACCGACGTCCCGATCTATCCCACCCTCCCCGCCAGACAAGCCGAATACATCCTGCGAGACTCCGGCGCGGTCGCGGTGCTGGTCTCGTCGGCCGCGCAGCTGGAGAAGGTTCGGGCGGTGCGAGCCCGGCTGCCCGCCATCCGGCACGTGATCGCGCTCGACGCCCACACCCCCGAGCCGGGCGTGCTCGGTTGGAGTGAGGTGCTGGCCCGCGGCCGGGCCGCGCGCCAGCGATATCCCGACTGGCGGCCGGCCGCACTGAGCATCGCCCCCGAGGACCTCGCCACCATCATCTACACTTCGGGGACGACCGGCGATCCCAAGGGGGTGATGCTGACCCACGGCAACATCGCCTCCAACGTCTCCTCCTGCGTTCCGCTCTTCAGCTTCACCGACATCGACGAGTGCCTGTCGTTCCTTCCTCTCTCCCACATCTTCGAGCGGATGTTCGGCCACTACTCCATGTTCCACGCCGGCGTCGTCATCAACTATGCCGAGAGCATCGACAGCGTGCCGGCGGACATGCAGGACCGGCGCCCCACGGTCATGGCGTCGGTGCCCCGGCTCTACGAGAAGATCTACGGCCGGGTGCTCGACAGCGTACGCGCCAGCTCAGTTCCCCGTCAACGCGTGTT
>JBBSHB010000096.1:0-11168 GCA_038253515.1 Gemmatimonadales bacterium | reverse complement strand
GTCGACCGCCGATCGCACGAGACCGCGCCTGGTGAGCCGCGCCCTGGCGCTCTATTTCGTGGCCGCCTTCGGCGCGATGGTGAGCTTCTACCTCCTGCTCTCCGTCGTTCCGCTCTACGCCACCTCGGCCGGCACCAATGGAGCGGCGCAGCGAAGCCCTCGGTCTCCTCGGGGTCGTCGTCGGGATCCCCGCCGTGGTGGCGCTGCCGCTCGGCGTGTGGCTCGCGGAGCACGTGGGATTCCCGCCCGTCTTCGTCGCGGGAGCGGTGGCCGCGCTGGCGTGTCTGGTCGTGATGCCGGCGCTGCCCGGCCGCCATCTCGGAGCGGCTTCGCCGGTCGGCGTGCTGGCCGGGCTCCGGATGCCCGCCCAGGTTCGCCCCGCGATGGTGTTCCTGCTGACGGCGATGGGGGCGGGGATCGTGGTGACGTTCCTGCCGCTCGCCACCCGCGCGTCGGGTGGGCTCGCCGCGCCGGCGCTCTTCGCTAACGCCGTGGCCAGCACGCTGGCCCGATGGTGGGCCGGGCGGTACGGCGACCGGCACGGCCAGTCCGGCCTGCTCCTCGCAAGCGTCGTCGCCTGCGCGCTCGGCATGCTCGCCCTCGCCTTCGGCGCGAGCCCGGTCGCGGTGGCCGCCGGCGCCGTGCTGCTCGGGCTCGGCTTCGGCGCGGCGCAGAACGCCAGCCTGACGCTCATGTTCGAGCGGGTGTCGGTCTCCGGCTACGACATGGTGAGCGCGGTGTGGAACCTGGCGTACGATGCCGGATTGGGACTGGGTGCGGCCGGGTTCGGCGTGCTCGCGCCCGCGCCGGGTACGGGGCGGCGTTCGGCATCGCGGCGGCGCTGATGCTGGTGGCGCTGGCACCGGTGTGGCGCGATCGCGGGTGGCTCGCGCCGGCCGGCGATGCGCGGAGCGCGTGACTCTGCGGTTGCCCTCACTCCCCGAACCGCACGCCCAGCTCGTCGAGATGCTGCAGGAGGTCGCCCGGGTCCTGGTAGACCCGGTAGGCTCCGCCGCGTATCAGCTCGTCTTCGCCATATCCGCCGGACAGCAGTCCCACTCCCAGCGCTCGCGCGCGTCGCGCCGCCAGCAGGTCCCACACGCTGTCCCCGACGACCGCCGAGTTCTCGATCGATACACCGAGTCTGCTTGCGGCGGTGAGGAACAGGTCCGGATCGGGCTTGGCATGCCGCACCTGGTCTCGGGTGACCACCGGGACCTCTTCGCCGATGCCCAGCATCTCCAGCGCCGGACGCGCGCTCTCCAGCCAGCCGCTGGTGGCGATGGCCCACGGCACCCCGGCGCGGGTCAGGTGGTCGAGCAGCTCGCGGGCGCCGGGCAGCGGACGCACCTGCCCCACCAATCTCGCGTACGCCTCGGCATGAAGCTGCCGGAGGCGGCTCGTCTGATCGCGAGTCACCGGCAGACCGGTCTCCCGCAGCAGCGCGTTGACCAACAGCCCGCCGCTCATCCCGATGCGCCGGTGAATGCGCCACACGGAGAGCGAGATTCCCTCGCGCTCCAGTGCCTCGCGCCAGGCGAGGACGTGCTGGTAGACACTGTCGACCAGGGTGCCGTCGAGGTCGAAGACGAACGCAGGGGTGGGCGCCTCGACAGGCGGTGTCATCTCGGCAGCTGAGCTACATGGCTCCGGTCACTTCCGAGCTGTTGATGTCGGACAGCACCTTCCACTGGCCGTCCACCTTCTTCCACACCGTCACGTAGTTGCCGTGGTCCTCGATCTTCTTCGCCTTGGGCCCGGTGAACGAGAGCTTGTAGGTGCCGCGCTCGGCCGCCAGGTCGCCGGCGTCGGCCACGGTAATGGTGCTCGGCTCGAAGGTGAGCTTGAAATCCTTGGTGGTCCGCAGCATCTCACCGGTTCCCTTGCGGACCTCGTCAGGACCCTTCATCGCCTTGCTGTTGGGCGGCATCTCGTAGCCGTCGTCGGCGAACAGTGCTCCCATTCCCGACGTGTCCTTCGCGGCGAACATCGCTACCCACTTCCGGCCGATCTCTCGAATGGTCTGCTCCTCGGCCTGCTTGTCCACCTTGGGCGCGGCGGCGGCGGCGGCGGCGGTGGTGTCGCTCGCCATGGCGGTGGTCCGGGGCTGATTGCAGGCGGCCGAAGTGAAGGCGAGTGCCAGGAGAGTGAAGGCCGGTCCGATGCTGGTGCGCATGGCTCCTCCGAATGTGGTGTGTGAAATGCGAAGCTAATGCGCGGGCGCACTGGGACAAGGCTCCCGGCGTCCCGCGCCCCCGCTAGATTGCGCATAGCCCCTCCAGCCAGTTCTCGGCCACGATGAGCTCGCTCTGCTGCGATGGCTTCCGCCTCCCCCTCCAGTGGACTATCCTGCCACGCCGTGGCTTCCTCGCACCCGAACCCCACCCTCGACGATGCCGCGCGGAGCCGCGGGCTCCGCGCGTACCAGGCGGACGGCGTCTGCTCCCAGATCCGCGACGCGCTCCTGAGCGGCCCCCTCCTGGTGGGCTACGCCCTTCTCCTCGGCGCCTCCAACACGGAGGTGGGTCTCCTCGCCGCCTTGGGCCCGGCGACCCAGGTGCTCCAGCTCCCGACCGTCGCGCTGATCGAGCGCTGGCGCCGACGGAAGGCGATCTGCTGGTGGGCGGCGCTGGTGGGGCGGACGACCGGGCTGGGCCTGCTGGTACTGCCGTGGGCCCTGCCGAGCGGTGCCCGGGTGCCGGGCCTCTTCGGGATCCTCCTCGTGATGGCGGCGTTCGGCACGGTCTCGGGTGCGGCGTGGAATCCGTGGATGCGCGACTTCCTCCCGGAGGAGCGCCGGAACCAGGTGGTGGCCCGCCGGATGGCGATCGCGACCGCGATCGGCGCCCCGCTCACGCTCGGGGCGGGCATCGCGATCGATCGACTCCGGCAGGCCTTCGGGGCGCCTGCCGAGGCGTATGTCGTGGTGCTGGGCGTCGGGGTCGTGGCGGGGCTCGCCGGCCTCATCCCGCTCGGGCGGATCCCAGAGCCCGGCATGGCCCCCGCCAGGCACCGCCCCTGGCGTGATGTCGTGGGGGCCCCGTTCCGGCACCCGGAGTTCCGGGCGCTCGTCGCCTTTCTGGCCGCGTGGACCTTCGCGACCAACCTCTCCGCTCCGTTCTTCACCGTCTACCTGCTCCGGCGGCTGGGTCTCCCCATGGCCGCCGTGCTCGCGGCCACGGTGCTGAGCCAGGTGACCACCGTCCTCGTGCTCCGCGCCTGGGGCGCCGTGGCGGACCGGTTTCAGACGCTCACCGTGCTCCGCGTCTCCTGCGCCGGATTTCTCCTGAGCGTGGCCGGCTGGCCGATCGCCGGGATGCTGCATACGCCCTGGCTGGTGCTCGCGGTCATCGGAGCGATCCACGTGCTCGCGGGCCTCACCACGGCCGGTGTCACCCTCACCACCGGCACGGTCGCGATGGAGCTCGCCCCGCGGGGTGAGGCGGCGGGCTATCTCGCCACCAACGCGCTCATCTCGGGGGCGGCGGCCGCTCTCGCCCCGGTGCTCGCCGGGGTCGGCGCCGATTGGCTCGAGACCCAGCGGCTCTCCGTCACCCTGGCGTGGACCTCGACGCGAGGTCCCGGCCAGACCCTGGCGCTCCGGCCGCTCGACCTCCACGGCCTGGATTTCTTGTTCGTCGCCACCGTACTCGCGGGGCTCTACGCCGTCCACCGGATCCTGGCGGTGGTCGAGTCGGCGGCAGCCGACCGCCGCACCATCGTCGCGGCACTGGTCGAGGAGATCCGGGGGCAGATGCCCCAGCCGCTCCGGGTCCTCACCACGGTGCCCGGGATGCGCGACGCCGTCTACTTCCCGCTATCCCTGCTGGGCTCGCTGCTGCCCGAGCGCCGCCGGCGGGCCCGGCCTCCGCGGAGCCCTTGACTTCCCGGCCGGGTCCGCGAATCTGGAAGAGGACAGTGGGACCGGAGGATTGCTACGGCAACGGTGGGGTGGAAGGAGCACGTCATGACTGAGTCGACGCCGCACCTGTCGAGGGAGCGCCCGTCCCAGACCCGGGACTACCTGGCGCATCGGCTGGACGGCGCGCGGGATCTCTATCTCCTGGCGCTGGCCCTGGGTGACCGCCCCGACGGGTCCCCCCTGTTCGGGCGCATGATCCGGGAGGCCCGCATCCACTTCGCGTCGGTGATCGAGGAAGCCCGGATCGCCGGGCTCGACACCGGGGCCATCGCCGTGATGCTGGGCAAGTTGAACATCGAGCTGGCCGACAGCATCCGGCCCGAGCTGTGGGCCCGCGTCGAGCAGCTCCTGGCCGAGCGAGCCGCCCGCAAACGATAGCGCCCGTTACCCCTCACCGCAGCGCCTGCACCACCGCCATCCTGGCCGCCTGTCTCGCCGGGAAGAATCCGCCGATCAGTCCCATGGCGACGGCGAAGACCATCCCCGCGAGCAGCAGCCCAGGCGTCACCCGGAAGCTGAAGGCGATCTCACTGAAGCTCGCCCAGTTGGTGGTGCTGGTGACGAGGCCGTTGATCGGCAGCGCGAGCAGCATCCCGACCAGGCCGCCCGCCGCGGCGATCAGCGCGGATTCCGCGAGGAAGCTGGCCAGCACGCTCCGCGGGTGGAACCCGAGCGTCAGCAGCACGGCGATCTCCGGTCTCCGCGCCGCGACCGCCGCATACATGGTGTTGATCGCGCCGAAGATCGCGCCGACGGCCATGATGCCGGTGATCATGATGGCGAGAATCTCGAGGATCCGCCCCAGGAGCTGAGACTGCTGGGTGTAGAAGTCGGCTTCGCGATGCACGTCCACGGTCAGGCGCTTGTCGGCCTCGAGCGTGCGCTTGGCCTCCTCGAACGCGGCGGGGTCCTTGAGCCGGAAGGTCACGGACTGGAAGGCGTCCCCCCGGAAGACCGGCAGGATCTGCTCGTTCTCCCCCCAGATCTCCGACTCGAACGCCGAGCCGCCGGCGGTGAAGCGGCACACCACCGCCCAGTCGCGGCCGGCGAACCGAAGGGTCTCGCCGACGCCGGTATGGTCGAATCGCCCCGCCAGCTTTTCCCCGACGCAGATCTCGGCCCGGCCCGGTTCGGGCCGCCGGCCCGCCGCGAGCCGGATGTTGGAGCGGACGGACCAGGCCGCCGGGCTGACGCCGCGCACCACCACGTTGGCCAGCGCCTCCGTCTGGTACCCCTTCCTCTGCAAGGGGATGACGACATACGCCTCGGGGCTCACCATGGGCCGCCCGTCGCTCCCGATGGCCACATGGGGTGACGACGTCAGCATGCTGACGCTCTGACGATCCATGCTGCTGGACATCTCCGAGTCCGCGCCCCGCCGCAACACCAGGACGTTCTGGCTCGAGCCCGTGCGGATGAGCGCCGAACGGAATCCGTTGGCCAGCGCGAGCATGCCGATGAAGACCGCGACCACCAGCGCGATGCCCAGCGCGGTGAAGGCGGTGGAGACGGGGCGTTGGATCAGGCTCCGGGCGTTGTAGCTGAGCGGGATCTTCATTCGACCCTCCGGAGCGCCTGCACCACCGGCAGCCGCGCGGCGCGCACGGCGGGCACCAGGCCGCTCGCCAGCATCAGGACGAGCGCCACGCCGCCGCCGAGGAGCAGCGTCTGCGCGGTCACGTCGAACCCGGGCAGAAAGCCGCCGGCATTGAAGTTGGTTGTCTTGTACAGCAGCTTGGCCCCGCCCAGGCCGAGGACGGCGCCGCTGAGGGCGATGATGCCGGACTCGAGCATCACCAGCCCGAACAGCGTGCGATCGGTGAAGCCGATGGTCTTGAGCACGGCCACCTCACCGGTGCGCTCGCGCGCGCTCATCATCATGGCGTTGGCCGTGACCAGCAGGATCGCGAAGACCACCGCCATGCCGATCGTGCCCATGAGCAGGCTGACGTTCCCCCACATGGTGGCGAAACTGGCGTTGAACGCCTGCTCCGTGCCGGTCTTGGTGGGCGCGCTGGAGTTGCGGAACTGGTTGTCCAGCATCTTGGCGATCGGGGCGGCGTTGTTGGCGTCGTCGATCTCCATGATGTACCAGCCGGCCTGGCCCCGCCGTCCGGTCCGCTCCTCCAGGTACTCGTGGTGAAACAGCATCATGTCGTCGTTGATCACCGGATCGGAGGGGGTGTACACGCCGCGGATGGTGAAGGTCCAGGGCCCCGGGTAGATGGTGCCTTCGAGGGTGACGTTCTGACCCAGGCGCCACCCGAAGACGTCCAGCAGTCTCCGTCCGATGATGGCGGAGGACCGCTCGCGGAGGAAGGCCTGTTTCTGGTCCTCCGGCAGGGCGATCTCGGGATACATCTCCAGGTAGGACTTCGCGTCCACCGCGAACTGGGCGAAGAAGCGCTGGTTGTCGCCGTACTTCCCGCCGAACCAGTTGGACCAGGTGACGTTGGAGATCCCCTTCGCCGCCCGAAGCCGGTTGGCGTAGCTCAGCGGGAGCGGGAGGACGAAGCCGGTGGCGTTGGTCATCACCAGGCGCCGGGCGCTGCCGAACTGCGCGGCCCGCGCCAGCGTGGTGACCACCGTCCGGAGCGACGCGAACAGGAAGAGCGCCAGCGCGACGCTGGCGATGGTAAGCACGGTGCGCCGGGTGTGCCGGCCCAGATTGGCCAGCACCAGGGGGAAGAACTTCATACCGCCGCCACCTCCGGCCTCGGCTGGCGCTCGACCAGCAGGCCCTTCTCCAGATGCAGCACCGTCCTGGCCCGCTCCGCCGCGTGGGCGTCGTGGGTCACGATGATGATGCTCTTCTTGAACTCGTCGTTGAGTCGCTGGAGCAGCCCCAGGACGTCCTGCGAGCTCCTGGCGTCGAGCTGCCCCGTGGGCTCGTCGAGCAGGACCAGGGTGGGATCCGCCACGATGGCCCGGGCGATGGCGACCCGTTGCTCCTGGCCGCCGGAGAGCTGCCGGGGATAATGACTCAGCCGGTCCGCCAGTCCCACCACCCCGAGCGCGAGCTTGACCCGCTCTCCGCGCTCCTTCTTGGAGAGCCTGGTGAGCAGCAGCGGCAGCTCGACGTTCTGATAGGCGGTGAGGACCGGCAGCAGGTTCAGGTTCTGGAAGACGAAGCCGATGTTCCGGGCCCGCCAGGGCGCGAGCTGGCCGGGCGTCATGGCGCTCACCTCACCGCCCGCCACCCGGATGGTGCCGCTGGTCGGCTTATCCAGTCCGGCCAACAGGTTCAGCAGGGTGGACTTGCCGGAGCCCGACGGCCCCATGAGCGCGGTAAAGGAGCCTTCGGCGATGTCCAGCGTGAGACCGGTGAAGATCTCGATACGCTCGGAGTCGCGCTGGAAGACCTTGTGGACGTTGCGGATCTCGACCAGTGGCATGGCTATTCTCGTGATTTGAGAAACTCAGTACTGTCATCCCGATCGCAGCGCTGTCATCCCGAGCGGAGCTGTCATCCCGAGGAGCGCAGCGACGAGGGATCTTGCCCGCGCTCCCCGACCGTCGCCGCGGAGGTCCGATCCCGATGAGAAGATCCCTCGCTTCGCTCGGGATGACAGCCGTGCTCGGGATGACAGCCGTGCTCGGGATGACAGCCGTGCTCGGGATGACAGCGGCGGCAGCGGCGACAGCGATGACAGCCGTCCCCTACTCCCGCACCTTCACTCGCATTCCCGCCCGCGGCTCCGCGACACCGCCCACCAGCAGCACCTCGCCGCCGGAGAGGCCGGACCGGATCTCGCGGAACCCACCACTCACCGGCCCGGCCTGGACCGGCCGCGACTCGAGGCGGCCGTCCCGGACCAGCCATACGACGTTCTGACCCTCCGCTCCCCGCACGGCCGCGGCGGGGAGCCGGAAGCGGGCCGGCACCGCGGATCCACTCGACACGCGGACGCTGTCCTCGAGGAAGTCGACCCGCGCGCCCATCTCGGGCAGGATTCGAGGATCGCGCTCTACGATGCTCACCTTCACCTGCACCGTGGCGCGCTGCCGGTCGGCGGTCGGCACCACCTGTCTGACCGCACCGCGGAACGAGGTATCGGGATAGGCGTCCAGGATGATCCGCGCCGGCGCGCCCTTCCGCACTCGCGCGATGTATGCCTCGTTGACGTCGACCTCGACTTCGAGCGTCGTCAGATCGGCCATCGTCACCACCGCGCCCCGGGTCAGGCCGCCGCCCACCGATGGCGCGACCACCTCGCCGATCTCGGCTTCCTTTCTGAGGACGGTACCGGTGAAGGGTGCCCGGATCACCGTGTTCTCCAGATTGGCCCGCGCGAACCGCAGGTTCGCCTCCGCAGAAGCGATCCGGGCCTCGGCGGCATCCGCCCGGGCAACTGCCTGGGCCGCCCGACTCTGGGCGGCGTCATACTCCTGCTCCGCCACCAGCCCGGGGTTCTGGGCGCGCATGTCCCGGAGCCGCCGCGCGTCCCGGCTCAGGACGTCACGGTCCGCCCGCACCTCCACCAGCTCGGCGCGGGCCGTCGAGAGGGCCGCGTCCGCCTGCGCCACCTGGGCCTGGTAGTCGGCGTTCTCCAGCCGGGCGATGACCTCGCCGCGCCGGACGTTCGATCCCTCGCTCACCCGAAGGTCCCCGATCCGGCCGGCCAGCTTGGCGGCGACCGACGCCCGGGTCCGGGCGACGACGTAGCCGTTGGCCGTGACACTCGTGTTCCCCGCCGCCCCCGACCCGGTTTGCCCGGTCCCCGATACCGGTGCCGCCACCATGACCTGGACCGGAACCGCCCCGCCTCGCACGAAGGTAAAGACGGCGCCCAGGCCGAGCACCAGTATGATCAGCACCAGCATGAGGTTCCGGCCCAGCGCGCGGCGCACCGCGGGCGGGGGGTCGTCACGGTTGATGTGCAGCTTGGAGAGATCGGCGGACGGGCTGGGGGAAGTCATGGGGGCACAATCTACGGTGTGGAAGCTGGGGCCAGAAGTGCCTGGCCTGGAGACGCCCTCGGTTGTACCCGGCTCACACCACCCGGGTCTTCCACCTTCCCCTCCGAAACACCCCCGCGCTCGCCACCGCCAGCAGGGAGAACGCCGCCATCATCGCCCAGAACACCCCCGTTGGTCCGTACCCGGCCGGCCCCGCGAGTCCCCAGGCGAGCGGAATCTCGAACAGCCAGAAGCAGCAGAGGTTGAGCCAGGTCGGGGTCCAGGTGTCGCCCGCGCCGTTGAACGACTGGGTCAGTACCATCCCGTAGGCGTAGAGCGGAAAGCCGAGCGCCACGATGCGGAGGCAGCGCACGGCATACCCCGTCACGACCGGATCCGCAGTGAAGGCCGGCAGGATCAGCGACGCCCCGGCGAAGAAGACCACGCCTACCACCGACAGGAACACGGCGTTGTACCCTCCGGCGCGCCAGACCGACGCCTCCGCCCGGTCGGGCTTCCGGGCGCCGAGCCCCTGGCCCACCATCGTGGCCGCGGCGTTGCTGAGCCCCCACGACGGCAGCAGGGCGAAGATGATGAGCCGGATGGCGATGGTGTAGCCCGCGAGCGCCGCGCTCCCGTAGCCGGCCAGGATCCGGACCAGCCCGATCCAGCTCGCCATCCCGATGAGACTCTGGATCGACGCGGAGGACCCGAGGCGGAGGATCTGCGCCATCATGCCGAAGTCGAGGATCACGTGCCGCCGGCTGGCCGGCACCCGGCTCCCGTGGCGGAACAGGCGCACGACGGCGTAGAGCGCGCCGATGGAGCGGCCGGTCGTGGTCGCGATCGCCGCGCCGGTGACGCCGAGCCGCGGAAACGGTCCCACACCGAAGATGAGCAGCGGTCCCAGCACGATGTTGATGGTGTTGGCGAGCCAGAGCACCCGCATCGCGATGGCGGCGTCGCCCGCGCCGCGGAAGACGGCGTTCACCACGAACAGGACGATGATCGCCGCCTCGCCACCCAGCATGATAGTGATGTAGCCGCGGCCGACGGCCATCACGCCGGGCGAGGCGCCCATGAGTGCCAGGAGCCGCGGCGCGAGCAGCGCGCCGGTCGTGCCGAGCACGATCGAGACGATGAGGGCCAGGGCCAGCGCCTGGACCGCCGCGCGGGCGGCTTCCTCCGGGTTCTTCTCCCCGATGCGCCGCGCCACCACGGCCGTCGCCCCGATCCCCAGGCCCATGGCGAGCGCATAGACCAGTGAGAGCAGCGACTCGGTGAGCCCCACCGTCGCCACCGCGTCGGGGCCGAGGTGGGAGACCCAGAAGATGTCCGCCACCGCGAAGACACTCTCCAGCGCCATCTCGAGCACCATGGGGATCGCGAGCAGCAGGATGGCGCGGCCGATCGGACCCTCGGTGAAGTCGTGGTGCAGCTCGCCCCGGACCGATTCCTTGACCACGGTCCAGAGGTCGAGCGCTTCGCCGGCCGGGGGAGCGGGCGGGGCGGGGGTGTCGAGGCGTTTGGCCGGTTCGGTCACGCGGAAATCCCATGGAAGCGGTGAGGCCTGCAGGCGAGGAATTTACCGGGTCCCTGTCCGCGGAGCGGGCTTTGCACCCAAAGGCCCGCTAATGGGTGACTTTGGGTGCAGCCACGGTCGTTTGTGTGCAAGGCGGTGGCGGGCACTGTGAGTCATTTCAAGCGTAAAGATAAGAATGACCGGCGCTCCGGGAATGCGCCGGCAATCCTTTCGGGTGTCCAATCTCTTTTAGTGCCCCCCCCCCACGCTTTTTAGCTTGCCCCCACAGTGAAACTCGCCTATACTGGTTACTAGACTCCCACAGGAGCGTCACTTGGAGCCTGCCGTCCCCGTATCAGCTATCGACATGCGACTCGCCGAAATCAGGTCCGCCATCCACGACCTGGAGATTGAGCGTGAGATGCTGGCCCGGCTCCGCCAGTCCGCTGTGGTGCCGGTCCACCTAAACGGCCAATCCGAGCCCCTCCCGGTGTCGGTCGGTCCGAAGAAGGTATCGACCGCGCATGCGATCTACGGCGTTGTGTCGAGGCATCCGGGACTGAGGCCGGCGGGTGTCGTCGAGCTGGCCTTGCCCATCCTGGATACTTCGTCCGGCCATCCCCGGCGCTTGCTCTTTAGTGCAATTTCCAGTTTGAAAAAGAAGGGCCGGTTTCGGGTGGACGATGAGGGTGGGTTGTATCTGAAGAAGAGCGGTGAGGGGGCCGAAGGCGCCAGACCCCCGGGCCGTGTGCAGCCCGGGCGGGGTGGGGGTGGGGGGGGATGGAACCCGCGTTATATATGTTAACCGCGGTCCCCCGGGGGGGG
>JBBSHB010000095.1:0-11174 GCA_038253515.1 Gemmatimonadales bacterium | reverse complement strand
GTCGTGGCGCGCAAGCGTGATGAGCAGAGCGTCCGGGGGAGCTTCCCCCGCCGGGGGAAGGACTTCGGTGAGATGGAAGCCGGCGCGGGTGAGCGCCCGCTCGATCCCCTCGGGTCTGGCCGACGCGTCGCCCGTCAGGACCAGGCGCAGGCGGGCGAGTGGCTCGGGATGAGTGCCGTTGGTCACATGATCGCGAGGATTGAATGCGTCAGTCGGGTCACGAGCTGCTCGGTGCCCACGTCTCGGTACAAGGCGGCATCGCTACGGCGCCGGTCCGCGGCCGAAAGATCGGGGCCACCGCGCTCCAGGTGTTCACGAAGACTCCCAGTCAATGGCGTGAACCGGTGATGCCGATCGAGGCTCGGACGGCGTTTTTGCGCGAGTTCGAGCGGAGCGGGATTGCACGTATAGTGTCGCATGACTCCTATCTAATCAACCTCGCCTCACCCGATCCGGTCCTGCGGAAGCGGTCCGAGGCCTCCTTTCGGGCCGAGCTCGAGCGCTGCGCGGCGCTCGGAATTCCGCACGTGGTGTCGCATCCGGGAAACTATATCGACGACCGCGAGGCCGGCCTGCTCCGGAATGCGGCGGCATACACCCGGTGCCTGATCGCGGTGCCCGGGTCGGTGACGGTGCTCCTGGAGACCACCGCGGGCACCGGCACCGCCCTGGGGAGCCGGATCGAGGAGCTGGCGGAGCTGCGTGCGGCGATCGGCGACGAGGTCCGCCACCGCGTGGGGTTCTGCGCCGACACCTGCCATCTCTACTCGGCAGGCTACGATCTGGTGAAGGATTACGACGGCGTCTGGCGGCAGTGGGAGACCGTGATCGGGCTGGAGCACCTGCACTGCCTGCATCTCAACGACTCCAAGACAGCGTTCGGATCGCGGCGCGACCGGCACGAGTTGATCGCCGAGGGCTCTCTCGGGGCCGAGCCGTTCCGCCGCATCATGCGCGACCCGCGGTTCACCGGGGTGGTCAAGATCCTGGAGACCCCGAAGGGGGACGACGGGTTCACCCAGGACCGTCGCATGTTGCGCCGTCTCAGGGCCTACGCCCGCCCGCGGCCGCGTTGACCGTCTCTCTGTCCTCCCGCATCTTCCACCGATGCGAAAGTCAATCCTGCTCCTGGCCTTGCTCCTGCCGGCCAGGGCCCCGGGCCTCGCCGCCCAGACCGAGTACTATGCCCGCCTGGGTGCGGTGGGCGCAAGCAACCTTCTGCGTGACGTGATCATCTCCGAGATCACCGTGCGGCAGTCGATCGCGCCGATGCTCGCACTGGGCGGCTCGATACCGATCGGCCCGATGGGCTATCGGGCCGGGGTCGAGGGTACGTTCGCCTCGGGGAAGTATCACAGCTCCGAAAACGGCGCGCGGACCGATCTCGGCACCCTCCGGACCGGGACCCTGCTGGTGGGGGTGCAGGGGCCGATCACCCGACAGGTCCGCTGGCGAGCGGGGCTCGGTGCCATTCACTACTGGTCCTCCGACAAGCAAGGGATCTTCCTGTCGGGCGGCACCACCCGGTTCCTGGTCGGCGCCGGCCTGGACTACAGGCGGGCGCTGCTCCGTGCCTGGGATCTCATGGGGTCGGTGGGGTACGACTTCCACCGCTTCACGACCGAGGAGCTGCGCACGCGGGGATTCGCCCAGAACCAGAGCGTGAGCCGAATCGCGGTCTCCGTCGGTCTGGCCCGGAGGACACGATGACCCCTCGCCACCGCTGGATGACCCTCGCGTTCGCGCTGCTCGCCCTCGCCTGCGGCGACATCGCCTCCCCGCTCCGGACCGACGTCTACGAGTGGCGTCTCTTCGAGCCGTCGGTCACCGGGACGGACACGATCAGCTTCCACTGGCCGCAGGATCGGCTGCCGGTCCGGGTGTGGGTGGAGGACGCCAGCGACCTGCCCGCCGACATCTCCCAGGCGATCACGACCTGGCGCGGCGAATTTCTCTACCACGAGTTCGATGCGGCGGTGGTAAGCGACTCGTCCAGCGCCGACGTCATCGTCCGCGCGGGGCCATCCCCCGGCCCCAAGCTGTCGCGGATCCGGTTGCACAGCGCCCTCGCCCCCCAATGCTCCGGCGAGACCGACGTCGACATCAGCGACGATCATCGGGACCTCAGGCTGCCGATCCGGATCTACGTCGATCCCAAATCGGATCCGGGCGCCCCCGGCCTGGCCGAGTGCGTGGCCCTCACGTCCATGCATGAATTCGGTCATTCGCTCGGCATCTTCCGGCATTCGCCGACGCCAACCGACCTCATGTACACCGACCCGACGGTCTCCCAGCCGAGCCAGCGGGATCGAAACACGGCGGAGGTGCTGTACCACCTGCCGTCGACCGTTCAGGTCGTCGGCCCTTGAGCCATCCGGCTGAATCGGGACGGCCTCGAGCCATGCCGGCGCCTGGTTGCCCCCGCGGTGCAACGAGTCGAGATTTCGGGCCGGTCGTCGGCCGTTGCCGACGCCGGGACGTCCTCTTCCGCGCCAGGCGCACCAGGAGCGTATGAGTTCCGAGACGACCGCAGTCTCTCGCGAGAGCCTGACCCTCGTCGAGCACGGCCTCTTTCCCATCCGGATTCACCCCAACCTGACGCCGCCCTCTCTCATCGAACACGCGCTTCGCCGAAGCGAGGGACAGCTCACCGATCATGGGGCCTTCGCCGCGGTGACCACGCCGCACACCGGCCGCTCCCCTAAGGACAAGTTCGTGATCGAGGACGCCGGCGCCGGTGACCGCATCTGGTGGGAGCGGAACCCCCGGCTGGACCCGGCGGCGTTCGACCGGCTCTGCGACGACGTGCGGGGCTACCTCGATGCGCGGGAGCTGTATGTGCAGGATCTGTTCGGGGGCGCCGATCCGGCGTACCGGCTGCCGGTGCGGTTCATCACGCCGAACGCCTGGCACGCGCTCTTCGTGCGGAACATGTTCATCCGTGCCCTGCCGGCCGAGCTGGCCCAGTTCCGGCCGGGGTTCACGGTGCTCCATGCCCCGGACTTCCAGGCCGATCCCGAGCGGCATGGGACCCGCACCGGGACCTTCGTGGTCCTCAACTTCGCCAAGAAGCTGGTGCTGATCGGGGGCACGCGGTACGCGGGGGAGATGAAGAAGGCGATCTTCACCGCGCTCAACTACCTGCTGCCGGCCCAGGGCGTCCTGCCGATGCACTGCGCGGCCAACGTGGGCCCGACGGGCGACACGGCGGTCTTCTTCGGCCTCTCCGGCACCGGCAAGACCACCCTCTCCGCCGATGCCACCCGGCAGCTCATCGGCGACGACGAGCACGGCTGGAGCGACCGCGGGGTCTTCAACTTCGAGGGCGGGTGCTACGCCAAGGTGATCCGGCTTCGCGCCGACACCGAGCCCGAGATCTACGCGGCGACCCAGATGTTCGGCACGGTGCTGGAGAACGTGGTGCTGGACCCGGCGACCCGCACGGTCGACTTCGATCTCGACCGGCTCACCGAGAACACCCGGGCGTGCTATCCGATCTCCTACATCCCGAACCATCTGCCCAGCGGGTCGGGCGGGCATCCCAAGAACATCGTGTTTCTCACCGCCGATGCCTTCGGCGTGCTGCCGCCGATCGCGCGGCTCACGGCGGAGCAGGCTATGTATCACTTCCTCTCGGGCTACACGGCCAAGGTGGCCGGGACCGAGCGCGGAGTGACCGAGCCGTCGGCGACGTTCTCCGCCTGCTTCGGGGCACCCTTCCTGCCGCGCCATCCTGGGGTGTATGCCGAAATGCTGGGCGAACGGATCGAGCGCCATGGGGTGAAGGTGTGGCTGGTGAACACCGGCTGGACCGGCGGGCCCTACGGACGCGGGAGCCGCATGAAGCTCGGCCATACCCGCGCGATGGTGCGGGTGGCGCTCGCCGGCGAGCTGGACGGCGCCGGCTTCGCGCGCGATCCCGTGTTCGGCGTCGAGGTGCCGGTGGTGGTCCCGGGCGTGCCGCCGGAGCTGCTGTCGCCCCGAGGCACCTGGGCCGATCCCTCGGCCTACGACACCCAGGCGCGCATGCTGGCCCAGATGTTCCGCGAGAACTTCGAGCAGTACCGCGCGGGCGTGCCGGCATCGGTGGCGGACGCGGGACCCTCGGTGTGAGCCGCCGGGCGGGGCCGCGGCCCCGGGGGGGCGCGGAGCTGGAGGTCATCCGCGACCCTCTGTGGGACAACATCCGGCTGGATCGCCCCGCCCTGCTCGCGCTGGACACGCCGACGGTTCAGCGCCTCCGCTACGTGCGTCAGGTGGGGCATGCCTTTCTGGTGTACCCCGGCGCCACCCACACTCGCTTCGAGCATGCCCTCGGCGCCTATCACCTGACCCGCCGGGCGCTGGCCAGCCTGGAAGAGCGCGGGGAGCTCGACCTGGTACCGCGGGAGGACTGTCTCGCGGTCCGCCTGGCGGCCCTGCTGCACGATATCGGGCACTACCCGTTCAGTCATGCGCTGGAGGAGGCGGGCTTTCCCTCGCACGAGGCGCTCGGCGTGGCCAAGCTGCGGCAGGGCGAGCTGGGCCAGGCCCTGATCGAGATCGGCGGCGACGGATTCGCCGACCAGGTCGGGGATCTCATCGCCGGCCGGAGCGCGAGCCCGCTGCAGGGATTGATCTCCGGCTCACTCGATCTCGACAAGATCGACTACCTGAGCCGCGACGCCCTGATGTGCGGAGTTCCCTACGGGACGGTGGACGTCGATCGCCTGCTGGCGACGCTGACGCTGGTCGAGACCGGGCCTGGGCGGCACCAGGTGGGGGTGCAGGAGAAGGGCCTGAGCGCGCTCGAGTCGCTGCTGTTCGCCAAGTACCAGATGTACCGCAACGTGTACTGGCATCATGCGGTGCGGGCGGCCACCTGCATGTTCAAGCGGGCCGTGCGAGCCGCCGTGGCGCGCGGAACGCTCTCGGTCGACTCGATCGCCGAAGCCACCGACGACGGATTGATGGAGCTGCTGATCACCCGGGACGGGAACCCGCTGGCGCTCGCCATCCGGGCCCGGCGCCTCCACAAGCGAGCGCTCGACCTGCCCGCCAGCGACGTGTCCCCCGACGCGCAGCCCTGGGTCGCGAACGACCCCGCGCTGCTGGAGCGGGTGGAGGACGCGCTCGCCCGGACGGTCGGGCTCGAACCGGGGGAGTTGCTGCTGGACTTCCCCGTGCGCTCGTCGATGTTGGGGGTGGATCTTCCACTGCGTACCCGGAACGGCACGGTGGAGCGCCTGACCGACGCCGGACGGGCCGGACAACTCGGCTTGCCGCGGGTGGCCGACGAGCTCTATCGTACGGCCCGGCGCCTCCGGGTCTTCGTGGCGCGAACCCCGGCTCGCCCGCTCACCGGGCTGCTGGAGCTGGTCACCTGGCCGGCCGCCGAGGTGGATCGCGCTCTGGCCGACAAGGCATCCCTGTTATAGGCGAGAATACACCAGAATACATAAGGAGAGAGGGTAGCATGATCACACGTCGCACATTCGTCGCACAGACCGCCGGCGTCGTGCTGGCATCGATCGGTGGCCGCGCGCTCCTGGGGCAGGGCGGCAGCAATCCGGCAACGCCGATCGTGGTCTACAAGAGCGCCAGCTGTGGCTGCTGCGCCAAATGGGTGGATCACCTCCGGGCGAGCGGCTTTGCGCCCACGGTCCACGATGAAGAGGACATGGATGCCGTCAAGGACCGGCTCGGCGTGCCCAAAGGCGTTCGCTCCTGCCACACCGCCGTGCTGGAACCCTATCTGGTCGAAGGCCACGTGCCCGCGAGCGACCTCCGCTCTCTCTTGGCCAAGCATCCCACCATCGCCGGGCTCGCGGTGCCGGGAATGCCGAGCAGCACGCCGGGCATGGCCGCTCCTGGGGCCGAGGTCGAGCCCTACGAGGTGCTGGCCTTCCAGCTCGATGGCAAGACCCAGAGCTACGCCAAGCACTAGGCAGCCGCCGCTCCTACTGGGGCGGGATCGTCAGCTCGACCGTCTCCCCGGGCTCGACCGAGATCTCTTCGCTCACCGGCGCCCGCGAGCTACCGATGGGATCGGCCAGGAATCGAACCTGCCGGCCCCCCTGCACCAGATAGGCGGGAATGGGGAGCCGGCTGGTGGAGTGGCCCCCCGCGAAACCCAGCCGCACCCGCGCACCCTGGGACAGGGCGTAGATCGTCATGTCGGCGAAGCCCTGGTTCTGAACCTCCACCGTTGCCGCCGCGTTGGGGTCTGGAGCAGATTGCGGGGAGCCGCCGCCGTGGCTGCAGGCGCCGAACAGGAGGGGGAGCAGCACGGGTCGAACCAGCGCGCGCATCGGACCACCATCCGGAAGAAGTGACCTTCTGAACATATCGGCGTTCCGGGACCGAGACCACCATGGCCCGCATCGAGACCTACCGTGACGATTACCGCTCCGACTTCGAGCGGCTCAACCGCGACTGGATCGAGACGTTCTTCGTGCTGGAGGACGCCGACCGCGAGATCTTCCGCGATCCGGACACGGCGGTCATCGCGCCCGGCGGTCAGGTCTTCTTCGTGGTCGACGACGATGGCGTCCAGGGGACCTGCGCGGTGGTGCCCCACGAGCCGGGGATCTTCGAGATCGCCAAGATGGCGGTCTCGCCCGGGGCGAGGGGGCGAGGCTACGGGGACCGGTTGATGGAGGCGTCGGTGGAGTTCGCCCGTCGAGCGGGCGCCCGACGCGTGGTGATCGTCTCCAACTCCGTGCTCGCCCCGGCCATCCGGCTGTACCAGAAGCACGGCTTCGTCCGGGTGCCGCTGGACGAGCACGAGCGATTCGCCAGAGCCAACATCAGGCTCGAGCAGGAGCTCGGAGCGGGCTAGCTGGTCCCACCCGCCGCCGCGGCGACGGCCGGCTGCTCACCGGTGTTGCTCTCCACCGAATCGATCCGGATGACGATGGCCGTGATGTTGTCCAATCCGCCCCGTCGATTGGCCTCGGTGATCATCCGATCCACCCAATGCTGCGGCCCGCCATCGCCGGTGAGAATCCGGTTGAGCTGCTCGTCCTCCAGCATTCCGGTCAGCCCGTCGGAGGCGAGCAGGATGACATCTCCGGCCTCCAGGCTGCCGAAATAGATGTCGGGAACCACGTCCATGCTGGCCCCGACGCACCGGGTGATCACGTTGCTGTAGGGGTGCACCCGCGCCTGATCCGGTGTGAGCAGCCCGGCGTCCACCTGCTCCTGGACATAGGAGTGGTCCTTGGTGAGCTGCTGCAACTCGGCGTGCCGGAGGAGGTAGGCCCGGCTGTCTCCCACCTGGCCGATGAGGTAGCGCTGGGGCATGAGCACCAGGACCGTCGCCGTCGTCCCCATCCCCCGCTTGTCGTGCTCCGACAGGGTGCGCTCGAAGATCGCGTCGTTGGCCGAGCGGATCGCGGCGCGGACCCGCTCGCTTGCTTCCTCGTCGGTCAGTCCCCGGATCGAGCCGATCTGGTGGGAGGTGATGCGCACCGCCATCTCGCTCGCCACCTCGCCCGCCGCGTGGCCCCCCATGCCGTCGGCCACGATGAAGATCCCGCGCTCCGCAAGCATGAGATAGTTGTCTTCGTTGCCCGAACGGACGATGCCAACATCGGTGCGAGCGGCACAAGTGAAGTGCACGGGGACCTGTGGGTTCTAGCGCAGGAGGAAGTAGGCCAGGACGGCACCCGCGAGCACCAGCGCCACGAACAGCCAGACCGGCGGCCCCTCGGGACGGGGCACCGAGGCGCGAATCGTCCGCCGGTAGCGCCCCGTCCCCTCGGCCGCCGCCGGCTCGGTCGCCGGCTCGGCCTGGTCGGCCGGCGGCTGTTCGGGAGGCGCAGCCCCGGCGAGGTCCATCGCCTCCACCAGCCGGGTACCGGCGGCCCGGCGGGCGGGGACCTGGTCGTCCAGCGGCTCGAAGAGCACCGACACGTCGCCGAACCGCAGGGTGACGCCAGGGCTCAAGGCCACCTCCCCCTCCACCGGCTCACCTTCCACGTAGGTGCCGTTGGTGGACCCGGTGTCGCTGATGATCCAGATATTCTCCCGCCGCTGCAGCTTGGCGTGGCTGGTGCTGACGCTCGGGTCGGGCAGCACCACGTCGTTGAACTCCGCGCGACCGATGTTGACCACCGCCACCTTGATCGGTAGCCGCCGCCCCTTGAGCTCGCCGCTCCGCACCAGCAGCGACGCCAGCGGAGCCACCCTCGGAGCCGTGGGTGTGGCGACGCTCGCCACACTGGAGACCGGCAGTCCGTGGAGTGTGTCCGAGAGGCGGGCGCCGGCTCCGGTCGGCGGGCCGACCGGATTGGTCGTGATCGGGGTGCTACGCGGACGACGAGGCTGCGGGGGCGGAGCCGCATCGGCGTAAAAGCGAAATTCGTCGTGCCCGATGCGAATGACGTCGGCCCGGGCGAGCAGGTACCGCCGGCCGACTCGCTCCCCGTTCACATACGTGCCGTTCACGCTCAGATCCATCAGCACGTAGCCCTCGGCCGTCGTCCGAATTTCCGCGTGCCGGCGGGAGACATCGGTGCCCGCCACCACGACGTCGACCCCGGCATCGCGCCCGAATACCAGCGGGTCGGCGGCCAGTGTGTACTCCCGCCCGTCGGTGAGGCAGACGAGTCTGCCGCCGGCCGGGCCCCCGGCCGAGCCCGGCGCAGCGGGCCGGGGCGGCGGCACCAGATCGGCAAAGGCACCGGAATCGAACAGCTGGGTGTGTCCCGTGCGCCTGGAATCGACCGCCAGGATCTCGTGGCCGCCGATCTCGATCTTGTCGCCGTGAAGCACGGGGGTCGGATCGGCACCCAGCCGGACCCCGTTGATGATCAGCTCGGCGTCGGGCGATGCCGCACGGATCGCGGCCGCGCCCTGGGCGGTGCCCTGGAGGATGGCATGCCGCGGCCGCACCCCCTCACCGGGAAGCACGATGCCGCAGTCGGTGGCGGATCCTATGAAGGTCTCACCGGCGGCTACCGGAATGCGCTGGCCGCCGATTTCGAGGTGCATCATCGATCGAATCCTGGGAGTTGGATCAGGCGCCGACAAACCTATCCCGCGCCCCGTAAGCACGCAAGCAAAATGCTCTTACGCAATCTTCCTGGCCTCCGGTCCGCGCAGTTGGAGCTGATACAGTCGATCGTAGAGGCCGCCCAGGGCCAGTAGCTCCCGGTGGCTGCCCCGCTCCCGGACCTCCCCATGGTGCAGCACCAGGATCTCATCCGCGTGGAGGATCGTGCTCAGCCGATGCGCCACCACGATGCTGGTGCGACCGGCCATGAGCTCGGCAATGGCCCGCTGGATCTGGGCCTCCGCCTCGGCGTCCACCGAGCTGGTTGCCTCGTCGAGTACCAGAATCCGGGGGTCGAGCGCCAGCGCCCGCGCGAAGCTCAGGAGCTGCCGCTCGCCCACGCTCAAGCTGCGGCCCCGCTCACCCAGCTCGTGCGCGTAGCCCGCGGGGAGCCGCTCGATGAACCGGTCGGCTCCGACCCGGCGCGCGGCCTGCCGCGCCGCCTCCGGGGTGATCGGCGCGTCCAGCGTCAGGTTGCGCAGGATGTCACCGGTGAAGAGGAAGAGATCCTGTTGCACGAAGCCGATGACGGAGCGCAGCTCGGCCGTCGAGAGGTCCCGGATGTCCACCCCGTCCACCGTGATCCGCCCGCGCTCGGGGTCGTAGAAGCGGAGCAGCAGGTTCACGATCGTGGTCTTGCCCGCTCCGGTCGCGCCGACCAGGGCGATGGTTCTTCCGGGCGCCGCCGTGAACGAGATGTCCCGCAGCACCCAGGGGCCCGCCGGAGTGTAGCGGAACCAGACCTCCTCGAAGCGGACCAGTCCGCGCACCGGTCGGGGCAGAACCGCCGGCAGGACCGGCTCCTGCACCGTCACCGGCTCGTCCAGCAGGGAGAAGACCCGCTCCGATGATGCCATGGCGCTCTGCAGCAGGTTGAACTTCTCCGACAGGTCCTGCAGCGGCTGGAAGAACCGCCGGGTGTACTGGATGAACGCGGCGAGCACGCCGATGGTGAGGGTGCCGTCGAGGGTCCGGAGACCGCCGTACCAAAGCAGCAGCGCCATCGCCACGGCGGTGAGCACCTCCACCACCGGAAAGAAGACCGCGTAGACCGTGATCGAGCGCAGGTGCGCGTCGAGATGCTCGCGGTTGAGCCGGCCGAACCGCCGGGCCGATGCCTCCTCCCGCCCGAAGAGCTGCACCACCCGCATCCCCGAGAGCTGCTCCTGCAGGAAGGCGTTGAGCCGAGCCAGGCGGGTGCGGATGTCGCGGAACGCCTCCCGGATCCGCCGGCGAAAGACCCGGGCGGTGAGCCAGACCAGCGGGATGACGGCGAAGGTCACCAAGGCGAGCCGGAGGTCGATCGCGAGCATCATCCCCATGATCGCGATCAGGGTGAACACGTCGCCGAAGATGGTCACCACCCCGGACGCGAAGAGCTCGTTCAGGGTCTCCACGTCCGAGGTGACCCGGGTCATCAGCCGGCCCACCGGATTCCGGTCGAAGTAGGTGATGCTGAGGCGCTGGAGGTGGCCGAAGAGCTGCATCCGAAGGTCGTACATGACCCGCTGGCCGACATAGGTGGTGAGCAGCGTACCGCCGTATTCCACCAGGAACTCGAGCAGCAGGGTCCCCAGGTACAAGGCGGCGAGCAGGCTCAGCAGTCCGGCATCCCGCCGGGGAATGGCGACGTCCAGCGCCCGCTCGGTGAGCCGAGGCCCGATCAGCGCCAGCCCGGACTGGGCCAGCAGCAGCAGCAGAGCCCCGGCACCCAGCCGGCGATACGGCCGCAGATATCCCAACAGGCGGCGGAGCAGCGCCGCGTCGTATCCTTTGGCCCCTTCCTCCGCGTCGTCCTGCATCTGACTCATGGGCCTATCCCACCGGTTCGGCCAGGGACGCTCGGTCGATGCCCTTGAGCCCCTGGCGCACCCAGCTCGAGAAGACCAGGAATCCGAAGCCCAGGGTGATGTAGGTGAGGATGAGCCGCCAGAGGAGGATGTAGATCGCGGTCAGCCCCCGCGGCACGTAGGAGGACATCACCGCCGCCGAGAGGACCTCGCCGATGCCGGAGGCGCCGGGCGTGGGCGCGAAGTAGAGCAGGAACATGACCAGGGTCTGGAGCAGCAGGATGTCCACGAAGTTGGCGTGAAGCCCGAGGGCGCGGAGCGCCACGTACCCGGCGAGCAGCTTGTTG
>JBBSHB010000094.1:0-11245 GCA_038253515.1 Gemmatimonadales bacterium | reverse complement strand
GCTGATCATCGTGGAGGGCACCCGGGATCTGCAGCGTCTCGCGGCCAAATTCCGGGAGCTGTACGGGCCGCTCGGCGGAGACACCTACGGCGTCGGCGTCTCCGAGGGAGCGCAGGTCGTGGTCCTGGCCACGGAGCGGCACGCCCAGCTCTTCGATGGCGCCCTCGCCGCCTGCGGGCCGATCGGCGACTTCCAGCGGCAGCTCAACTACTACGGCGACGTCCGGCTGGTCTTCGATCTGCTGTTCGGGCCCGTGCTCGCGCCCCTGCTCCCCCAGCTCGGCCTCACCAGCCTCGGCCGCTGGACGCGGTCCCCGAGCAGGTCGTCCAGCTCTTCGGCACGCCCAGCCAGCCGGGGCCGCTCGCGCAACTGATCGCGCAGGTGGTGGTGAGCAATCCGGCGCTCACCAACGAGCTGCTCGCGAGAGCGGGACTCCCGCTGCAGCTCGACGCCTCGAACCAGGCGGTGGTGGTGGACGTCGTCCTCCGCCTGCTGGGGTACAGCATTCTGTTCGGCAACAACGCCGCCGATGTCCTCGGCGGCTCGCCCTACGACAACGTCGCGCCGACCGACTACCCGCGTCCCATCGACGGGCTGGCGGTTCCACCCTACGCGGCGACGCAGCCGGCGTTGAGCCACCTGGCCGCGAAGTACGAGACCTCGGGACGGCTCACCTCGCCGCTGGTGACCTTGTTCAACACGGTGGATCCGATCATTCCGTCGTGGCAGGAGGCGGCGTACCGCGTCAAGGTGGAGGCAGCGGGGACGAGCGACTTTCTCGTGGCGCAGATCCCGGTGGACCTGTTCGGGCACTGCGCCTTCAGCGCCGCGGAGGTGCTCGGTGCCTTCGCCGCGCTGGTCCAGGCGGTGACTGGGCAGCCGCTCGGGCCGGCGACCTAGCGAGGCGTCCTCGAGCGGCACCCGCCTGGCCTGGCAGTCGCGAGGCGCTGTGTCCTGGCTCATGGCAGGGAATCCGCAGATGGGACATCGTGGCCCAACGCTTCACTACGGCCAACCCCGATGCCTCCCGGAGACCCTCATGCGTTCCCTGCGCTCGCTGCTCCTCGGCCTGATCGCCCTGGCCCTGCCCTCGATCCTGTTCGCCCAAGGCGAATTCGGGGTCAAGGGAGGGGTCTCCTTCGGCAACATCTCCAACAAAGGCCTGCTCCCCGGTGGGCTGAAGACTCGCACCGGGTTCACCGGGGGTCTCTACTTCGGCTATCGCGCCGCGGTCCTCGGCATCGACGTCGAGGGACTCTATGCCCAGCGCGGTGCCCGTTCCGACCAGAGCTTCGCCACGGCCGAGACTAAGCTCGACTTCATCGACGTGCCGGTGTATGTGAAGGCGACGGTTCCAACCGGAGGGATTCGGCCCTTCGCCTACGCCGGCCCGCAGATCTCGTTCGAGATGCGGTGTCGGACCGCCGCGGGCGCCGCGTGCGCAACCAACTCCGTCCGCAAAAAGACCGACTACGCGGGCGTAGTGGGCGCCGGATTGCGGTTGGGCAGCTCGTCCGGTGGGCTCGGCATCGAGGGCCGTTACATCTACGGTCTGCGGAACCTGGAGCTGTCCACGGTGACCAGCAGCACGAGCTACAAGACGCGGACCTTCGAGATTCTGGTGAGTATCGGGACCTGAGCGGCGACCCGGGAGCGGAGGGGCTTACCAGGTGAGCGAGTACTGCCCGCCGACGGTGATGAGCGTCTCCGCCCCCCGCAGGTCGTCGGCCGAGCGCACGTTGGGCCAGGCGATCCGGTGGGTGGTGACGCCGACCTTCACCGCGAAATCATCGACCAGATGGACGGCCCCCTCCAGACTCTCCAGGGCATCCCGCCGGCGGGAGATGATGGCGCCGCCACCGAACGAGAAGGTCTTCTCGGCGGACAGGGTGACCGGACTCCGCACGGCGGTGAGGTTCCCGTTCAGGGAGACGCGGGTGCTGACCACCTGCAGCGTCTCCACCCCGTCGGTATGCACGCCGATCTGGGTGCTCGCGGTGACCCCTTTGATCATGATGCTCGGGCCCACGCTGAGCTGGTAGATCGTCCGGTCGGCCAGGAGCGGACTCTGCTGCTCGGGCAGCCAGGTCGGCTGGGTCATGCCGAGGTGCATCGCGAGACCGTAGCGCAGGCCGTCGCCGGCCGGCTTGATCACCCGCGAGAGATCGAGCGAGGCGCCGCGCTGGTCGGGACCAAGGAAGCCCTGGGCCAGCGCGCTCCAGCTCCGCTCCGCCAGCTCGGCCTGGAACGACCAGACTGAGTTGCTCAGCGCCTTCTGGAAGAGCACGGTCCGGTCGGTTCCGGTAATCGACCGCTGGGCGAAGACCGTGCTCCATCCCGCGGTGAGCGCGACCGTCCGCCGGTTATGCTCCAGCAGCCGGCGGGGGAACTCGTGGTAGAACTCGCGGCAGCGGCCTTGCTTGCAGGCGGAGATTTTCGCGGGCTCCTGCAGCCGGTCGAGGAGTTGCCCGTGCCAGCGCACCGCCTGGCGGGTGGTGCGCGTCGTGTCGCCGAAGCCGGGGGTGAGGCTCGCCTTGAAGACCGGGCCGGCGCTCCAGTAGCGGTCCATCCCATTGCCCGATTCCAGCGCGATGCTGTCCGATCCGGGGCTCTCCACCACGATCTCGGTCGGCTGGTCCGCCAGCAGCACCGCGCTGCGCATTCGCAGCTCGACCGGCTCGGGGCCCTCCGAGAGCCGGACCGCCTGTATCGGCGGAGCGCAGCCCGCCAGCGCCAGACCGGCGCACGCGGCGACGAGAAGCAGAAGGCGCGACACAGTTCCCTCGTGTTGGCGACCAGAGCAGATGCAGGGGAGTGCAGAGGAGCCGGTGTGCCGGCCCTCGATGGAGAGGAATTACGCACGCGGTGGGCCCGACCGTATGCCGGGGTCCAATAGGTTGGCGGGTTTGTACTTCCGGCTTCCGGCCCGGGTCGAGCTCGGGTCCGGCCCGAGCACAGTGTGGCTGCGCCGCCGCAGCGATCGTCGGGTGGCCTCCCCGGAAAAGACGAGGCCGCCTCACCCGAAGGTGAGGCGGCCGTCTGTTACGGAACTCGAGCCGTTTACCGCATCGCCCAGCGCAGGCCCACCGTGAGCGGGATCATATAGGCCGTCTTCTCCGCCCCGGTCGAGGGATCGTTCACCCCCTTGAGGATCGCATGGAACCGCCCCTCGGCGAACAGCCGGGCGCTGCTCCCGAACGCGAAGTCGAACCCGGCGCCCGCGTTCAAGCCGAACTTGGTCTGCGAGGCGGACGATCCCGCGCCGGCGATCGAGGTCTTCCCGTTGTACACCCCAACGCCACCAAGCAGGTACGGCCGGGCCACGGCCGCGCTGGGGAACGCGTAGACCGCGTTCGCCGTCGCGCCGAGCATGCTGCTGTGGCCATCGACGCCGCCATCGAGCGCGAACCGGTCGTAAAATCCGTCCAACTGCAGCCCGACCGGGCTGAGCGCGGGCTTCACCCGAGCCACGACCATTCCGTTCCAGCCGGTCTGGAGTCCGTCGGCCATCGTGCCGCTGGGCAGCACGGCGCCACCGCCGAGCCCGAGGCTCAGCCCTGCCTGGGCGTGGGCGGCCTGAGCGACGAGGACAAGGGCGAGACCAGCCGCGGCACCGCGAATCGTGCGACGCATCATTGGTTGTCCCTCAATGCTGAGTGGATGAACGCGAGGAGTGGAGGACGATCCGACGTCCGGGGTGGGGGCCAGCAAGGGGCCTGCCAGCAGGCAGTTCCAAATCGAACGGACGGAAGCAAAACCTCCTGGGTGATTGGAGTTAGCGCCCAGGCCGACCGCCGGCCACCGCGCCTGCTCGGAGCTTGTTCGGGGCTCCCTGCGAAGGGTTGCAGGGCGTGATGCAAGCGGGCGCGGAGAAGCGCAATGGCGAGACGTGATGTCCACCACGGCGTGCCCGGTCAAGCGAGGTATACTGGCGCTCACGACCGTATTGGCTGCTCAACCCCGTCCGCCGCAGGATCGAGGTAGTTCCCATGTCACGCACCGTCCCGTCACGCCTGCCATGAAAGTCGGATTCATCGGCCTTGGCAGCATGGGATCGGCCATCGCGGGCAATCTCCAGCGGGCCGGCCACGACCTCACCGTCTACAATCGCACCCGGAGCCGAACCGAGGCGCTCGCGGGGGAAGGCGCGCGGGTGGGGGAGTCGCCGCGCGAGACCGCCGGCGGAGTCGAGGTTCTGATCACGATGCTGGCGGACGACGCGGCGGTGGAGGGCGTGATGTTCGGCGAGAAGGGCGCCGTCTCAGGATTGAGCCCCGGCGCAATTCACGTCTCGATGAGCACCATCAGCGCCGCTCTCTCCCGCCGCCTGGAAGCCGAGCACCAGGCAAAAGGCCAGCTCTACGTCGCGGCGCCGGTGTTCGGGCGGCCGGACGCCGCGCAGGCCGCGAAGCTGTGGATCGTGGCCGCCGGCCCGGCCGCGGCGATCGAGCGATGCCGACCGCTGTTCGGGGCGATCGGTCAAGGCGTGGAGGTCGTCGGTGACGAGCCATTCAAGGCCAACGTCCTCAAGATCGCGGGCAACTTCCTCCTCGCCTCCGCGATCGAGGCCCTGGGCGAGGCATTCGCCCTGGTGCGCAAGCACGGCATCGACCCCGGACGATTCCTCGAGGTGGTGAACGGGAAGCTGCTACGGTCACCGGTCTACGAGAACTACGGCAAGCTCATCGTCAGCGAGCGCTACGAGCCCGCGGGGTTCAAGCTGCGGCACGGGCTCAAGGACATGCGCCTGGCTCTCGGGGCGGGTGACGAAGTGGCGGCGCCGCTGCCGCTCGCGAGCCTGCTTCGCGACCAGTACCTCTCGGCGGTGGCGCGAGGCTGGGCGGACATCGACTGGGCGGGGCTGGCGCGAGTGAGCGCGGCGGACGCTGGGCTCAGCTGAAATCAGGCACACAACACACGCACAACAAGACGGCCCGCACCCCCCGAAGGGAGAGACGGGCCGTCTACACACTGGTTACCCGGAGTCGGAGAATTGACTTCTCCGTTCTTCTTCCCGCGGCAGCCGAGAACTGATGCGTTGACGGTGTGGCCTTGGGAGCTCCGGCTTCTATTCCCGGATGGTTTGCGGCTATCCGGTTCACCAATGCGAGCGCTGCAGGTCCGGCTGAATCGCGGATCAACCTCCTGCACGGCATGCCGCGGCGCTGCTGCGGCGTGGGCGAGACGCGCGATTGGTCTCACCACTTTCAGCCGAGGCGATCAGCTCTCGACTGCGCGCACATATTAGGACGCGCCGCGCGCGCGCGCAAGAGGCGAATTTTTTTCCACGAACATGCACATTGCGCACATTTCCACAGCGCTTGCCTCAGGGCGAAACTTCCCTCACACCAGCTAGCCGCGCCAGCGCCGACTGGGCCTCCTCGACCAGGTGGCGCTGCCGCGCGTTCGGAAGGTCGTACCACTCGAGAAAGCGCGAGTATGCCCGTCGCGCCTCGGTGGTGTGCCCCACGCCGCCCTGCAGCCGGGCCTCCTCGAGCAGCGCGGGGGCGGCGAGCATGCGGTTGGTGAGAATCCATTTCCCGTGTGGGGCAAGAATGGTCTCGGTCCAGTGGAGCAGGCTGAGCGCCTGCGCGGTGTCGCCCTCGGCGGAGAGCCATCGGCTGGCGGCCAGGCGGTCGATCCCGGCCGAGGCCAACCGGTCCCGCAGATCCATGGGGTTCGAGCCTGTCGCGATCGAGGAGGGGAAGTCAATGGAGTGGAAATGTAGCCGGGGCATCCGAGCGCGCTATCCAAGCACCGCGTGGGCTCAGCTCGCAGCGTCGAGCAGATTCCGGATCTTGATGGCAACCACGGCGATCTCGAACGGCTTCGGCAACACGAGCGTTGCCCGGTCTACGATCCCGCGCGCGAGCAGCTCATCGAAGGCGTACGCGGATATCAGGAGGACCGGGAGCCCCGGGCGGACGTCCGCGAGGCGGTCCCGCAACTCCACGCCACCCATTCCGGGCATCATGACGTCGCTGACGACGAGCGCCGCCGCGCTCCCCTCGCCCTCGATCAGGCGGAGCGCCTCGGCGCCCTCGCCCGCCTGGAGCACGGTGTAGCCCAGCTCGCGCAGCGACCGGGCGAGCCACTCCCGGACGACCTCGTCGTCCTCGACCACGAGGATCGTTTCGGACCCGCGGGGCGCGACCGTGGGCGCGAGAGGTGCCTTGGCCGGGATGGCCACGGCTATCTCCGGCAGGTCGATCGTGAACGTCGCGCCCCGCCCCACCTCGCTTTCCACCCAGATGAACCCTCCGCTCTGTTTCACGGTACCGTACACACTTGCCAGCCCGAGCCCGGTGCCCAGCCCCTGTGGTTTGGTGGTGAAGAACGGTTCGAAGAGCCGGTCTCGCGTGGCCTCGTCCATTCCCGTGCCGGTATCCCGGACCATGAGCCGCGCGTACCTGCCGAGCGGCACGCGCGCGTCAGCGGACACCACCGCGGCGTCGGCCACCACGACGGATGCGGTCTCGAGCGTGAGCCGGCCGCCGGCCGTCATGGCGTCCCTGGCATTGAGGACGAGGTTCACCAGCACCTGCTCGAACTGCGCCTGGTCCACCCGCACCGCCCCGACCCCGGTGCCCAACCGGATCTCAATGGTGAGGCCGGGGCCCAGGAGCCGCCGCAGCAGCGTCTCCGAGCCGGCCACCAGGGAGTTCAGCTCGATCGCCGAGGGGGAGGAATGATGGCGCCGACTGAAGGTGAGGAGCTGCCGGGTGATCTCGGCGGCGCGGCCGGCGCACTTGAGAATGTGGGCCAGGTCGGTGCGCTCCTGGTCCGTAAGGTGGTCGGACCGCGACAGGAAGGTGGCGAAGCCGAGCACGCCGGTCATCTGGTTGTTGATCTCGTGCGCCACACCGCCGGCCAACTGCCCGACTGCCTGCATCCGGCCGGCCTCGATCACCTGTCGCTCGCGATCTCGGCGGTCGGTCACGTCGTCCAAGCCAAGAAGAATATTGCCCGGCACACTCCCCGGCTGGGTGATTCGCCGCGCATTCAGCTGAAACGTGCGGCGGCTCGCCTGCGACAGCTCGATCGTGACCTCGTAGTTCTCCAACGCCTTCCCCGTCCGGGTGACCTCGTCCAGACGAACGCGGAGCTCAGGAAGGTCCCACTTCCCCGGCCCCAGCTCCCAGAGAAGGACGCCAGGGGCGAGCGCCTGGGGCAAGCGCACCGCGGTATGGAACGCCCGGTTGGCCGTGATGATGCGCAGATGCGCATCGAGCACCGCCAGCGGCTCCTGCACCGTCTCGACGATCGCCTCGCTGTACATCCGCGCCACGTTGGCCCGCTCGACGTCCAGCTTGAGCCGGCCGATGTCCAGCAGGGCCGCAACCACGGCCGTCGCGGTCTCGCCCGACGGCATGACCGGCCAGAGCCGGAGCGCGTGCCACCGGCCTTCCGCGTCCTGGATCTCACGCTCCTGGACGCTCTGCTCCGCGAGCGCGCGCTCGACCAGCTCGCGGAACTGGTTGAGCGGCAGTGGCGCGTGGAGCTCCATGATGGGGCGCCCGATCGCGGTGCGGGACAGCCGGAGCCGCGACCCGGCGGTGGCGTTGAACGCCTGCAGCCGCAAGTCGTGGGTGAGGAGGAGGATCGGGAAGTCCATCGCCTCCAGCAGGCCGGTGACCTCCGCGCCGCGGGCGCTCAGCTCGGCGTTGCGCTGCTGCATCTCCTCGTTGACCGTGGTCAGCTCTTCGTTGACCGATTGCAGCTCCTCCTTGGTGGACTCCAGCTCTTCGTTGGTGCTCTGGAACTCCTCGTTGGCGGAAGAGCTGGCCTCGTACGTCGTCTGGAGCTCCGCGTGGGTCTCGTCCTGTTGGTCGATGACGGCCTGCAGGTATTCCTTGGTGTCCGCAAGCTCCTGCTCCAGCTCCAAGACGCGCGCCTCCCCCCCGGCCGACTCCTGCCCCGCGCCGCGCGCGGCAGCCCCCGGCTCGGCACCGCTCTTCGGCTCCCTGCCCGAGGGCGCCGAGTCGAACACCACGAGGTAATGTTCCCGCTCGGTCTCGTCCGTCGGCACCGGCAGCACGGTCACCTTCACTCGGTGCGTCCGCGAGCCAACCCGGACTGGCAGGTCGCGCCGGTGAACCTCGCGGCGCTCCTTCTGCGCCTTCCGGATCAGCCGTCCCAGGATCAGCCGCAGATCGGGATGGGCCATCCTCAGGAGGTGTACCGTGGGGCCTCCGGAGGGCGGCTCGAGATAGGGACTCGTCGTCCCCTGGAAGTGGCGGATCTCCAGGTCGGCAGTGACGAGCACACTCCCGCTGGGATACTGGGTGAAGAACGCCTGCGCCGCGGCCCGCTGGAGCTCGGCGGTGCTCCACGCAGCGGGCGCCGCTCCCGAGGACCGGACCAGGGAAGCTCCCACGGGGCGCTGCCGGCCGCTCCAGCCGAGGTTCAGCTCCATGTGCGAGGGGACGGTACGCCGCAGGTAGACCTTGTGCGTGCGATCGAGCGGAGCGAACAACTGTTCCAGCCCGGCCACCGATTCCGCCGCGCCCAGGGCGAGGAAGCCGCCCGGCTTGAGCGCATAGTGGAGCACCTGAAGCACCCGGCGCTGCAGCACCGGCTCCAGGTAGATCAACAGGTTCCGGCAGATGACGATATCGAGCTGGGCGAAGGGCGGGTCCCGGGTGACGTCCTGCCGGGCGAAGACGCACATCTCCCGCAGCCCCTTCTCGACCTGGAACTCACCGTCCACTGACACGAAGAACCGCTCGAGCCGCTCGGACGAGACCTCGGCAGCGATGTCGCCCGGGTAGCGCCCCAGCCGGGCTCTCGTCACGGCCGCGTCGCTCACGTCGCTGGAGAAGATCTTGACCGGGACGTCCCGCTTGAGCTCGGCGGCGACCTCCGAGAACACGATGGCCGTGGAGTACGCCTCCTCGCCGGTGGCGCAGCCCACGACCCAGACCCGGATCGGGGCGGCCGTGGTCCGGTGGGTAAGCAGCGCCGGGATCACCGTGCTCCGGAGCACCTCGTACATGGAGGGCTCGCGGAAGAACTCGGTGACGTGGATCAGGACGCTGCCGAAGAGCGTCTCGAGCTCCGCGGGACTCTCCTGCAATCGGCGGACGTAGGCGGGGAGATCCGGCAGCCTGAGCTCCGCGATTCGGCGGAACACCCGCCGCGCCATCGTGGGACGCTTGTAATGAGGGAAGTCGACGCCGCTCGCAGTCTGCAGCATGCCGAGGACGGTATCCAGCGCCGCGGCGTCGGCGGCGGACAGTGCCGGACCCGGTTCCTCCGCCGGTTGCGCGGCCGGCGACTCCGATCTCGCTTCCGGCGGTGCGACGGTGGTGTCCGACTGCGCCAGCTCCACCAGCGAGCGCGCGATGGCCTCCGGTGTCAGGGTGAAGTCCACTCCACCGGCCTCGACCGCGCTGCGGGGCATGCTGTCGTGCGCCGCGGAGCCGAAATCCTGTGCGTAGGTGGTGCCCCCATGGGCCTTGATCGCTATGAGGCCCGCCGCACCATCCGAGCCGGTGCCCGAGAGGACCACGCCGACCGCCCGGTCTCCCCACACCTCCGCCAGCGAGGCGAGACAATCGTCGATGACCGTCGGCGGACCCTCGCGATGCGGACGCGGATCGAGCCGCACGTGCCCATCCGTGATGCACATGACCTTGTCCGGCGGCAGGACATAGAGATGATCGGGCCGCATCTTGTCGCCGTCGCGCGCCTCGGAGACGGGGAAGGCCGTACTGCGCGCGAGCAGCTCCGCCAACTGGCTGTGATGGGTTGGGGAAAGGTGAGGGACCAGCAGGAACGCGAGCCCGGTCTCGGCCGGCAGCGCGGCGAGCAGCCGGGTGTAGGCATCCAGGCCGCCGGCGGACGCGCCGATCCCGATGACTCGGTGCGGAGAGGGCTCAGCCCGGGCCGTGCCCGCGTCACCGGTCATGGCGCCAACGGGCGCCCCACCCTCGAGTGCGCGTCGCGACACGCTATTCCCGGCTGGCGGAGTCATCGGCAACGCCGACTCGGACACCACGCCCAGAGAATTGGGAAGGGCCCAAGAAAATTGGAATAAGGATGGGTCTCACTCAGGTCCGCCCGGACAGGGTTGGCGGGTGCCTACATGCAAATTTGGATGGCCGCGCCGTTGCGCGCAAGGCAGCGGCCAGGATCGTCCCGGAGGCCCGGCCGCTTCAGGCTGAGCCGCTGGAGCCCTCCGAGAGCGCCGGACCGATTCTCTCCTTCACGCCCTCCACCACGCTGCTGGTAGTCGACTTCAGAACATCCCAGGCCCGCTCACCGGTCCCCTTGACAGCCTCGAGCCCCTGCAGCGTCTTCTGCTTGACCGTGGCCGCGACGCGCGAGCGGGCGGTACCGGTCTTGGCCTTGGGTTTGGTCTTTCGCGCGCCGCTCTTCCGGCTGGCGCTTTTGCGAGTCGCGGCCTTCCGCGTCAGGGTCTTCCGACTGGCGGCCTTGCCCTTCGAGCTCCGGCCGGCAGGTGTCGCTCCGGTCCGCTTCCGGCCCTTCGCGCGCTTCGGCGATTTCGCCTTGGTGGCCATGGCATCCTCTGTCTGATGTAGTTCCGCATCTAATGTTCGCGTCATCGGAGCTTGCGCTGTAACGGACATCACCCACCCCTCCCGCGCAAGCCACTGAGCCGATGGCAGGATTTCGCCGAGGCGCATAGGGGCTCAACCCCTCCAGCACGTTTAGCTTCCTCCCAATGAATCGGACCCCGAGATCCTCCTGAAGCTCGCCTCCCTGGTCGAGACCTCCCGCCGGGTGGCGGAGACCAGCGGCCGCCGCGACAAGATCGGCCTGCTGGCCGCCCTGCTCTCGACCGTCCCGCCGCCGGAGATCGAGATCGCCACCGCCTACCTCTCGGGAGCCGTCCGCCAGGACAAGCTCGGCGTCGGCTGGGCCGCGCTCCAGGCGGCGGCGTCCGGCCCGGCGGCTGAGTCCTCCACGGTGGTGCTCGCCGAGGTGGACGCGACGCTCGACCTCGTCGCCGGAGCCAGTGGCAAGGGGTCAGCCGTGGCGAGGCAGCGGCTGCTGGGGGAGCTGCTCGCGCGCATGACCGCGGCCGAGCGGCAGTTCTTTTTCGGGCTCATCATGGGCGAGCTCCGGCAGGGCGCGGTCGAGGGGCTGGTGGTGGAGGCGGTGGCGCACGCGGCCGGGGTGCCGGCCGCGGACGTGCGGCGGGCGGTCATGATGGCGGGTGACGTGCCCCGCGTGGCCAGGGCCGCGCTGGTGGAGGGCCCGGCGGGATTGGCCGCCTTCG
>JBBSHB010000093.1:0-11270 GCA_038253515.1 Gemmatimonadales bacterium | reverse complement strand
GGCGTGGTCGACGGCGCGGCGGTGAACGGCACGGCCCGGCTGAGCCGGGGCCTCGGGTGGCTCGGGAGTCGGCTCCAGACCGGGCAGGTCGGGATCTACGTGGTGCTCTTCCTCGTCGGTGCGCTCTGGGTCCTGCGCGCCATGGCCAGGTGACGGCCCGATGAGCCAGTTTCTCGCGTCCGTCTCCTATGGGCAGTGGATCCTCCACGCGCTGGTCCTCCTCCCGCTGCTCGGCGTCCTCCCCGTGCTGCTGGGCGGTGAAGCCGGTGCCAAGTGGACCGCCCTCGTCATCACCACGATCGAGTTCCTGCTCTCCATCGGCCTCTGGTGGGCGCTCGACCCCGCCAGCGGGGGCCTGCAGCTGGTGAGTGCCGCGCCCTGGATCCCGAATTGGGGCATCAGCTACCGCGTCGGGGTCGATGGGATATCCCTGGTCATGGTCCTGCTCACCACCGCGCTCATGCCGTTGAGCGTGCTGGCCAGCTGGCACTACATCACCAGGCGGGAGCGCGGGTTCTACGCACTGATGCTGGTCCTGCTCACCGGGATGGTGGGGGTGTTCATTGCTCTCGACCTGTTCCTCTTCTACATCTATTTCGAGGTCATGCTCATCCCGATGTACTTCATCATCGGGATCTGGGGCGGCACCAACCGGCTCTACGCGGCCATCAAGTTCTTCATCTACACCATGTCCGGCTCGCTGCTCATGCTGGTGGCCATCCTGGTCATGGTCTGGAAGATCCAGGCCGCCACCGGCATGCTCTCGTTCGGCTATGAGCATCTCCTGGAGAACGCGTCCGTGCTGGGGCGAGCGGCGCCCTGGCTGTTCGGGGCGTTCGCCGTCGCCTTCGCCATCAAGGTGCCGATCTTCCCCTTTCACACCTGGCTCCCCGACGCGCATGTGGAGGCGCCGACCGCCGGCAGCGTCCTCTTGGCCAGCGTCATGCTCAAGATCGGGACCTACGGCTTCCTCCGGTTCGGGGTGCCGTTCTTCCCCCAGGTGGCGCTGAGCCCGGCAGTGAGTCTCCTGATGGTGACGCTGGCCGTCATCGGCATCGTGTATGGCGCGCTGGTGGCAATGGTCCAGCCGGACATCAAGAAGCTGGTGGCGTACTCCTCGGTGAGCCACATGGGCTTCGTGATGCTGGGGATCTGGGGGCTCACGCTGCAGAGCGTGCAGGGGGCGCTGATGGTGATGATCAGCCACGGCCTCTCCACCGGCGCGCTCTTCCTCCTGATCGGGATGCTCTACGAGCGGCGCCACACCCGGCTGATCGAGGATTACGGCGGCATCGCGCGCGTGGTACCGGTGTTCAGCCTGATCCTTACCGTGGTGGCCCTCTCGTCGATCGGCCTGCCCGGACTCAACGGCTTCGTGGGTGAGTTCCTCGTTCTCCTGGGGAGCTTCGCCGCCTTCCCCTGGGCCACCGGGATCGCCACCACCGGCGTGATCTTCGCCGCGGCCTACCTCCTCTGGGCGCTCCAGCGGATGATCTTCAACCAGCTCGACGACCGGGAGAACGAGCATCTGCCCGACCTCTCGCGCCGGGAGCTGGCGGTGCTGCTGCCGATCCTGGTGGGCATCGTCTGGCTCGGGCTCTATCCCGCGCCGGTGCTGCGCCGGACGGAATCCTCTAGTCAGCGCTACCTCGATGCCGCCCTGTCGCGCACGCCCCGGGCGCCGACCGCGCTGCTGGACGCCGCGGTGAGCGATCCCGGAGCGGCCCGATGATCCGGCTCGATCTGAGTACCCCGTGGGGGATCACCCTCGGGCTCTTGCCCGAGATCCTGCTCTCCTTCTGGGCGCTGATCGTCCTGCTGGTCCTCAGCTGGCGCCACGAGACGGCGGCCGACAGCCGACTCGCGGGCTGGCTCAGCTTCGTCGGCGTCGTGGTGAGCGCCGCCGGACTCGCCGCGCTCTGGGGCAACGATGCCCAGGCGGACGGGCTGGCCCAGATGGTGGCCCTGGATCCGTTCCGCTACGCGGCCGACGCCATTGCGCTGATCTCCGCGGGTGGGACGATCCTGCTGTCGCTGGGCTACCTCGAGCGCGAGCGACTGCTCGCGCCGGAGTATTACCCGCTCGTGCTGCTGGCCACGGCCGGCATGATGTTTCTCGCGGGTGCCGAGGACCTCATCGTCCTCTTCCTCGGTCTCGAAGTCATGTCGATCGCGGTCTACGTCCTGGCGGGCTTCAGCCGCACCAGCGCCTTCTCCTCCGAGGCCGCGCTCAAGTACTTCCTCATCGGGGCGTTTGCCTCGGGATTCCTGCTCTATGGCATCGCTCTCACGTACGGCGCCACCGGCACGACCAACCTCGCACTCATCGGAGCGCAGCTCTCCGGCGGGCATGTCCCGCTCATCGCCGCGCTGGGCCTGGGCCTGCTGCTGATCGGGTTCGGCTTCAAGACCGCCTCGGTTCCGTTCCACATGTGGGCCCCGGACGTGTACGACGGGTCGCCCACCCCGGTCACCGGGTTCATGGCGACGGGGGTGAAGGCCGCCGCCTTCGCCGCGCTGGTGCGCATGCTGCTGGAGGGGTTCGCCTCCGCCATCAGTCTCTGGCAGCCGGTGATCGCCGCCATGGCGATCGCCTCGATGGTCGTCGGCAACCTGGTGGCCCTGTCGCAGCGCTCGCTCAAGCGGATGCTGGCCTACAGCTCGATCGCGCACGCGGGCTACCTGCTGGTCGGGGTCTGGCCGGGCTCCTTCGTGGGCGCGGGGTCGGTGCTGCTCTACCTGCTCGCCTACTCGCTCGCCACCCTCGCGAGCTTCGGCTTCCTGGCGGCGCTGGGACGGAACGGCGAGCGCGACGTGACCTACGACGACCTCGCCGGTCTCGCCGCGACCCGGCCGGGCATCGCCTTCGGGCTCAGCGTCTGCATGCTCTCCCTGCTGGGCTTCCCGGGCACCTTCGGCTTCATCGGCAAGTGGTACATCCTGTCCGCGGTGGTGGCTCGGGGGCACTACATCCTTCCGGTGATCCTGGTGCTGACCAGCGTGATCTCGGCGGGCTACTATCTCCCGGTGATCATGGGGATGTACATGCGGCCGTCGCCCGGACCCGAGCGCTACCAGAGCGTGCGCCTCTCGCCGGCGGCGGCCGGCACGGTCCTGGTCTCGGTGATCGCCGTCATCGTGCTCGGATTCTGGCCGGGTGGCCTGCTGGACGTGGCCGGCCAGAGCGCGGCGCGGCTCACCCAGACGGGGCTGCCGTTCGCCGGACGGTGAGATGACCGGATGAACGTTCCCAAGTCGATCTTCCGGCAGTACGACGTGCGCGGGATCGTGGGGACCGAGCTCACCCCCGAGCTGGCCCGGGCGGTGGGACGCGCCTTCGCGACCGTCGCCTGGGATCGGGTGGGGCACGCCCCGGTGATCGTGGTCGGCCAGGACAATCGGCCGTCCGGGGCCGCCCTCTCCGAGGGGATCCGCCTGGGCGTCGCCGACGCCGGCGGCACCGCGGTCGACGTCGGCACGCTGCCGACCCCCGCCCTCTACTTCGCGGTCTCGGCGCTCCGGAGCACCGGGGGGGTGCAGGTCACCGGCTCCCACAATCCTCCCGAGTTCAACGGCTTCAAGCTGGTCCTCGGGGCCGATCCGTTTCACGGCGAGGAGATTCTCGACCTCTGGGAACGGATCGTCACCGAGCGGTGGCGGAGCGGTGCTGGCCGCCAGACCAGCGACGCGTCGGTGCTCGGCCGCTATCGGGACGGCATCCTCGATCGGCATCGGCTCGCCCGGCGGGTGAAGGTCGTGGTCGACTGCGGCAACGGGGCGGGTAGCCTGGTGGCGGTCTCCACCCTGGAAGCGCTGGGTGCTGAAGTCATTCCTCTTTTCTGCGAGTCGGACGGGAGTTTTCCCAATCATCATCCCGATCCCACCGTCCCGGAGAACCTGCGCGACTTGCAGGCCGAGGTGCGCCGCACCGGTGCCGAGCTGGGCATCGCGTTCGACGGCGACGCCGACCGGATCGGGGCGGTGGACGAGACCGGCCGGATCATCTACGGCGACCAGCTGCTGATCATCCTGGGGCGCGACGCGGTGGCCCGGTTCGGCCCGGGCACCCCGGTGATCTTCGACGTGAAGTGCTCCGAGGTGCTGCCGGCCGCGCTGGCCGCGGCCGGGGCGCGGCCGGTCATGTGGAAGACCGGCCATTCGCTCATCAAGGCCAAGATGAAGGAGCTGCAGGCGCCGCTGGCGGGCGAGATGAGCGGCCACATGTTCTTCGGCGGTGACTACCTGGGCTTCGACGACGCGCTCTTCGCGGCGGCCCGCCTGCTGGAGATCGTGAGCCGCCAGCCGTTCGGCCTCGCCCCGCTGCTCGCCGACCTGCCCGTGACCTTCGCGACGCCGGAGATCAGGGTCGACGCGCCCGACGAGGAGAAGTTCGCCATCGTGGAGCGGGCCGCCGCGGCGTTCGCCGCGCGCTATCCCGCCAACACGATCGACGGGGTTCGCATCACCTTTCCCAAGGGCTGGGGCCTGCTCCGTGCCTCGAACACCCAGCCGATCCTGGTGCTCCGATTCGAGGCAACCGACCCGCAGGCCCTGGACGCCTACCGCGGCGAAGTCGTGAGCTGGCTGGCCGCCCAGGGCGTGCGCGCCTAGCCGAGTGTCCCGGCGCGGTCGGCGGCTCACCGCCGCGCTCACCGGGCTCGTCGTCCTGCTGTTCGCGGGCCGCTGGACCGCCGGCATCCTGGCCGACCGGTGGTGGGCGGCCCGGGTGGCGCCCGCCGCCGTCGGCTTCCTCACCGACTGGCACCTCCTCCGCGCCATACTCGACCTCGCCGCCGTCCTGGTGGCCTCTGCCTGGTTCATCGGACACCTGCTGGCGGTCTATCGTGCGGTCGGTTCGGTGCAGGTACGCCGCAACGTCGCCAACCTCGAATTCCGGGAGGCCCTCACCCCCAGCGCCCTGCTCACCATCGCGGTCGGCACCGGAGCCGTCCTGGGCGTCCTGGTGGGTGCGGGTGCCTCGCAGTGGGTGGGCGAGATCGCGCTCGCCTGGCAGGGAGCCATCTACGGGATGGCGGACCCGCTGCTCCAGCGGGACGTCGGGCTGTACGTAGCGCAGCTCCCGGTCTGGCGGGCGGCCCACAGCTTCGCGTTCATGCTGCTTACCCTGGCGCTCGGGATCGTGTTCGCGCTCTACCTGGTGGTCGGCGCGGTCCGTTGGATCGAAGGGCGTCCCGCCATCAACAACCACGCGCGCATCCACCTCGGATGGCTCCTGGCCGGACTCGCGCTGACGCTCATGTGGGGCTATCTGCTCGAGCGGTACGAGCTGGTGGCATTCGGGGTGCCCGACGAGGCCCTCTGGCGGTCCACCAAGAACGTGGCGCCCATCCTCGCCGGTGTCGCCCTCGCTACGGCGGTCCTCTCCGTCGCGTGGGCGGTCCGCGCGCGCCACGCGCTGGCCGCCGCCGGGTGGATCGTCCTCGCCGGCGCCTCTCTGGTCGGCCATCTGATAGTTCCGGCGGCGATCGCCGGAGACCCCCAGCCCCTGGCCGACCCGATCAGTCTCGACCGACTGGCCCGGTACGCCTACGGACTCGAGCTGCTCCGGGAGGTGAGAGTGGCTCCGCGCGGCGAGCCGAAGCCGCCCCGAGTGCCGGCATACTGGAACCAGCCTATGGTGTCGCGGATCCTCGCCGCCGACTCGGCCGATATCCTGTCGATCGATGCCGCCATGCTGAGCGTGCAGGGCGGGGCCCGGCCGGTGTGGCTCGCGGCGCGCACTGCCGGGGGGACCCACCTGTCCCTGTCGGCGATCGCGGACGATCGTGTCGGGCCCGCGGGGGAGCCGCTCTTCTACCAGGCGCACGACTCGGTGCCCCGGCCCTCGGCCGCGCCGCTGCTCGAGCTGGCTGAGGAGGCGTTCGGGCCGGCTGCCCCGCAGTACCGGTTGAATGGTCGCGAAGGCCCCGGCGTGCCAGCCACCAGCTGGCCGCGGCGCATCCTGCTGGCCTGGGCGCTGCAGGCCGGGCGCCTGCTCGGCCCCCTCCCGCCGGGTGCGCGGGTCGACTGGCGGCTCTCCCCCGCTGCTCGCCTCGAGTGCCTCGCTCCATACGTGACCTGGACCGCGCCGGTGGCGCGCGTCATCGACGGCGAGCTGATCTGGCTGGTGGACGGGTACACCTCCAGCGCCACGTTTCCCCTGTCCCCCCGGATCACCTGGCACGGCCGCCCGGTGGGCAGTCTCCGCGCGGGCTTCCTCGGAACCGTGTCGGCGCTCACCGGAGCGACCCACATCTTCCTGCGGCCGGGCAGCGATCCCCTGGCCGAGGCCTGGGCGGCGGTCTCGGAAGGCGTCGTCGAACCGGTGTCATCCATCCCCGGGCCGGTGCTCCGGGCCGCGCCGTACCCGCCGGAGCTCTTTCGGTGGCAGGCGCACGAGCTGGAGCGCCCCGGGTGGAACCTGGGAGCGGGGAGCGGGCGGGTGCCCGCCGACAGCAACGAGCCCCCGCGTGCGGAGATCGCCTGGCTGCCGGATGCGGCCGGCCCGCAGCTGGTCACCTCCTTCGAGCGCGTCTCCGAGCGGCGCCTCACCGGCGTGCTCCTCGCCGGCCGTGAGGAAGACGGGGACGCGCTTCGGTTGGCCCGCATCGATTCGGCGGCGGCGCTGCCCTCCCGCGGCACGCTGGAGACCCGGTGGTCGCGGTTCCCCAGCTATGCGGCCCTCAACGATTCGATCCGCGACGAGGGCGGTCGGCTGGATCACGGACCGGTGCGCTTCGACCTCAGCCCCGCCGGCGTGATCGGCTACCGGATGAGCTTCGCTCGGCGTGCCAACGGCGGAACGGCGGTCGTGTGGGTGAGCGTCGCGGCGCGGGACGAGCGTCTGGGCGCCGGCCACACGCTGGCGGAAGCGTGGAGCAATCTGCTTGGCGCCTCGGTGCCGGCGATCGCCGGTGCCGCGCCGGCCACGCGGCTGGACGACGCGCGGCGGTTCCTGCTGCGCGCCGATTCCGCGCTCCGTGGCGCGGACTGGGCAGCGTTCGGCCGGGCGTGGGAAGCGCTGCGGAAGACGCTCGGACTGCCGTCGGATTCAGCGGGACCGTGAGCTTGCTCGCCCCTGGGCCCGGGACTAGCTTGCAAGGCTTTTTGCGAGGGTGGTCCGCGTGAAGAGGGCGGTGCTCGCTCTGGGCGGCAACGCGCTCGCCCGCGCGGGGGAGTCGCCGACCGTCACCAATCAGTTCCGCCGGGCGCGGGAAAGCATGGCGCCGATCGTGGAGCTGGCGCGGAACGGCTGGGACATCGTGCTGGTGCACGGCAACGGACCGCAGGTCGGCGACGAGCTGCTGCGCAACGAGGCGGCCCGTCGGCTGGTCGAACCGCTCCCATTGGGCGTGCTCGTCGCCGAGACCGCGGGCTGGATCGGCTACATGCTCCAGCAGTCGCTGCAGAACGCGCTGGCGGCCGCGCGGGTCCGGCGCGACGTGGCGACGGTCATCACCCAAACGCTGGTGGACCGGTTCGACCCGGCGCTGAGCCGGCCGACCAAACCGGTCGGCCATGCGCTCTCCGAGGAGGAGGCCGAGCGGCTGCGCGAGGTGGGCCGGGCCGTGGGGCGCGATGGGGCGGGGAACTGGCGCCGAATGGCGACCAGCCCCGTCCCGCTCGGGGTAGTGGAGTTTCCCGTCGTGCGCCGGCTCCTGGAGCAGGGCACCATCGTCATCGCCGCCGGCGGTGGCGGCCCTCCGGTCTACGACGATCCACTGCTCGGCCTCGAAGGGCTCGACGCCGTGGTCGACAAGGACCGGGTGTCGGCCATCCTCGCCGCCCAGCTCGAGGCCGAGGTGCTCATGATCCTGACCAACGTCGACGCGGTCTTCGCCGGGTGGGGCACGCCGTCCGCCCGGCCGATCCGGCGCATGAGTCTGGCCGAGGCCGACGCGCTCGTTGCCGGCGACACCCTCGATGCCGGCGGGATGCGGCCCAAGGTGGAGGCCGCCGCGGCATTCGTCCGGTCGGGAGGAAGGCGCAGCATCATCGCTCGACTGTCGGAGGGTCCCGCCGCGCTGCGGGGGGAGACCGGCACGACCATCACGAGGGAACCGTGAACCTGCATGAGTACCAGGCCCGGACCCTGCTCAAGGCGGCGGGGATTCCGATGTTCGAGGGCGACGTCGCCGCGACCCCAACAGAAGCGGAAGCGATCGCGCGGCGGATCGGCGGTACCGTCGTGATCAAGGCACAGGTCCACGCGGGGGGCCGGGGGAAGGCCGGTGGGGTGAAGCTGGCCCGGAACCCGGCGGAGGCCGCGGACTACGCGTCCCAGATCCTGGGCATGACGATCAAGGGGCTCACCGTCCACAGAGTGTTGATCGTGCCGGCGGCGGACATCGCCACCGAGAGCTACGTCGGTCTCATCATGGACCGCGAGACCCAGCGCCCGGTCTTCATGGTGAGCGCGGCCGGTGGCGTGGACATCGAGGAGGTCGCGGCCAAGACGCCGGAGAAGATCACCCGGCTTCCGGTCGACCCGGTGTACGGCCTGTTCCCCCACCAGGCGCTGACGCTGGCGTTCGGTCTCTATCGCGAGTTCGCCCACGTCCGGGCCGCGGCGCGGATCATGGAGCAGCTCTACGACGTCTTCACCGCCAACGGCGCCTCGCTGGCGGAGATCAACCCCCTGGTCACTACGCCGGACGGCCGGGTCCTGGCCCTGGACGCCAAGATCGTGGTGGACGACAACGAGCTGGACCGCCGCCCCGACCTCGCGCTCCTGCGCGACGAGACGGCGGAGGAACCGAGCGAGGTGGCGGCGCGGCGGGCCAATCTGTCGTTCATCAAGCTCGACGGCAACGTCGGGTGCGTGGTCAATGGCGCCGGGCTCGCCATGGCCACCATGGATCTGGTCAAGTTCTACGGGGGCGCGCCCGCCAACTTCCTCGACATCGGCGGCAGCTCGAATCCGGAGAAGGTCATCAGCGCGCTCAAGATCATCACCAGCGATCCCAACGTCAAAGCCATCCTCTTCAACATTTTCGGCGGCATCACCCGGACCGACGACGTGGCCAACGGCATCGTGGCGGCCACCCGCCAGTTCAAGGTGAGCGTGCCGATCGTCATCCGGCTGACCGGCACCAACGAGGCGGAGGCGATCCGCATCCTCGAGGGCGTCGGCATGCGGGCGCTGAGCGACATGGACCAGGCGGTCGAGCAGGTGGTGAAGCTGGCCCGGGAGGCGGCGTGAGCATCTTCATCGACCGGGGTACGCGCCTGGTCGTTCAGGGGATCACCGGCCGGGAGGGCTCCTTCCACACCCGTCAGATGCTGGAGTACGGCACCGCGGTGGTCGCCGGCGTGACGCCGGGGAAGGGTGGCCAGCGGTTCGACGACAAGGTGCCGATCTTCAACACCGTCGCCCAGGCGGTCGCGGACACCGGGGCCAATGCCTCGGTCATCTATGTGCCGCCCGCCATGGCGGCCGGCGCGGTGCTGGAGGCGGCCGACGCCGGTCTGGCGCTCGTCGTGTGCATCACCGAGGGCGTCCCGGTGCTGGACATGGCGCGCACGCTGCCGTTCGTGCGGTCGCGCGGGGCGCGACTCATCGGCCCCAACTGTCCGGGCCTCATCACCCCGGGCGAGAGCAAGGTCGGCATCATCCCGGGAAACATCTGCGCGCCGGGCCGGGTGGGGCTGGTCTCCCGGAGCGGCACGCTGACGTACGAGGTGGTGAACCATCTCACCCGGAACGGCATCGGCCAGAGCACCTGCGTCGGCATCGGCGGCGACCCCATCATCGGCACCGACTTCATCGATTGCCTCCGGGCGTTCCAGGCCGACGCCGGCACCGACGCGATCGTCATGCTGGGCGAGATCGGGGGAACCGACGAGCAGCGGGCCGCCAGCTTCGTGCGGGAGCACGTGACCAAGCCGGTCATCGGGTTCATCGCCGGGCAGACCGCACCCAAGGGAAGGCGGATGGGCCACGCCGGCGCCATCATATCGGGCTCCTCCGGCACCGCGGAGGAGAAGCTGGCCGCGTTCACGGCCGCCAGGATCGCGGTGATGCGCCGGCCGATCGACGTGGTCGAGCTGCTTCGGGTAGCTGTCTCAAACTGATGAGGTTCAGGTAGCCGTTTGCAGCTTCGGCATTTCGCGGCGGGGTTCCGGTGCAGGAATTTCACCACGGAGGCACGGAGGACACGGAGGTTGCACGGAAACCGCGAGATCACCGCGGCAATATTCTAATCGCGTGGGGTGGTGTGGCAACGTTGAGTTCATGAGAACGTGAGAGGTACTTCGCTGAGAATTCCGTGCTGACTCCGTGTCCTCCGTGTCTCCGTGGTGAATCCCACATTAACCATCCTGTCCTGGAGGCTTCGTGGCGGTTTCGCTCACCCTCGGCATCCTCAAGCCCGACGCGCTCGAGGCGCGGAACGCCGGGAAGATCATCGCGCACCTCGAGAACGCGGGATTCACCATCCGCGCGGCTCGGCTGGTCCGCCTCACCCAGGAGCAGGCCGGCGCGTTCTACGAGGTCCATCGCGAGCGACCGTTCTTCGCCGGACTGGTCAGCTTCATGACCAGCGGCCCCTGCCTGCCGATGGCCCTGGCGCGGGAGGACGCGGTACCCACTCTCCGCAGCGTCATCGGGGCCACCGACCCGGCCGAGGCAGCCGTCGGCACCATCCGGAAGCTGTACGCGGAGTCCAAGGGCCGGAACGCGATTCATGCCTCCGACAGCCCGGAGAACGCCACCCGGGAGGTAGGATTTTTCTTCGCCGAGGGGGAGCTGGCCGGGCTCTGGGGCTGATCGGCGGTCTTGCCCCAAGTTGTTGTCACAGCTATCTTAAGCGGCTATGCTGCGAGTGGACATTCGGGATCTCCAACGGGGTCCCGTGCGGACGGACGGAGTGCTCCAGCCCGACGACCCTTTTCTCGAAGGTCTGGAACTCGGTCTCGCCGGGCCGGTGTCGGTGAAGGGGCAGTTGCAGGCCGCCGGCGAGGGCACCTACCTCTGGCGAGGAAACCTGCATGCGGTGGTGCGGGGCGAGTGCCGCCGGTGCCTCACCGAGGTGCTCGACGAAGTCGACATCCCGGTCCACGCGGCGGTGTTCAGCACCGACCCCGAGGTGGCCGACGATCCCGACTCCTACCCGCTCCCCGAACGGGCCGTCCAGGTGGACGTGGCCGAAGCGGTTCGCGAGGAGCTCGCGCTGGCCATCAAGACCGAGCTGCTCCTCTGCCGCGAAGACTGTGCTGGACTCTGTCCCCGATGTGGGGCGGATCTGAACGCGGGGCCCTGCGCCTGTCGT
>JBBSHB010000092.1:0-11644 GCA_038253515.1 Gemmatimonadales bacterium | reverse complement strand
GGCGGAGCACCGTCTTCTCCACATCCTCCAGCATGGCCGTATTGTGGGTCCAGCCGCGACCACTCTGGACGTCGCCCGCGCTCGAGCTGGACGGGCCCCCCAGGGTGGGGCCACAAGGGCGGAGAGGAGGGCGGGCCCAGGTGTTGATCCCGACGGCTCCGTGGGAGCGCAGGGGGCTGGCACCGGGCTGAGCGACCTGAAGTGAGTAGTCGGAACTGCCTATATGATAGGAGCACGTCCCGGCCGCCGCCAGTCGCCCTTCCCTTGACGGTTGCACGCGCGGAGCGCATCTCTGGGTCTCCCTGCTCCCCACATCCGTCGTCCCGCTCGCCACGGAGACCGCTTATGGCACAGCCTCAACTGACCCGCGAGGAGCTGATCCAGCAGGACATCCGTGAGCTGCACCGCCTGGGCTATGCCCAGCAGTTGTTCCGGGAGATGGGCGGGTTCTCCAACTTCGCGATCTCCTTCTCCATCATCTCGATCCTCACCGGCGCGGTCCTGCTCTACGGCTACGGCCTCAAGTTCGCTGGGCCGATCGTCAACTCGGTGGGCTGGCCGCTGGTGAGCGTCTTCACGCTGTGTGTGGCGGCCTCCATGGCCGAGCTCGCCTCGGCCTATCCCACGGCGGGCGGGCTCTATTTCTGGGCCTTCCGGCTCGGTGGCCGCACCTGGGCCTGGGTGACGGCCTGGCTCAACATGATCGGCCAGATCACCATCACCGCGGGCATCAACGTGGCGGCGGCCATCTATATCGTGGGCGCGATCACCCGCATCTTCGGACTGCCGGCAGACCAGGCGGTCCCGGTGTTCGGCAGCATGACGAGCTGGTACTTCTACATATTCGTGATGGTTCTGATCATGATCCCCCAGATCCTGATCAACATCTACGGCATCCGGCTCACCGCCAAGCTGAACGACTTCAGCGTGTACTGGCACATCGGCGGTGTCGCCATCATCGCGGTGCTGCTGACGGTGTTCGGGACCCACCACAACAGCCTGGAGTTCCTCTTCTCGCGTGCAACCGTGGTGAATCCGCTGGACGCCTCCTCGGCGGACTTGGGGAGCGGGGTCGCCCAGCCCGCCCTGGTGTTCGGGGAATTCAAGCTGGCGTCGCCGCTGTTCGCGCTGCTGCCCTGGCTGGCCGAGCTCTACCGGGCCGCGCCGTTCGGGCTGGTCTTCGTGCTGGCGCTGCTCCAGGCCCAGTGGACCTATACCGGGTACGACGCGTCCGCCCACGTGGCGGAGGAGACGGTGATGGCGCGGAAGAACTCGGCGTGGGGAGTGTTTCTGTCGGTGGCCGTCTCGGCGGTCGTGGGGTACGTGATGCTGCTGATCCTGACCTGGTGCATTCCCAACGGGGACGTGGCGACGACGGCCAACGACGCCTACCCGGTGCTGCAGATCGTCTACGGGAATCTCTCGAATTTCTTCGCCAACCTGATCGCGATCATCATCGGCGGAGCGATGTGGCTCTGCGGCTCGTCCTCCATCACCTCGATGGCGAGGATGTGGTACGCATTCGCCCGCGACGACGGGATGCCGGGATCGGGGCTGATCAAGCAGGTGAGCCGGACGTACCGGACGCCGGTCTGGTCGATCCTGATCACCAGCCTGCTGTCGGTGCTGATTTGTATCTACGCCGCCGCCTATTTCGTGATCACCTCGATCAGCGTCATCACCCTCTATCTCGCCTACATGTTTCCCATCTACCTCAACTGGCGAAACAAGCGACGGGGACGAGGTGAGTTCACCACGCCCGCCACGGCGCCCTGGAGCCTCGGTGCCTGGGGCCCGGTGCTCAACGTGATCGCGATCGTGTGGGTGCTGTTTCTGACCGTGGTCTTCAGCCTGCCGCCCAACGAGCTGGTGCTCTGGACGATGCTCGCGCTGGCCGTGGCACTCGTGGTCTATTGGCAGGGGGTGGCAAAGCGGACGTTCGTCGGGCCTACGGTGGCGGACGAGCAGGCACTACGACGTTTGGAGGAGGCAATCGGCGAGAAGCACCACGGGGCGGCCGCGGCATCCTGAGCGCCCCCCGCGGATCAGTGACCCTTCGGGTTCTCCGGATCGACGGTCAGGGTCGAATCCCGCCAGACCTGGGCGGAAGACAAGTGGCATGACTCGACGAAGGCGCGGGAGGGATGGGACCCGCGCTGCAGCAGGGCATGCAGCATCTCGTGGCGCACCAGCCACTCCTCGCCCAGAGCGTTGGCGGGGAGATAGATCCGGTTTCCTGTGCGGACCCACCAACCGTGGGCCACCGGGCCGCCGAGATCGATCGCGCCGTTGGGAGCATCGACGGCGTAGAAGGTTACCAGCGACATGTCCGCGGTGCGTCCCGAGCACGCCTCGGTCTTGGTCCACCACTCCTGATACAGCTCGAGCGTGGGCACGGCCCAGGCCCGCTCCACCGGAGCGAGCGGAGCGCCCGCGGCCCGCGGCATGGCACACGCGCCGATCAGCAACATCCCAAACCAGAACAACTTGCGCATTCATTTCTCCCTGAGAACCTGACCAGCGCGGTCGGGCCGTCGGCACCGCCGCCACGCGTTCCTGCGTACCACCGGGCAGGTGCGTGATGCGAGCCCAGTGGCGTTTTGCTCTACCTTCCCGGGGCCTTCACCCGGTGTCCTACCATGCTCGCGCGCATCCGCTCGGCCGCCGTGCTCGGCATCGACGCGCTGACGGTCGAGGTCGAGGTCGATATCAGCAACGGGCTTCCCTCGTTTTCCACCGTCGGGCTGCCCCATGGGGCGGTGCGGGAAGGGCGGGAGCGAGTCAGCGCCGCGCTCGCCAATGCCGGGTTCACCTTCCCCCTCCGGCGGATCACGGTGAACCTGGCCCCCGCCGACATCCGCAAAGATGGTACCGGACTCGACCTGCCGATCGCCCTCGGGCTGCTCGTCGCGAGCGGCCAGCTCGACGACAGTGGCCTGGACGATCAGATCGTCGTCGGCGAGGTCGGTCTCGAGGGCGATGTCCGGCCGGTCCGCGGCGCGCTCTCCATGGCGCTCGCCGCTCGGGCCGCGGGCTGCCGTGGGATGCTCCTCCCACTGGAAAATCTACCCGAAGCGGCCGTGGTCGACGGGCTGGAGGTGCGCGGCGTGCGCAGCCTCACGGAGGCCTGCGCCCACTTGGCCGGTGATCACCCGCTTCCGGCCGCGCGGATCGACCTCGCCGCGCTCATGGCGGGCCGGCGCGCTGACGACTGCGACTTCGCCGACGTCCGGAGCCAGGCGTCCGCCAAGCGGGCTCTCGAGGTGGCCGCCGCGGGCGCGCACAATCTGCTCCTCGTCGGTCCACCGGGCGCCGGCAAGACCATGCTGGCCCGGCGGCTTCCGACCATCCTGCCCTCCATGAGCCTGGACGAAGCTCTGGAAACCACCAAGATCCACAGCGTCGCCGGCTTGCTCGCGCCGGGGCAATCCCTGTGCACCGTGCGACCCTTCCGCGCGCCACACCACACCATCAGCGACGCCGGTCTCATCGGCGGCGGATCCTACCCTCGACCCGGGGAGGTCAGCCTGGCGCACGGCGGAGTGCTCTTTCTGGACGAGCTCCCCGAGTTCCGGCGGAACGTACTGGAGGTGCTCCGCCAGCCACTGGAGGACGGTGTCGTCACCCTGAGCCGGGCGGCCGTCAGCCTGACCTATCCCGCGCGGTTCATGCTCGCCGCCGCCATGAACCCGTGTCCCTGCGGCTACTTCGGGGACGCGCGCCAGCAGTGCCGCTGTGCCGCGCTCGACGTGGAACGGTATCGGGCTCGGGTCTCGGGGCCGCTGCTCGACCGGATCGACATCCATCTCGAGGTGCCCGCCGTGGTCTACTCCGACCTGGCCGAGTGTCGCTCCGAGGAGCCCAGCGCGGCCATCCGCGAGCGGGTCGAGCGAGCCCGGAGTATCCAGCGCCAACGCTTCCAGGACCGGCCCGGCGTCCACGCGAACGCCCACATGACGACGCGCGATCTCCGCCGCTACTGCGCGGTGACCCCGAGCATCGAGCAGTTGCTCCGGGACGCGGTGAATCGCTTCGGGCTCTCGGCCCGTGGGTACCACCGCATCCTCAAAATCGCACGCACGATCGCCGACCTGGCCGGCGCAGAGCCGCTGGCTGGCCCGCACGTCCGCGAAGCCATTCAGTACCGGAGTCTGGACCGGCGGAAGGCGGCGGCGTGACTTTCGTGTCCGTTGGGGTGATACCTCAAGCCTAATCTGTATGATGGTGCCGGTGGAGGCAACTGGGGGGACTGGTGCCGCCAAGCTCACCGGCTCGCGGTGAATGGCAACCGGAAACTGGTGCTGTCCCACTCCAGCCGGAGAACGCCGCCCGCGGCGGTGGAATCGATGCCGATGGTGAACTGGTCCAGCGGGGCCGCCAGGCGCCGTCGCTCCAGCTCGACCCGCGCGAGGTCCCGGGTGGAGTCGTAGTCGGTGCCCCACTGGCCGGTCTGCCGGTTGATGATCAGCGTAGCGCCGGTCGGCCTGGGGAGGGTCCAGAGGGTGTAGCGGCCGGCGGGGATGGTCGCGCCAGCCACCGTGAGGGCCGCGTCGGTGGTGAACTGGGTCGCCGCGTTGGCACCGGTGCGCCACACCTGATTCCAGGGCACCACGTTGCCGAAGATTTGACGGCCTCGCTTCCGCGGGCGGCCATAGTCCACCAGCAAGTGTGCCGCCCCCACCGTGGCGCGCACCGTGTCTCTGGGCGAGAGCTGCCCCATCGGGCCGGTGGTCATGTCCGCCCTGGCGAATTCGGTCGCGAAGTTCCCCACGTCCACTTCACGCACCCGGTCTACTACGACCTTCTGGGTGGTGGCGCGGCCGTCGAGCCCGAGCAGCCGCCCGCGGCGGTCGACCTTGGCGAAGAGCGGGCTCCCGAAGAGCCCGACGGCAACCGAGTCCTTACCCCGGCGGACCACGTACGAGGCCGAGGCCTCGGGTGATCCCAGGGCCAACCAGTCGAAGGCAACGCTGTCCTCACCGGAGCGCCTGGCCTGAAGAATGGCCTGCTCCACGAGCGCGTGGGAGAACATCGAGAGCGGCACCGCGCCTGGGCGCGCGGCGATGTGCTGTTGTCTGACGCTATCGCCCAGCGTCACGGTGACGTCCGCGGTGTCTCCCCGAAAGACGATGGTCCCGAGTGCCGGAGCCCCGACGCCGGTGGCGAGCGGCCGCATGGTGAGGTCGAACCGGGCGACATGGCCCGCCGAATCCAGTGCCGCGATGTAGTGGACGCGACGGGCGTACGGCACCCGGAGCGCCAGCTGGCTCTCAAGCTTCGTGTTGGTGCGAGCGTACTCCTCCACTGCCAGGGTGTCGGATCCGAGGCGCACGATGAATCCACCCTGGTCGGCGCCCTTCTGCGCCGCCAGAGGGACCGTGAGGAGCAGCGACAGTGTCGGGACCAGGAGCGCGAACGTCGTGAGGCGCGGAATCCCGCGGTGGACCATGGGGGACCTCGAAGAGGACAACGGCCGGAGGAGTGTCGACCTTACGACGCTTTCACTGGACCGGTTTCTCGAATCGGACTCACTCCTCCGCGCCGGGCGGACGCCGCTCGCGCTTGGTGGCTGACCGCCTCCGCTTGGCCTCCAGTCGGGCCGCCTTGGCGGCGCGCGAAGGCCGGGTCCGCTTGCGGGGCTTCGGCACCCGCAGGGCCGCCGCGACGAGATCGCGCAGCCGTTCCGTGACCTCCTCGCGGTTCCGGAGCTGACTTCGGGAGCCACTGGAGACGAGGCGCAGACCTCCGGTCGAATCGAGTCGGCTGGCCAGCCGCGTGAGCAGCCGCGCGCGCTGCTCCTCGGTGAGCGCCGGAGACGCCGCCACATCCCACCAGACTTCGATGCGCGTCGAGGAGGTGTTCACGTGCTGTCCGCCTGGGCCGCCCGATCGAGACGCCCGGTACTCGAGCTCGGCGAGCGGGAGCCTCAGCGCGGGGCTCACGACCAGGTGACTGGGATCGTCCATGCCAGCTATCTAACCGCGCCCGCGCCCCCGGCGCAAACGCGCTGCGCAAACGCGCTTCCGTTGCCTTGGGATAGCATTACGTTACTGCCCATGTCGGCCCTGGAACCCCTGCGTCGTCACCTGCTCGGACTCGGGCGGGTGCTGCTGGCCTATTCGGGAGGCGTCGACTCAGCGCTGCTGGCGGTGGTGGGACGACGGACGCTCGGTGGCCAACGCTTCCTCGCCGTCATCGGCCGGAGCGCCTCCTATCCGGAGGTGCAATGGCGCGCCGCGGTCCAGCTCGCTCGAGAGTTCGACGTGCCGCTGCTGGAGGTGGAGACCCGTGAGTTGGCGGATCCACGCTACCTCAGCAATCCGACCAACCGGTGCTACTTCTGTAAGTCCGAGCTGTGGACCCGCCTCGGCGAGATCGCCCGGGAGCGCGCGTTCGATGCCATCATCGACGGCACCAATGCCGACGATCTCGGGGAGCACCGACCCGGGCTCCGGGCGGCGGAGCAGCGCTCGATCCGCTCTCCCCTGGCCGAGCTGGGATGGACCAAGGACGCCATCCGCGCCGCCTCACGCGAGCTCGGATTGGTCACCTGGGACGCCCCGTCGTCCCCCTGCCTCTCCAGCCGCGTCGCGTACGGCCTTCGCATCACCCCGGAACGGCTGCGGCAGGTGGAGGCCGGCGAAGCCTATCTACGCGGCATCGGACTCACCGGCGACCTCCGCGTCCGGCATCACGGCGAGAAGGCCCGGCTCGAGGTCTCGCCCGAGCAGCTGGCGCGGGTGCGGGAGCAGTGGAGTGCGGTCGTCACCTTCTTCAGCGGACTCGGCTTCGCCGCGGTGGAGCTCGACCCGGCCGGATACCGGCGCGGCGGCCTGCTTGCGATCGCTCCCGGGGCACCGGACCTGTAATGCGGCTCTTCGCCGCCCTGCCGGTGGCGGAGCCGGCGCGGGCCGAGATACTCGCGGTGCTGGCGCGCCTCAGGGCCAGCGAGTGGCCGGTGCGGTGGGTGCAGGACGAGGGACTCCATCTCACGCTCAAGTTTTTTGGCGAAGTGGCGTCCGAGCGGCTCGAGGTGATCGAGGAAGCGATGCGAATCGCGGGGCAGGACGTCGGGGCGCTGTCGCTCACGCTGAGTGATCTCGGCGCCTTCCCCAGCGAGAGCCGGCCCCGGGTGCTCTGGATCGGCTTGGAAGGAACGCCGGGCCTCGAGCTGCTGCAGGACCGGCTGGAGCGCGCCGGCGAGGCGATCGGGTTTCCTCCGGAGGGCGCGCCGTTCCAGCCCCATGTCACGCTGGGGCGAGTGAAGGAAGGCCAGCGGTGCCCGCCACACGGCCTCGATGAGTTTCGGACGATGTACGAGCGGGTGCCATTCGTCGGGAGCCAGCTGGGACTGTACGAGAGCGTGCTGACCACCCGGGGCCCGCGCTACGACGCTCGCCTCACGCTCGAGCTCGGAGCGTGATGGGCTGTCTCACCGCCCCGGTCAGGCTCATCGGGTGGCTCGGGCTGATCGCGGCCCTGGCGCTCGGCTGGCTCTATCGCGACCGGCTGGTGCGCGAAGGCCGGCGCCTGCTCGGCGACCATGCGGCCGCGGCGCCCGGGGTCTCGGGTGGTCGTCCCGGTGCCCGGGCCCTGGAATCCGCCCGGTCCAAGGTGGACTCGCTCAACGGGTGGCGTGCCGATTCGATCGTGCTCACGCCCGCCGAAGTGGCGTCCCTCATCGGGAGCGGACTGCAACCGGAGTTTCGGAAGGAGCTCGATTCGCTGCAGGTGGAACTGCTCGACGGTGAGGTCGCGGTGCGCGCACGGCTCAGGACCGCTCGACTGCCGAAGGAGATGGTAGGCCCGCTGGGGGTGGCGCTGCGGGCGTTCGAGCCGGTGCAGGCAGTCGGCCCGCTGCGAGTCCTCGGTCCGGGAACCGGCGAGTGGGCGATTCGCTCCGTCCGCATCCGGGACTTCCCGCTGCCTGACGCGATGGTCCCGCGCCTGGTCTCGCGGGCACTGGGCGATCCCCGGCGGCACACCGTGCCCTGGCGTGTCCCACCGGGCGTCCGGGCGATTCGGCTCCGACCCGGCGGCGCCACACTCTATGGAGCAACCCGCCCATGAGCCATCGCGTCCTCATCGTCGACGACGAGGCCGGCATCCGGCAGGCGCTGAAGCAGGTCCTCGAGTACGAGGATCTCGAGGTCCGCGTCACCGCCTCGGGCGGGGAGGCCATCACGGTGTACTCGGAGTTCCGGCCCCATCTCGTGTTCCTCGACGTGAAGATGGCCGGCCTGGACGGCCTGGAGACGCTGAGCCGGCTCCGGGGGATCGACCCTCGCGCCCAGATCGTGATGATCTCGGGACACGGGACCATCGCCACGGCGGTCGAAGCCACCCAGCGCGGCGCATTCGATTTCCTGGAGAAGCCGCTCGATACCGACCGGCTTCTCCTCACGGTCCGGAACGCGCTGGCGCACGCCGAGCTGGTGGGGGAGAATGCCCGCCTGCGCGAGGTGGCCGAGAGCCGGTATCAGATGGTGGGCTCGAGTCCGGCGCTGCAGGCGGTTCGGGAGCTGATCGCCAAAGTCGGGCCCACCGCGGCGCGGGTGCTGATCACCGGCGAGAACGGCACCGGCAAGGAGCTCGTCGCCCGCGGCCTGCACGAGGCGTCGCCCCGACGCGACCAGGCCTTCGTCGAGGTGAACTGCGCGGCCATCCCGTCGGAACTGATCGAGAGTGAGCTGTTCGGCCACATGAAGGGATCCTTCACCGGCGCCTTCGCCGATCGCGCCGGCAAGTTCGAGCAGGCGGACGGCGGCACGCTGTTTCTCGACGAGGTCGGCGACATGTCGCTCTCCGCCCAGTCCAAGCTGCTCCGGGTTCTGCAGGAGGGTGTGGTCACCCGGATCGGCGGCTCCAAGTCGATCGAGGTGGATGTCCGGGTGCTCGCGGCCACCAACAAGGACCTCGAAGTGGAGATCGCGGAGGGGCGCTTCCGGGAGGACCTGCTCTATCGCCTGAACGTCGTCCCGATCGAGGTCCCGGCGCTGAGGGACCGGCTGGAGGACATCCCTCCGCTCGTGGCCCATTTCGCCGGGCAGCTGGCCGCCGGTGCTGGCGTGCCGGGCAAGAAATTCGCGGAGGACGCCATCCGCCGACTGCAGTCGCGCCAGTGGCCCGGCAACATCCGCGAGCTGCGCAACGCCGTGGAGCGCGCGCTGATCCTGGCGCCGGGCAAAGTCGTGACGCCGGCGGACGTCGATCGCCTCCTGCCCGCGGGCAACGGCGGCCAGTCCGCCGGCGAGGCGGGCGGTGAGCAGACGTTCGAGACATTCAAGCAGGAAGCGGAGAAGAACTTTCTCGCCCTGAAGCTCCGGGAGCACGACTGGAACGTGTCGGAGACGGCCCGGGCGCTCAAGATGCCGCGCTCGAACCTGTACAAGAAGATCGAGCGCTACGGTCTCACGCGGGAGTCGGCATGAGTGACCAGTCGAGGGACTGGGACCGGGAGCTGGCCAACATCGACAAGGCGATCGCCAAGCAGGTCCCCACCCCCGCCGGCGCCGCGCCCGGCCCACCCGCCTCGACCAGGGGTCCGGCCGGGGTGCCCGCGCCCCGGCGGAGGTCGGTGGCGCTCGCCTGGTTCTGGGTGCTGCTCTCCGTGGCCCTGGCGGCGGCGCTCCCGCTGTGGCCCTACGAGAAGAGCTGTGGATTGCAGCTCTTCTTCTTCCTCGGCGCGGCAGGGGTGACCATGGTGGTGGGCCTGCTCGGCGCGATCTCGAGCTGGGCCCATCGCCGCGGGTTCGCCCACCTGCTCGCGTTGACGGTGCTCGCCTGGGCGGGCATCATGGCCGTTCGCGAGGTCCTGCCCCGGACCGGCTACGCCAAGCAAAGCCGGACCTGGATGTGTCCCTCCGGCGGTCCCACCGTCGCTCCCGCTCCCGCTCCCGCGCCGAAGACGCCCTAGTCACCCCGTCAGTCCAGGATGCCATGGCCAAGACGTTCCGGAACTTCATCGCTGGTGAATGGGTCGCACCCGGCACCGACGCCTACTTCGAGAATCGCAACCCGGCGGACACCGGCGACCTGATCGGCCGTTTCCCCGACTCGGATCGCCGAGACGTGGACGCGGCGGTTCGCTCGGCGCGGCGCGGGTTCGCGCTGTGGTCGCGCACGCCGGCGCCGGTGCGCGGTGACGTGCTCCGCCGGGTGGGCGACCTCTTGGTCGAGCGGAAGGAGGCGATCGCCAACGCGATGACCCGGGAGATGGGCAAGGTGCTCGCTGAAGCCCGGGGGGACGTGCAGGAGGGCATCGACACCGCGTACTACGCCGCCACCGAGGGGCGCCGCCTCTTCGGCCACGTGGTCCCCTCGGAGCTCAGCTCTAAGTGGGCGATGAGCTACCGCCGGCCGATCGGGGTGGCGGGGCTGATCACCCCGTTCAACTTCCCCCTCGCCATTCCGACGTGGAAGATGTTCCCCGCGCTGCTCTGCGGAAACTCGGTCGTGATCAAGCCGTCGGAAGACGTCCCGCACACGGTACACCTGCTGGTCGAGGCGCTGCTCGAAGCCGGCCTGCCGCCGGAGGTAGTGCAACTGGTCCATGGTCGGGGCGAGACCGTGGGCAAGGCGTTGGTGGAGCATCCCGATGTGCCGGTGATCTCCTTCACCGGGTCGACCGAGACCGGCGCCCTCATCGGCGAGACCTGCGGGCGGATGCACAAGCGCCTGTCACTCGAGATGGGCGGAAAGAACGCCATGATCGTGATGGACGACGCGAACCTCGATCTCGCCCTGGAAGGCGTGCTCTGGGGCGCGTTCGGCACCACCGGACAACGCTGCACCGCCACCAGCCGTCTGATCCTGCATCGCAAGGTGCACGATCGCTTCCTCCGCCGCCTGGTCGAGGCGGCCGAGGGCCTGCGGCTGGGAGACGGCCGGGCCGAGAAGACGGACGTGGGACCCCTCATCCACCAGGCGGCTCGCGAGAAGGTGGCGAGCTACGTCGAGATCGGCCGGGGGCAGGGGGCGGAGCTGGTGACCGGCGGCAAAGCGCCGGGCGGGCGACTGGGACGAGGCTGGTTCTTCCGGCCCACGGTCTTCGCCGGCGTGCGGGCCAAGAGCCGGCTGGAGCAGGAGGAGATCTTCGGCCCGGTGCTGAGCGTCATCCGCGTCGGCTCGTTCGACGAGGCCGTCCGGGTCAACAACGATGTCCGCTACGGACTCTCGAGCTCGATCTACACCGAGGACGTGGACCAGGCGTTCCGCGCCATGCAGGATCTCGACAACGGAATCACCTACGTCAACGCGCCCACCATCGGGGCGGAGGCGCATCTTCCCTTCGGTGGCGTCAAGGCCACCGGGAACGGGCATCGCGAGGGTGGCTGGGAGGTTTACGAGTTCTATTCGGAGACCAAGGTCTGCTACGTCGACTACTCCGGCCGGTTACAGCGCGCGCAGATCGACACCTACGACGTGTAGCAGATCGCGCGCCGATGGTGATGGATGACCCTCGGCTCGAGCGCCGAGCCACCGACCGGTTGCGCGGCGCTTAGCCGGAGGGTAAGGTTCGTCAGGCTCAATCTTCCGGCGTCGTACTTTCGGTGTGGTGATGGGATGTTCTCTAGATGCCGCGCCGCTTTCCTAGTCGATCCCCGTGTTCAGTTCGAGGTCCAGTCTCATGCGTCCAATGCAG
>JBBSHB010000091.1:0-11673 GCA_038253515.1 Gemmatimonadales bacterium | reverse complement strand
CATTGCCCCTCCTGGGCTCGAACCAGGACTCTCCTGATCCAGAGTCAGGCGTGTTGCCAGTTACACCAAGGGGCACTGTTATCAATTGTCATGGAGCTGAGGGGGATCGAACCCCTGACCTCTGCAGTGCGATTGCAGCGCTCTCCCAGCTGAGCTACAGCCCCGGGGACCCTCCCAGCGGCCCGTAATACTAGCCGCCGGCTCCCCCCAGGTCAACGGAATCCCGGCCGCGCGGAGAGCCCCATCCCGTCGTCCAACCCACGATCGGAAGCCAATTTGCCCACACCGCCCGGAGAGGGGCTGCTCCCCTCCCGCGGCCGCGGTAGATTCCAGCCTTCCTCATCGCCCACGGCATCATCCCCGACGATTCCGGACCCATGGAGCTGCGCGACCAGCTGCAACGTGCGTTGGGCTCGGCCTACCGGATCGAGCGCGAGCTCGGCCAGGGCGGCATGGCCACCGTCTATCTCGCCGAGGACCTGAAGCACCAGCGCAAAGTGGCCGTCAAGGTCCTCCGCCCCGAGCTCGCCGCCGCCCTCGGCGCCGATCGCTTCACCCGCGAGATCCGGATCGCCGCCCGGCTGCAGCACCCGCACATCCTCCCGCTGCTCGACTCCGGTCAGGCGGAAGGATTCCTCTATTACGTCATGCCCTACGTCGATGGCCAGTCGCTTCGCGACCGGATCGCTCGCGAGGGCGAGCTGCCGGTGCACGAGGCCGTGCGGCTCCTGGTCGAAGTGGTCGACGCGCTCGCCTTCGCCCACTCGCAGGGCGTGGTCCACCGCGACATCAAGCCCGACAACGTCCTCCTCTCCGGCCGCCATGCGCTGGTCATGGACTTCGGCGTGGCCAAGGCGGTGAGCGAAGCCACCGGCCGCCAGTCGCTCACCACTGCCGGCGTCGCCATCGGCACGCCGGCGTACATGGCGCCCGAGCAGGCTACCGCCGACCCCAACATCGACCACCGCGTCGACATCTATGCCGTCGGCGTGATGGCCTACGAGCTCCTCACCGGCCGCACCCCGTTCGCCGGCCTCACTCCGCAGCAGATGCTCGCGGCTCACGTGACCGAGCAACCGGCGCCGATGACGCGGTACCGTCCCTCGCTCTCGCCCGGGCTCTCGAACGTGGTCATGCGCTGCCTCGCCAAGCATCCTGCCGACCGCTGGCAGACCGCACAGGAGCTCCTCACCCAGCTCGAGCCGCTCATCACGCCGAGCGGAGGGATCACGCCGACCCAGACCCAGCCGGTCGCGGCCCTGCCGCCACGGTCGAAGCTCGGGCCCAGGATCGCGATCGGGGTGGTCGCGCTGGCCCTGGTGGCCACCGGCCTCGTGCTCGCCCGCAGGCGGCCGGCCGAGCTGACTCTCGGCCGCCGGACGCAGGTGACGCTCGACCCGGGACTCGAGCTCGACCCGGCACTCTCGCCCGACGGGAAGCTCATTGCCTACTCGGCCGGGCCCCCGGGTGACGCCAAGATCTTCGTGCGACAGCTCGACGGCGGCAGCACCATCCCCGTCACCGCCGGCGTCCGGGGTGACCTGCGCCGACCGCAGTGGATGCCCGACGGCGCCCGGATCGCCTTCCAGTCCGAGCGCGGGATCGAGATCGTACCCGCGCTGGGCGGCAAACCGAGACTGCTGGTCGATGCGCCCAGGCCCGACACCGCGGCGGACCTGGCCTGGGCGCCCGACGGCCGCCGCCTCGTCTACCGGATGGCCGACAGCCTCTACGTGCGCGCGGTCGATGGGGGAACGCCGCGGAAAGTGGCGGCCGCGCTGGAGGTGTACTCCCCGGCGTGGTCACCCGACGGGCGCTGGATCGCCTTCGTCTCCGGCAACCCGGCCTACATCTACGGCCGGCGCTCGCAGCTGGGCAACATCGCGCCGAGCACGATCATGGTCGTCCCGGCGGAAGGCGGCACGCCGGTGCAGGTGGCCGGCGGGAATTCGCTCAACCTGAGCCCCATCTGGCTCCCCAGCGGGCGGCAGCTCCTGTTCGTCTCCAATCGCGATGGCGGCCGCGACGTCTACCGCATCGGCCTCGCCTCCTCGGGCCAGCCCGAGGGCCAGCCCGAGCGGCTCACGACCGGCCTCAATGCGGCGACCATCAGCCTCACCCCCGACGGCCGGCGGCTCGCCTACTCGGCGTTCACTCAGACCTCCAACGTCTGGGCGCTCCCGATCCCGAAGGGCGCGGCGGTCTCGGCCACCCGCGCCACTCCCGTCACCACCGGTAACCAGATCATCGAGTCGTTCGACGTCTCGAGCGATGGCCAGTGGCTGGCCTTCGACTCGGACCGGACCGGAAACCAGGACATCTTCCGGATGCCGCTGGCCGGAGGCGAGCCGGAGCAGCTCACCAACAATCCGGGCGATGACTTTCAGCCGACCTTCTCGCCCGATGGGCGCGAAATCGCCTTTCACGCCTTTCGCGGTGGCACCCGCGACGTCTACGTGATGTCGGCGACCGGTGGAGAGCAGCGGCCCGTCATCGCGACGCCGGCGCAGGAGCGCGACCCCGGGTGGTCGCCCGACGGCCGTCGGATGTCGTACTCCTCCGATGCCACCGGGCGGTACGAGATCTATTCCATTCCGAGAGCGGACGGTGGGTGGGGGAAGCCGACCCGCCTCACCTCCACCGGCGGGATCTTTCCGTTCTGGTCGCCCGACGGCCGAAACATCGCTTTCAACTGGACGCGCGGCGTCGAGCTGGTGTCTGCCGGGGGTGGCGAGGTGCGGCCCCTGCCCATGACCGGTCCCCTCGCGGGCCGCGTGCCCGAGTCCTTCGCGTACACGTGGGCGCCCGACAGCCGGCACGTCTACACCCTGATCTCGGCCGACACGGTGCCCTACCAGACGCTCTGGTCCATCTCGATCGACGGGAGTCCGCCGCGCCGGCTGATCACGTTCGACGACCCGCTCACGACGTTCGGCCGCGGCACCTTCGCCGCTCGCGACTCCACCATCTACTTCGCGCTGCTCAAGTCCGAAAGCGACATATGGACCGCGGAGGTGACCACACGCTGAGCCGCCCGCCGCGAGCTTCTGAGTCGAGCTGCCGGCGCCCCTATTGGTATTGGATGTACATCGGCTGCGGGTACAGTCGCAGCACCTGTCGAGGCGTCATCAGCCCGTCGTCGCCACAGCCGACCAGCCGGTAAACGGTGTCGACACAACTCGGTTCGAAGCCCGGCGTGCGCGCGCGGGTGCTGCGGTCGTTCTTGTAGAACAGCTTGAACCCGGCGTACTGCACCGGATACGGTGAGATGAAGTGGCGGTAGGCGTACTCTTTGTGCCAGGGTGCCCCGAAGCCGTCCATGTCGATCACCACTTGCACTCTCGGGTCGAGCCGGATCCGGTCGGTCCCGGTGAGCATCCCCTGGGTGAAGCGGTGCACGACCAACACCTTCGGCGGCAGCTTCTGCTCGGTCACCAGGTTGGCCAGCCGCCGAATCGCGACGTTCACGTCCGCCCCGTCGAGGGTTCCTATCCGGCGGCCGGGCACCCCGCCCCGCGTCATCGCGAACTCGGGATCGAGCGCGAGGTGCACGTACGGGCGCTGGAGGTAGCGGATCAGTGGCTCCAACTCCGCCGCCACCGTGCTGTGCCCGATCTGGATGTCCACGAAGAGCAGCCATCCCCGCTGCTCGGCCCACCCGGCTACCCGCTCAATCAAGCTGTCCGACATGCGGAGTCGATGCTTCCCTCCCGACCCGGGCCTTCCCTGTGCCACGGTGGCGATGAGATGGAGTGCGGGAAGCACCTGCCGGGTGGTGTCCGCCTTGGCCCACTCCTTCGCAGTACGCTCCAGGCCCGCGAGCATCTCGTCGGGCGGCATCGCTCCGAGCACGCCCATGCGCTTGGACAGCGGATTTCCGTAGTAGGCTATGACGCGATACTTCGGAAGGATCGCGCCCGCGAGTGGGGCCGGAGTCTTCACCGGCCACTTGGCCGAGTCGGTCGGGCTCAAGACGAAGCGCGGGCGCGCGACCATCGGCACCGCAGCGTCCGGGGTGGAGTCGGGCGCCGCACTGTCCGAGCGTGCCTTGGGTGCGGGGTCCGGTGGGGCACCGATCGGCCGCGGGGTCCAACTCTCGGTCGCGGGGCGCGTGGCGGGTTTCGCTGCCATGGCCCTGTGAGACGGGGGCGTCGGCGTGCCGCGGTCATGGCAGCCGGGAGCGGCAAGGAGGCCTGCAAGTAGCAATAGCCACCGGGAGAGCGAGCGGATCCGGAGCATCAGCGAAGTCAGCCGAACCGCGCCAACTGCCGGTCCTGCACCCGGGACAGCAGCAGCAGGGAGACGATCGCCCCGATGAGCGCGAGCATCATGTCCCACTGGGTGTCCCACGGGTCGCCCTGGGTACCCAGGAAATCGGTCGCGGCGCCGCCCTCGGCGAGGGCGGTCCAGAACTCGACCAGCTCATAGAACGCGCTGAACGCAAGGCAGACGCAGATCACCATGAAAGGGAGCCAGCGGCTTCCCGCGAGCGGGGAGCGGCGGATGAAGATCTCCCGCGCCAGCATCGCCGGGATGAAGCCCTGAGCCAGGTGCCCGATCCGGTCGTAATGGTTCCGGGTGAAGCCGAACCACGACTCCATCCAGAACCCCAGCGGCACCTGCGCGTACGTATAGTGGCCGCCCAGCATCAGGATGCCACAGTGAACCCAGATCAGGCCGTAGACCAGCGGCGTGAGGCGGAGCCGCGGGTAGAGCAGGATGAGCGCCGGCACGCCGATGAAGATCGGCGCCACCTCGAGCCACCAGGTGAACCGGTCGTGGGGATGGATTCCCGACCAGACGAGCAGCACCACCATGCTGCCGAGCAGTATCAGCTCGTACGCCGACGGCCTCCGCCGCATGGCGACTCCTCTCGTCACTCGGAGAACGGCACCTCCACGGTGAGACCGTCCCGCGCGATCGTGGTGTCGGGAAAGACCGCGCGTGCCTCCGCCAGCAGTTCGGTCGCGTCGCGGTTGTAGCGTGGGCTGATGTGGGTGAGCACCAGCCGCCGCACGGCGGCATCATGCGCAACCCGCGCCGCCTCCGCCGCGGTGGAGTGGCCGGTCTCCTTGGCCCGCTCGGCTTCGTCCCCACCGAAGGTGGCCTCGTGCACCAGCAGGTCGGCCCCTCGGGCGGCCTCGATCACCCTGAGGCTGGGCCGGGTGTCTCCCGAATAGACCAGCGCGCGCCCCGCGCGTGGCGCGCCTACCAGGTCCGCGGGGGTGATGATCCGCCCGTCTTCCAGCAGCACGCTCTCGCCCTTGTGCAGCCGGCCCCAGAGCGGCCCCTCGGGGACCCCCAGCTCCTGCGCCCGCTCCGGGTGGAAGCGGCCGAGCCGGGTGTGCTCGACCAGTGCGTAGCCCACCGTGTCGGCCCGATGCTCGGTCTCGAAGATCACGATGTCGTACTCCGGCCGGGTGAGCCGGTCACCCGGGCGGATCTCCACGATCTCGACCGGGAACTTGTTCCGCTCGATGCCCAGGACCGCCGCCGCCCCGAGCACCCGCTGCGCGCCGCGCGGACCGTAGAGCACCACCGGGGCCGTGCGGTCCTGCAGCCCCATCGTCCGCAGCAGCCCGGTGATGCCCAGCATGTGGTCGGCGTGGTAGTGGGTGAAGAACACCTCGGTGAAGGAAAAACCCACGCCGTAGCGCATCATCTGTCGCTGGCTGCCTTCGCCGCAGTCGAAGAGGATCGTCTCCCCCTCACGCTGCACGGCCAGCCCGGCGACGTTGCGGTCGACCGTCGGGCACGAGGCGCCCGTTCCCAGAAAAGTCACTGAAAGCATGGAGAGGAAGCTACGCCGCTAGAACAGCTTCACCGTCACCGGCACCTTGCCGGGGTGCTTCTCCAGCTCGTTCAGCACTCGCTTAAGCGACTGCGACACGTCCCGCATGTCGTAGTAGAGCCCGCTGTCGGTGGCGAACTTGCCGATGGTCCCCCGGCCCTGGACGACGGCCTGCAGCAGGGTGTCGAGCCGGGCGCCGGTGGAGGTGAGCTGGCCCGTCATGGCGGCGAGATTCGAGGTCAGGGTGTCGGCCCGCCCCAGCGTGCGCGACAGCGCGGGGTTGGCCAGGGTGCTGTCGAGCCGGTCGGTCACCCGGCGGAGCGATGCCATCGTCTGGGCCAGCTCGGCGGTCGGTCCGCTTCGAGGGTTGCTGTAGATCTCCATGGTGCGCTGTGCGGCCTTGAGCGTGCCCTGGAGGGCCGTCATCGTGGCGTAGAGCTGGTCGGCGGTCCGCTGATTCACGATCGCCTGGGCGCTGAGGAGGAGGCTGTCGGCGCGGTCGCTCAGACCGACGGCCTTGTCGGAGAGGCCGACCTCCTTCCGGCCGAGGATGACCTTCCCTTTCGGGAGCAGCTCCTCCGCGTCGCCCGGGTCGAAGTCCACGGCGTAGTCGCCCACCAGGGTGATGCTCACGATGAGCGCCTCGGCGTCCACCTTGGGCTGGATCTTGGGGGGCAGGCTCGCCGTCACCAGCACCTTGCCCACGTCCAGGAAGTCGATCCGCTCGACCCGTCCGACGTTCACGCCGGAGACCCACACCGGCGACGCCCGCTTGAGCCCGCTCACGTTGGCGAACTGGATCCGGACCAGGTTCCCCGACTTCACCGAGCGGCCGCTCAGCCACATGGTGCCGAAGATGAAGACCAGGACGGCCACGATCACGATCGTCCCGACGGTCACTTCCCGCGAGTAGCGCAGATCCATGAGGGCTCAGGCCGCGAAGGAGGGGTTATCGAAGTCGCGCTCGAGGAACTCCCGGACCTTGGCGTTCGTCGAGGCGAGAAACTCCTTCGGGGTGCCCTGCATGACGATCTTCCCCTCGCTCAGCAGGGCCAGGCGGTCGGCCACCCGGAAGGCGCCGCGCACGTCGTGGGTCACCATGACGCTGGTGACGCCCAGCTCGTCGTCGAGCCGCTGCACCAAACTATCGATGATGTCCGCGTTCACGGGGTCGAGCCCGGAGGTAGGCTCGTCATAGAGCAGGTACTTCGGGCTGCCGGCGATGGCGCGCGCGATCCCGACCCGCTTCCGCATCCCGCCGGAGAGCTCGGCCGGATACTTCTCGATGGTGTCCGCCGGCAGGTTCACCAGGCGGATGCACTCGGCGATCCGAGCCCGGCAGTAGTCCAAGTCCGCGTACTTGTCTTCGTCGGTGATCCCCAGCCGGACGTTCTCGAAGACGTTCATCGAGTCGAAGAGCGCGCCGTTCTGGAAGACGTAGCCGATATGGGAGCGAAACTCCGAGAGCTCCTTCCGCCGAAGATGGGCGACGTCTTTGCCGTCCACGATGATGGTGCCGGAGTCCGGCTTGATCAGGCCGATGACGTGCTTGAGCAGCACGCTCTTGCCGGTGCCCGAGGGGCCCATGAGCGCAACCGTCTCGCCCTCCCGCACCTCGAAATCCACGCCGTTCAGCACCACCTGCTTGCCGAAGCTCTTGTGGACGTCGTGCAGCTCGATCATTGGTTGAGCAGAAGGCGGGTGAGGACGGTGTCGAGCACCAGGATCAGGACCGAGCTCGTGACCACCGCCGTGGTCACCGACTTCCCCACCCCTTCGGCGCCCTGCTGGGTGTTGAACCCCATGTAGCAGGCGATGACGGTGATGGAGCCCGCGAAGAAGAACGCCTTGATGACGGAGTACCATGCGTCCCAGGGACGCCAGTAGTACTGCGCGCCGTAGGTGAAGTCCGCGTCGGTCACCGGCAGCACCGCCTTGACCGAGATCCACCCCGAGAGGACCCCGGAGAGATTGGCCAGCACGGTGAGCGCGGGGATCATGATGAGCCCGGCCAGGACCCGCGGGATGACCAGGTGCGACGCGGGCGAGCGGCCCAGGCTCTCCAGCGCGTCGATCTGCTCGGTCACCCGCATGGTCCCGAGCTCGGCGGCGTAGCGCGCGCCGATGCGGCCCGCCAGGATGAGGGCCGTCAGCACCGGCCCCAGCTCCAGGACAATGGAGGAGACGACCAGCGTGCCGACCACGTAGTAGGGCAGGCCGCCGGTGAACTGGTAGCCGGTCTGCAGTGCCGTCACCGCGCCGGCAAAGGCGGAGATGAGCAGCACGATGAAGAGGCTACCCGCTCCAATGTTCCAGGCTTCGATGAGCATCCGCGGCCACCAGATGCGGACCTCGCCGAGCCCGCGGATCGTCTCCAGCACGAAATAGCTGAGGCGCCCGACCTGCGAGGCGCCCTCCAGGACCCAGCGTCCGGTGAGCTGGCGGATGTCGAGCGTGGTGGAGGTGGCCATAGGTGCTTTATCTTGCCCCCCCATGGCACGTAAGTCTACCCCTGAACATCTCTCCGACTTCCGGCGCCGGCTGCTGCGCTGGTTCCGGCGCCACGGCCGCGACCTGCCCTGGCGCCGCACCCGGGACCCGTATCACGTGATCGTCTCCGAGTTCATGCTGCAGCAGACTCCGGTGGCCCGGGTCGAGCCGTACTATCACCGCTTCCTGGAGCAGTATCCCTCGATCGACGCCCTGGCGGCCGCCCCGCCGGCGATGGTACGGGAGAGCTGGGAAGGCCTGGGGTACTACCGCCGCGCCGACAATCTCCACCGGCTGGCGCGGGAGGTGGTAGGGAAGCACGAGGGCGTCATCCCCTCGGATCCGGCGCTCCTGCTCCGACTTCCCGGCGTCGGCCGCTACACGGCGGGGGCGGTCGCGAGCTTCGCCTACCAGGTCGTCACGCCCGCGGTGGACACCAACGTCGCTCGGGTGATCCGTCGCGCCTTCCATCCGCGGCTCCGGAGCTCGGGCGCCGGGCGGCGGCTCTGGGACACCGGCGCCATGCTGCTGCCTCGCCGGGGAGCCAGCGCCTGGACGTTCAACCAGGGCATCATGGAGCTCGGCGCCCTGATCTGCACCGCCCGGGTGGCCCACTGCTCCCGTTGCCCGGTCCGCCCTGCCTGCAAGACCGGCCGCGGAACACTCTCGTCGGAACGTCGGCCGGGGTGACGCTCGGGCTCGGCGGCTCCCAACCACGGGTCGTCGTGGTGGTCGATGTGGGATTTGGCTACGGGACTAGCGCACCCACGCTCCAGCTACCAGGGCCGCGAGGGCGAGGGTGCCGCTGAGCGAGGTCACCAGCTTCTGGCGTTGGCGCAGCTCGTCGAAGTAGGCGGCGCCCGGACCGGAGGGATCCAAACGGCCGAGCCTGGCGGCGGTGGGGAGGGCGATGAGCAGCGTGAGCAGGGCGCCGAGCACCCCGGCGCCCTGCATGACGACCAGCGGCAGGCTGAAGCCCGCCAGCTCACCGGTCTGACCGGTCACCGAGAAGGTGAGGATCAGCCCCGACAGCACGGCGAGCAGGGCGCCCGGGGCGATGATCGTTCTCTGGATTGCGGCCTGGCCGCGGGCAACGATGCCGAGGCCGGCACGATCCTCTCTCTTCCCCGTGATCCCCACGACCATGGCAGCGACGCCCCCGCCCAGCCAGAGGGTGAAGCCGAGCAGGTGGAGGAAGAGCCAGAACCGGATCACGAGGAGATGGCCGAGAGGATCGCTCCGTCGATCGGCTGGCGTCCGGCGAAGCCGGTATCCGTCTCGTGCCAGTGGGTGATGCGTTCCTCGCCCAGCTTCCAGCAGAGGAAGATCGGCCGGTCCTCCCGCAGCGAGTAGAAGTCCACCAGTCCGACCTCGAACCCTTTGACCACGCAGCCGATCGTCTCCAGCTCCTGCAGGTAGCGGTTGATCCGTTCGGCGTGCGCCGCGACTTCCTCGCGGGCCCGGACCAGCTCCGCGCTCTCCCCCCAGTCGGCCCGGGCACCACCGGTGAGGACCTCGAAGCGTCCGACCGCCGCGCGCCACGCCGGGTACTCCACGGCCAGGTCCTGCACGATCCGGCGGACCAGCGGCAGCGTGCGCTCGGCCTCTTCCAGTGTGAAGAGCTTGAAGTCCGGCATCTCTCTCCTTTCGCTCCCTACCCCAAGACGATCTCCACCCCGGGGATCTGCTCGGGATGGCTGATAAACCCGACCACCCGCCGCTCGGCGTCGACCACCGTGATCGTCGGCCGCAGATGGGAGTCGCTGGCATCGAGATCCATCCGGATCCGAAATCCGGCCAGCTCCTGGTCCGGCCCGACCACCGGTGATTTGGTCCGCATGAGCGCGTCCGCCCGTGTGTGCCAGGGATGCTTCCCCTCGGCCAGACACCGGGTGACCAGGTCGCGGTCGCTCAGCGTGCCCAGGAACAGGCGCGTGCGATGGTCGTCCACCACCGGGACGACCGAGATGTTGCGGGTCTTGAGCATGATCGCCACCTCACTCGCCATGGCACCCGCCACCGCGACATGAGGATCCGCCACCATCGCTTCCGAGGCTTTCATGTGGCTCAATTTGCTCCGAACGAGATGCCGGTCAAGGGCTCACTCCCCACCCCGCGAGCGCGTCACGGGCGCTCTCGTGTCCGTCCGCCGCGTACTGCCGCATCCGCTCCACCCGAAAGGTGGCGTTGCGCTCGACCCGAGGGCGCACGTACAGGAGCGGAGGCATCGAAACGTCCGCCCGCCATCGGGCCAGCTGTGCAGCCGTGTGCGCCGCCATCAACGTGCCCACGGCCTCGTCGTGCGCCCGAACCATCGGCGGCCCCGCGCCCGGCTCGCTGCCGACTGCGCCATCGAAGCCCGGGCCGACGTCAACCGCGACCACCGGCTCGGCAGCGAGTCGACCCGCGGCTTCGAGCGGGAGCACCCCGCGGAGGCCCCCGTCGCCACAGCGTCGACCGGCGAGCGGAATCGGTGGAAAGTAGAGCGGCAGCGCGCAGCTCGCGCACAGCACATCGATCAGCGCGCCGTCCTCGCCACCCTCCCCGAAGAGGAGCAGCTCTCCGGTGTCCAGGTCGACCACGGACACGGTGAGCGGCACGGCGAGGTCGGCGAACCGTCGCGCCGGCACCAGGGACTCGATGGCTCGGCGGAGCGGTGCGGGCCGGAGCAGCGACCGGGCGAACAGCCCCGACACCGCCGCCAGTGGATCGCGTACGATGCCCCGGCTGCCGACCTCGGTGAGCCGCTCGAGCAGCTCGTCCTCCCGGGCGCCACCCGCGAGCCCGGCTGCGATCACCGCCCCCATCGACGTGGCGACAAACCGCCGCGCCACGAGTCCCCCTTCCAGTAAGGCGCGATAGGCGCCGAGATGGGCGGCGGTTTTGGCGCCGCCGCCACTCAGCACCACAGTCACGCTGCCCGAGGTCACGTCTCCCGCTTGCTCAGCCGGTGGGTCTCGGCCCGGGCGTAGCGCGCCCGCTCCTCCGGCGTCTCGGGCACCAGGCGGGGCACTCGCTTGGGATTGCCGTTCTCGTCGATGGCCACGAACACGACATGCGCGGTGTGCGTGTGGCGCCGCTCCCCAGTGCTCACCCGCTCGGCGTACACGTCGACCGAGATGTCCATGGAGGAGTTCCCCACGTAGTCCACGGTCGCCAGCACCGTGACCAGCGCGCCCACCGGGATCCGCTCCCGGAAGTCCACCCGGTCGATGGCGGCCGTCACCGCCGGCCCGCCCGCGTGCCGGATGGCGGCCACCGCGGCCGCCTGATCGACCAGGGCCATGAGCTCGCCGCCGAACAGGTCGCCCCGGACGTTCTGCATGTGGGGCATGACGAACGTGGTGATCGTGCCGACCGAATATGACATCGGGCGGGAGTCGGGGAGCATG
>JBBSHB010000090.1:0-11697 GCA_038253515.1 Gemmatimonadales bacterium | reverse complement strand
AGCGCGTCCGGCTGAGCCGCCGGGGCATAGCCGGTGAGATCGAGCGACGCGCCGAACCCCTCGCCGGCATAGGGGCCGCCCATCGCCGCCTCCGCCAGCGCCACCAGGAGCCCGCCCTCCGAGCAGTCATGGGCCGAGTGCAGGAGCCGGCGGCCGGCGGCCGCCACCAGCAGATCTTGGAGCCGGCGCTCGGCCGCGAGGTCCACCGGAGCGGGCTGGCCGCCGATGAACTCGCGCACTTCGGCCCAATAGGCGGAGCCGCCGAGCTGCCCCCGGGTGACGCCCAGGACCAGCACTTCGTCGCCCGCGGCAGTGAAGTGGCTCGGCACCCGATCGGCCACCCGTTCGAGCAGGCCGACCATGCCGATGGTCGGCGTCGGGTCGACGGCGCCGCTGGGACTCTCGTTGTAGAAGGAGACGTTGCCGCCGGTTACCGGCGTGCCGAACGCCAGGCATGCCTCGGAGATGCCGCGGCAGGCCTCACGGAACTGAAAGAACACATCCGGCTTCTCCGGATTCCCGAAGTTGAGGCAATCGGTGATGCCGAGCGGCCTGGCTCCGGTGCACGCGATGTTCCGCGCCGCCTCCGCGACCGCGGCCTTCCCGCCCTCGTATGGATCGAGCGCCACCAGCCGGTTGTTGCAGTCCACGGTGACGGCAATGCCGAAACCGGTGCCGGGGACCCGGAGGACGCCGGCGTCTCCCCCGGGGCCGAGGACGGTGGAGGCCTGCACGGTCGAGTCGAACTGCTCGTACACCCACCGCTTGCTCGCCAGGCTCGGAGAGTCGAGCAGCAGCGTCAGCGCGGCCTCCGTGCCGACCTTGGGAGGGTGGCTCGGCTCGGCGGTCCGGCGAGCCCGTGCGGCCGGGCTCTCCTCCGCCTCGGGATGATAGGTGGGGCAGTCGTCCACCAGGCGCTGTCCCGGGACGGCCGCCACGACGACGTCACCGTGCCGGACCCGGAAGATTCCGTCATCCGTCACCCGGCCTATCGGGGTGGCGCTGAGCTCCCATTTGGCGCAGACGGCCTGGATCTCCGGCAGCTGCCCAGGCTCGGCGACGACCAGCATCCGCTCCTGTGATTCCGACAGGAGAATCTCGTACGGCGTCATCCCCGGCTCGCGGGTGGGAACCAGCGCGGTGTCGATCTCGACTCCCACGCCGCCGCGAGCCGCCATCTCCGCGCTGGAGCTGGTGAGTCCCGCCGCGCCCATATCCTGGATGGCCACGATCAGCCCCGAAGTGATCAGCTCGAGGCTGGCCTCCAGCAGGAGCTTCTCGGTGAACGGATCGCCCACCTGGACCTGCGGACGGCGGGCCTCGCTCTTCTCCGAGAGCTCCTCCGAGGCGAAGCTCGCGCCGTGGATCCCGTCGCGGCCGGTCCGCGCCCCGACGCAGAGAAGCACGTTGCCGACGCCGTGCGCGGCGGCCCGGATGAGGTCGGATTCCCGGAGCAGTCCGACGCACATCGCGTTCAGCAGCGGGTTCCCGGTGTACCCCGGCGCAAAGCCGACCTCGCCGCCCAGTGTCGGGACGCCGACGCAGTTCCCGTAGTCACCGACCCCGCGCACCACGCCGGCGAACAGGTAGCGGTTGCGCGGCTGATCCAGCGGCCCGAACCGGAGACTGTTGAGCACCGCCACGGGTCGGGCGCCCATGGTGAAGACATCGCGGAGGATGCCGCCCACACCCGTGGCGGCGCCCTGATACGGCTCGACCGCCGACGGGTGATTGTGCGACTCGATCTTGAACGCTACGGCCCAGCCGTCCGGCAGCCGGAGCACGCCGGCGTTCTCGCCCGGGCCTTGAATGACCTGGGGACCGGTGGTCGGAAAAGTCTTGAGCACGGGCCTGGAATGCTTGTAGCTGCAGTGCTCGGACCAGAGCGCGGAGAAGATCCCCAGCTCGGTCAGGGTCGGCGTGCGGCCCAGCAGGTCGAGGATCCGGCCGTACTCCAGCTCATTCAGGTTGTGCTCGCGCACGACCTCGGGCGTGATCGAGCGCTCGCCCGGGAAGGCGACGGCTTCGGTCGATCCTGCCGCCACCGCGCCCGTCACGGATGCCGCCGCACGGTTCCGCGGAAGCTGGCGAACGCGTCGGTCAACACCCGGGTGAGCAGGGCGGGGCGATCCGCGTGCGCGACCAGCTCGACTTCGCCCGCGTCCAGCCACATCCCCCCGCAGTGCGGGCAGCTTTCGATCTGCACCGCGTGGTACTCGCTGGTCACCAGATCGTGCCCGTCCTTGGGGCACTTCATGAAGTGGCTTTGCCGCTCCAGTTCCCGCGCCGCCGCGAGGGCGAGCTCCCGCTGCCGCTCGCGCAGCTCGGCGTCGTGCTTGACGAAATACTCTTCTTCGTTGCGGCTAGGCTTTTCGCTGCTCATCGGCTGGGCATGCTCACGGTAGAGGATGATCCGGGCTGCCACGCGGCCATCGAGGTGAAGAACTCCAGGCCGTCGGGCAGCCCCTGTATCGGGTCGGTGATGCGCTCGGGGTGCGGCATGATGCCCACCACCGTGCCGGCGGCGTTGCAGATCCCGGCGATGTGATTGGCGGAACCGTTCGGATTGGGCTGCAACGGCGATCCTTCGGCGGCCGGAACGTAGCGCAGCACCACCCGGCCCTCGGCCTCGAGCATGCGGAGGGTGTCGTCCGCCGCCACGAATCGGCCGTCGCCGTGGGCCACCGGCAGGCGGAGACGGGCGCCGGCGGTATATCCGGAGGTGAACACGGTCCCGGAGCACTCCACCACCACGTCCACCGGCTTGGAGACGAAGGTCAGGCCCGCGTTCCGCATCAACGCCCCGGGCAGCAGGTGGGCCTCGCAGAGAATCTGGAACCCGTTGCAGATCCCCAGCACCGGGCCGCCGTCGGAGGCGTGGCGCAGCACCGCCTGCATGACCGGGCTGAAGCGGGCGATGGCGCCGCTGCGCAGGTAGTCGCCGTAGCTGAAGCCGCCCGGGAGGAGCACCACGTCGGCTCCGTGCAGGTGGGTGTCGCGGTGCCAGACGAAGTAGGCGTCGGTACCGGCCCCCTCGGCGGCCCGAAGGGTATCGAAGTCGCAGTTGCTGCCGGGGAATCGCACCACCGCCACCTTGAGCATCAGGCCTCCTCCACCTGGAGCAGGTAGTCCTCGGTCACCGGATTGGCCAGCAGCTTGTCGCACATCTGGCGGACCCGCGCTTCCGCCTCCGCGCGCGAGTGCGCCGCAACCTCGAGCTCGATGGCGCGTCCGACCCGGACGCCTTCGGCTTCCGGAAAGCCCAGCGCCGCGAGCGCGTGCTCCACAGCCTGACCCTGCGGGTCGAGCAGTCCCGTTCGGGGCATCACCCGCACGTGCACGCGAAAGCTCATCGGTCCTCGGGAGGTTTGCGGCGGTCGGTCCAGCCCCGCCGCTCACGGGGCGATCCCGCGGCCTTCTGCTCGGTCCGCTCCTGGGGCTCGGTCGCGTCTTCCACGTCGAGGCCGGGCTCGGGGCGCTCCATCAGGCCGAGCACCGTGGCGCGGGAGATGCCGAACACCATATAGAAGAGCCCCAACGGAAAGAGAAAATACTCGGGTCGGACCAGGCCGCCGATCAGGATCACCAGGTGCACCACCAGCCCGAAGATTCCCTTGGGGCTCCGGACCCCGATGGCCGGGAACTTGGGGTACTTCACGTTGCTGACCATGAGGAGGGCCAGCAGGAGCACCAGCACCACCAGACCCTGATGCTGCAGGTCGAGGTACGCGATGGACGCCCGGTACCACTCGGTCTGGCTGAACGGATAATAGACGGCGAGGGTCATGCCCGCCGCCGGGGACGGCATCCCGGTGAACCAGCCGGTCGATGGTTTCCCGGCGGAGACCACGTTGTAGCGCGCCAGCCGGAGCGCCACCGAGGTCACGTAGATGTACGAGAGAATCCAGGAGAACCGGCCGGCGCTCGCGAAATCGAGGAAATAGATCAGCAGCGCGGGCGCCACGCCGAACGAGATCACGTCGACCAGCGAGTCCAGCTCGGCCCCGAAACGGGAGCCGGTGTTGGAGAGCCGGGCCACCCGGCCATCCAGCATGTCGAGGATTCCGGCGAAGACGATGAACCAGCCCGCCCAGCGGAAGTTGCCGTTGAAGGCGGACACGATGGACCAGAACCCGAAGAACAGGTTGCCCAGTGTGAAGGCGCTCGGCATGACTACCACCACCTGCCGCATGGTGGGGCGCCTCAAGCGCTCGCGTCGCGGAATCAGCTCCATTCGGCCACCACCGTCACCCCCACCCGCGTGGTCTCCCCGACGTGCACCAGCACCCGGGTTCCCTGCGGGAGGAAAAGGTCTACCCGGGAGCCGAAGCGAATCATTCCCATCCGCTCGGCCTGCGGGACACGCGTCCCGACCGGGTGATCGGTGACGATCCGGCGCGCCACCAGTCCCGCGATCTGCCGCACCAGCACCTTGCCCCGCGGCGTCTCCAATCCGATCGACGCCTGCTCGTTCGAGAGACTCGACTTCTCCGCCGCCGCGTGTCCGAAGCTGCCCGGGTTGTAGTGCCGGTAGACGACGGTCCCGTCGACCGGATAGCGGTTCACGTGGCAGTCGAACACGTTCATGAAGATCGAGATCCGCGCGGCACGGCCCCGGATGAACGCCGGCTCCTCGACCTCCACGACGCTCACCACCTTGCCGTCCGCCGGCGCCACGATGAGGCGCTCGCCCCGGGTCCACGGGCGCTCGGGGTCGCGGAAGAAGGCGACGACCCACACCGCCAGGAGCAGCCAGACCAGGGCACCGATCCAGCAGAACACGGAGCCGGCGCGCGCCGCCGCGAACAGGAGGGCGAGCGCGATCACCCAGGCCGCGACGATGAACCACCGACCCTCGGGCGCCGTGCGGATCATCCCGCGTCCTCGAGGTCCCGCCCGGTGAGCAGGCGAAACGCCTCGAGGTAGCGGCGGCTGGTGGCCTGAACCACCTCGGGCGGGAGCGGCGGCGGGGGAGCCTCGCCGTTCCAGCGCCCTTCGGTCCGCAGGCCGGCCAGGTAGTCGCGCAGCGGTTGCTTGTCGAAGCTCGGTTGGCCCCGACCAGGCTCGTAGCGATCCGCCGGCCAGAAGCGGGAGGAGTCCGGGGTCAGCACCTCGTCGATCAGCCGGAGCGTGCCGCCGGAGTCGGTGCCGAACTCGAACTTGGTATCCGCAATGATGATCCCGCGCTCCGCGGCGTGGTCGCGCCCGGCGCGATAGACCGCGAAGCTCGCGTCGCGGAGCCGAGCGGCGAGATCGGGACCCAGGCTCCTGGCCATGGTCCCGAAAGTCACGTTCTCGTCGTGCCCCGTCTCCGCCTTGGTGGCCGGAGAGAAGAGCGGCGGCTCCAACCGGGCGCTCTCGATCAGGCCGGGGGCCAGCGTCTCGCCGGCCAGCGTTCCCGATTTCCGGTATTCCGACCAAGCGGAGCCGGAAAGGTAGCCCCGCACCACACACTCGAACGCCACCGGGGCGGTACGTCGCACCAGCATCGAGCGGCCGGCCAGCTCGGCGGCGTGCCCGGCCAGCGCGGGGATCCGGTCGAGGATCCGCTCGGTACTGGCGGTGAAAAAGTGTGAGGGCATCACCCCGGCCAGTCGCTCGAACCAGAAGGCGCTGATCTGGGTGAGCACCGCGCCCTTTCGCGGGATGGGCTCACGCATCACCACGTCGAACGCGCTCACCCGGTCGCTCGCCACCATGAGGAGGTGCTCGGCGTCCACCTCGTACACCTCGCGGACCTTGCCCCGGCGGAGGAGCGGGAGCGGCAGCCGGCTTTCCGCGAGGACCGTCATACCCGCACCTCCTCCGTTTCGGCTTCCACCGCGAGGGGGCGCGCGCGACGGAGCAGGGGATCCAGATACTCGTCCAGGAATTCGCCCACCTGCTGGGCCGCCCTGCCGGTGTAGTTGGCGGGATCGAGCTCGGCGCGGAGCGCCGCCGCCGGCACGGAGCGAAAGGCCGGATCGGCCGCGAGGCGGTCGAGCAGATCGTTCGGAGCGCCCCGACTGACCGCCTCGGCGACGACGAGGCTGTGCTGGCGGATGACCTCGTGGAGCGACTGCCGGTCGCCACCGCCCGCGACACCGAGCATGAGCCAGCGCTCGGTGGCCATGAACGGCATCTGCTCGGCCACGTGGCAACGAATCACGTCCTCCCGGAGCTCGAGCCCGGCCGCGATGTTGGTGGCGAGGATCAGGATGGCGTCGGCGGCCAGAAACGCCTCGGGCAGGGTGAGGCGGCGGTTGGCGCTGTCGTCGAGGCTCCGTTCCAGCCACTGACTCGCCGCCGTGTGGGCGGCGTTGGCCTGGAGCGAGATGACGAACCGGGCCAGCCCGCTGATCCGCTCCGCCCGCATCGGATTGCGCTTGTACGCCATCGCGCTGGAGCCGACCTGCTCCGACTCGAACGGCTCCAGCAGCTCGCCCTCGTGCTGCAGGAGGCGCAGGTCGCCCGCCATCTTGCCGGCCGACTGCGCGATCCCGCTCAGCGCGTCGAGCACCATGCTGTCGGCCTTCCGGGAGTAGGTCTGTCCGGTGACGGCGAACTGATCGCGGAAGCCCAGCTTCCGGGTGACCCGCCGCTCCAGCTCGCGCACCTTCTCGTGGTCGCCCTGGAAGAGCTCGAGGAAGGATGCCTGGGTGCCCGTGGTACCCTGGCAGCCGCGGAACCGCATCGTCTCCAGCCGCTGCGTCACCTCCTCCACGTCCAGCGCGAAGTCCTGCATCCAGAGCGTGGTGCGCTTGCCGACCGTGGTGAGCTGCGCCGGTTGAAAGTGGGTGTAGGCCAGGCAGGGCACGGCCGCCGTGCGCCGGGCGAATCCCTCGAGCGCCGACAGCACCGCGAGGAGCCGGCCGAGCAGCAGGCGCAGTCCTTCCCGCATGACGATCAGGTCGGCGTTGTCGGTCACGAACGCGCTGGTCGCACCGAGATGGAGGAAGGCGCGCGCCAGCGGAGCCTGCTCGCCGAAGGCATGAATGTGCGCCATCACGTCGTGGCGGAAGCGACGCTCGTACCGCGCCGCCGCGGCCAGGTCGGCGGAGTCCAGCTGCGCCCGCATCTGGGCGAGCGCCTCCTCCGGCACGTCGAGGCCCAGCTCCCGCTCCGCTTCGGCGAGCGCGAGCCAGAGCCGGCGCCAGAGGCCGACGCGATGGGGCTCGCCCCAGAGCGTCTGCATTGCCGGGGAGGCGTAGCGGGTGCCGAGGGGAGACCGCCAACGATCGTCGGTCATCGGAAGGCCAGGTCGGTGAAGGTGATCTCCCGTCCCCGCTCGAAGTAGACCCGGATCGGCTCGCCGGAGCGGGCGTTGAGCAGCTCTCCGACCTGCGACCCGTTGCGCACCGCGGTGCGGTTGATCGCCACGATCACGTCGCCCGGCTGGAGTCCGGTGGCCCGGCTCACCTCAGGCGAGATCCGAAAGATGAGCGCGCCGCGCTCGGTGCGGAGTTGCCGCTCGGCCTGCACCGACGGCGTGACGGTGATGAGCTGGAGATCCTGCAGCACGGTGACCTTCTCGGCGGTGACGGTCGGCAGGTCGCCGGTGAGGATCCGTCGCGGACTCGAGCTGCTGCCGGTGCGGACCGAGAGGTCGACTGCGTCGCCCACGTGAAGATCGAGCTTGACCGCCTCCCAATCGAGGTAGTTGCGGAGCCGCCGCCCATTGGCCTGCACCAGGACATCGCCGGTCCGGAGGCCGGCGCGAGCAGCGGGTCCGTCCGGCGTCACCCCGGCCACCACCACGCCTCCCTGGCTCTTCCAGTTGCGCATGGCCGCGGCCCCTTCGACGTCCAGTCCGACCCAGGCGCGGCGGACCGCGCCGTTCCGAATGATCTCGTCGGCCACGCGGAGCGCGCGCTCGATCGGGATGGCGAACCCGAGGCCCACCGAGCCGCCGCTGTTGCTGAAGATCGAGGAGTTGATTCCCACCACCTCTCCCAGCGCGTTGGTGAGCGGTCCCCCGGAGTTGCCCGGATTGATGGCGGCGTCGGTCTGAATCATGTCGAGGTAGAGCCCGTTCTGCTCGCTGCTCGGCAGGATGTTGCGACCGGTGGCGCTCACCACGCCGACGGTGACCGTCGGCTCCGCGTTCCCCAGCAGGTAGGCGTAGGGATTGCCGAGCGCCACCACCCATTCGCCGATCATGAGATCGGTGCTCCGCCCGGGCGTGACCACCGCGAGTCCCTGGCGCTCGACCCGGAGCACGGCGATGTCGGTGAGCGGGTCCTCGCCCAGCACCTTGGCGCGGACGTCGCTGCCGTCGGTCAGCGTCACGACCACCTGCTGCGCGTTCGCGACCACGTGCTGGTTGGTGATGATGATGCCGTTGGGGCGGATCACGAATCCGGTGCCGTAACCTTGCACCACCCGGGCACCCTGAGGAACGAAGAAGAAATCCCAGGGCGAGCTGGGCGGCGCCTGCTGGCGGGAGGTGACGTTGATCGAGACCACGGCGCCCGCGGCCCGCTCGACCGCCGCCACCAGAGCGGTCCTCCGGGAGCTCGTCACCGAAGCCTGGGTGTCCGCCGGAAGAGCGCGCGCCTGGGCCGCGGATGTGGTCCTGTTGAGCGGAGCCGAACGGGCGGCCGCGGCCGGTGGCGCGGCCGCGGGACGCTCACGGCATCCCACCAGCCAGAGGGCCAGGATGAGCGCGCCGCTACGACTCATGGGCCACGGCCTGGGGCTCCGCGCTGAAGTCGGCGAACAGCTCGGGAGGATAGGTCGCCGCGACGAAATAGAGGCCCTGCGGGGGCGCGGGAGGGCTGGTCTCCTGGTTGTCCCCTCGCGCGAGCAGACCGGCCATGTCCCCGAGCGGGCGGCGACCGAGTCCCACGTCCACCATGGTCCCCACCAGCATTCGCACCATGTGATGGAGGAAACGGTCGGCCTCGACCTGAAAGCTGAGCCCCCGGCCCTCGGGACGCTCGCACCACTCCGCGACGCCGAGCCGACAGCGGTAGTGCGGCTTGGGAGCGCCCTTCGCGGCGAAGGCGCGGAAGTCATGCTCACCCACGACGATTCGAGCCGCGGCGCGGAGCGCACCCGAATCGAGCGGCCGAGCGAGAGCCCATTCGAACGGCCGGCGAAAGGGGGACGCGGATGCCTCGTCCAGGCCGATGTCGTAGCGGTAGCACCGCGAGATCGCGCTCTTCCGGGCGTGAAAACCCGGTTGCATCAGATGGAGGGACGCCACCCAGCAGTCGCGGGGGAGGAGCGCGTTCAGGGCTCGGCGGAGGGAAGCGACCGACCACCTCGCCGGCGCCGAGAAGCTGACGGCGAGGCCGGAGGCATGCACCCCGGCATCGGTGCGCCCGGCCGCGTGTGCCACCAGGCGCCGGCTGCAGAGTCGCTCCAGCACGCGCTCGAACTCGGCCTGGACCGATCGGCCGGCGGGCTGGCGCTGCCACCCGACAAACCCGGTTCCGTCGTAGTGCAGCGTGGCAAGAAAGCTCCGGCTCATCGGCCCGGAATCTAGCGCCGCGAGACCCCCCGAGCAAGCTACGCAAATGCTTGTCACGATTGACAAAAGCCCCCTTCCTCTGATACACTTTTTTGCACTCTCCAGCGCCTCTTTCGCTCCCATGGCGAACGCCCGTGACCCAGGACGCTCCGCTGCGCTTCGCCCTTCACCAGTTGGCCCTCGGCGCCTCGCTCTCGGACGCCGCCGCAGCCGCTGCGTTCGGCGTGCTCATGCGGGGCGAGGCGACGCCGGTGCAGACCGCCGCGCTGCTAATGGGCCTCCGCGCCAAAGGCGAGACGGCGGACGAGATCGCGGGCGCCGCCACCGCGCTCCGCTGCGCGATGGTGCGGCTGGAGGTCGGCGACCCGGAGCTGCTGGTGGACACCTGCGGCACCGGTGGGGGTCGAGTGGCAACCCTGAACCTCTCGACGGCCGCGGCGCTGGTCGCCGCCGGTGCCGGCGTTCCGGTGGCAAAGCATGGAAACCGCAGCTACACCTCCCGCTCGGGCTCCGCCGATGTGCTCGAGGCACTCGGTGTACGGATCGATCTGCCGGCGGAGGCCGCAGCCGCGGTGCTGGAGCGCACGGGGATCGTCTTCCTGTTCGCCCCGACCTACCACCCGGCGATGCGCCACGTCGGGCCGGTGCGCCGGGAGCTCGGCACCGGCACGATCATGAACCTCCTGGGTCCGCTGGCGAACCCGGCGGGAGTGCGACGCCAGGTGATCGGTGTCTCCGACGGCGAGCGAGCGCCCCTGGTGGCGGCGGCGCTGGCTCGCTTGGATGCGATCCACGCCGTGGTGCTCCACGCGGTGGTAGGAATGGACGAAGTGAGCCCGTGGGGACGAACCGAGGTGTGGGAAGTGCGGGAGGGAAGGGTCGACCAGTGGCAGATCGATCCCGCGGCCCTCGGTCTCTCCTGCGACGATCTGGCTGGGTTGGCGGGCGGCGAGCCCGCGGAGAACGCGGCCCGGATCGAGCGGCTGCTCCAGGGCGGAGGCGAGCCGGTGGAGCGCTGCGCGGTTCTGCTCAACGCCGCCTGCGCGCTCTATGTCTCCGGTCGCGGCTGGTCCCTCGAGGAAGCCGCCGAGCGGGCGACCCAGGCACTGCAGGACGGGGCGGGGATGGAGGCGCTGCACCGGCTGAGAGCCACAGCGCCCCGCGGCGGAAGCGGAACGCTCAATACTTGCGGATGACCCCGACCACGACTCCCTGAATCAGGACGTCGCGCTCCTGGAAGCGCATCGGCTGCATGCTGGCGTTGGCCGGCTGAAGCCGGATCCAGCCACCCGGTTCCCGGTAGAACTTCTTCACGGTGGCTTCGCTACCGTTGACCAGCGCGATGACCAACTCGCCGTTCTCCGCGCTCTGCTTGCCATGCACCACGACGACGTCCCCATCCAGGATGTGGTCGTCGATCATCGAGGTTCCCTGGACCCGAAGCGCGTAGTTCGGTCCGCGACGCGGCAGCATCTGATCGGGAACGGCGATAGTCTCCTGGTGCATGAGCGATTCGATCGGAGTACCGGCCGCGACCTTGCCGAGGAGGGGGATCTCACTGGCGGCCGACGTCCCGCGTGGCGGCAATACTTCGATCGAGCGGCTCTCGTTGTACGACCGGCGGATGTAGCCCTTGCGCTCGAGGTTGGTCAGATGCTCGTGCACCGTGGCGAGGGACTGGAATCCGAACCGCTCGGCGATCTCTTCGAAGCTGGGCGCGTAGCCGTGCTCCTGAATGTGGCCCTGCAGGTAGGTGAGAATTTCGCTCTGGCGCTTGGTCAGGGGCATCGGGTTTCCTCCTCAGCGGCGTTCGACCGAATAGAGCCCGAATAACAGTACCCGAAGACCGGCCGAAGGACAAGATGCCCGTCACTCTGGACCAGATCCTCACCTCGACGAGGGACCAGCTCCCGGGGCTCAGGCGGCGCCGCACCGCGTTGGAGCGGGAGGCGCGAGAGAGCGCTCCGCCTGCTTCCTTCGCGGGCGCGCTCCGACTTGAGACCGTCGCCGTGATCGCCGAAGTGAAGCGCCGCTCGCCGTCGTGGGGCACGATCCGGGATGATCTCGACCCGGGCGAGCGCGCCTTCCGCTACGCCCGGCACGGCGCGGCCGCGATCTCGGTGCTGACCGATGGCCCGTTCTTCGGCGGCTCGGTGGATGACCTCCGCACCGCCGTCGCCCGGGCGGGCGTGCCGGTCATCCGGAAGGACTTCATCCTCGACGAGCTGCAGATCGTGGAGGCT
>JBBSHB010000089.1:0-11857 GCA_038253515.1 Gemmatimonadales bacterium | reverse complement strand
TTACGCGCAGGTTCCTGCGCGTCTCAACCTCACGCCGTACGGCCGCATCGCGGTCATCACCTTCTCCGACGAGCAGTCCAGCGCCGCGATGAGCACGCTCGCGACCCAGCGGTTCGCCGAAGCCCTGCTGGCGAGTCAGTCCGGCATCGAGCTCCTCGAGCTCGGCAATGCCGATCCGTCGCTCAGGGCGCTGGCGAGGGCCACCAACGCCGCCCCGCTCGCCCAGAAGCTGGGCCGGGAGAGAGACATTCCCGCGGTGTTCGTGGGATCTCTCACGTTCTCGGGGACGAAGTCGAGGGGGCACTTGGACGGGTCGGGCGTGGCCGTCCGCTCGGCGGTCACCGGCGAGCTCACCGTCCGGCTGCTGTCCACCACCACCGGCGGCACGCTGTGGCGCTCCAGTGCCACCATGGACGAGACGGTCAGCCGAGTCGCCGTGTCCGGCCGGGTTCCGTCCATCGCGGTGCGGGACCAGGACGAGGCGTATGGGGAAGCGGTCCGGACCCTGGTGGCGAACGTCACCCGCGATCTCCGGCCGACCTGGGTGAAGCAGTAACGGAGCGACGAGCCAGTCAGCGGTTCTCGATCACCTCCACCCGCGCGATCCGGTCGCCCTCGAGGATCCGCTCGGCCACCGTCTGACCGCCGTCGATCCAGGCGAAGACGGTGTATTCCTGATCGAGCAGCGGGTTGTCCACCAGGTTGATGAACCACTGGCCGTCGCCGGTGTCACGCCCGCGCGCGGAGATCCCGACGGTGCCCCGGGCGTGGGTCCGCAGGGCGAGCTCGTCCCGCATGAACGCCGCGTCGCCGACGTACTCGTTGGCGTCGGGCCCGCCGCCCTGGATCACGAAGTTCGGCTCGACCCGCTGGAAGACCTTCCCGTCGTAGAACCCCTCACCCACCAGCCGAAGCACCCGCGCCACCGTGGCCGGCGCCTCCTCGGTGAAGAGCCGCAGCGTGAAGCTGCCGCCGCCGCTCGACGGCAGCATCGTCACCCGGAGCCGGATGACCCGCCGAAGCAAAATCTCGGCCAGCGGCTCGGGGCGGATCGGCAACGGGATGGGCCGGGCCTCCACCGGCGCGCCGGTCCATCGGGTGAGCAGCGTCGCGACGGTCGCCGCCACGGTCGTGTCGTAGTCGGCGAGATACGGCTGGAGCCGGGGCGCGGCGGCCGGCGAGCCGAGCTCGCCGATGCGCTCGAGCATCGCCATGCGCGGATCTCGCGCGTTCTCACTGCGGCGAGCGCTCAAGCCATCGAAGGCGTCCAGCAGCGAGGGAAGGGCGGCGGGATGCGAAGAGCCCTTCAGCGCCTGGGCCGCCGCCAGCGCCACCTGATGACCGCTCGAGCCGAGCGCCCGGAGATAGACGCTGTCCGCCTCGTGCGCCGCCGTGGTGGCGAGCCCGGCGATGGCGGCCTCCTGCACGTTGCGATCCCGGTCGGCCGCGAGTCGGAGGAGCACCGTCCGCGCAGCGACGATCGCCGCGGCGCGCGCGGCATACTGCCGGACTTCCCATCGCTCCGCCCGGGCCATCAGCGGCAGCATCGCGGCCGCGGCGGCGGTATCGAAGCGCGCCAGCGCCAGCAGGGCGTGCGCCCCCACCTGCCAGCGGTGGTCGGAGGGTCCGCGCGTCGGGGTGCCGATGGCGAGCCGGCGCAGCGTGGCCACCGCCACGCCCCGGTCGGCGCATCCACTGCCGAGCGAGTCGACGGCGGTGAGAGCGACATACGGCTCGCGGTCGCGCGTGGCGGCCAGGATCGGCGCGCAGTCGGGAGGGTCGTCACCCAGGCGCGCGGCCGCGACGGCCTCCAGGCGAACGATCGTGCTCGGATCCGCCTGCGCGCGGTGGACCAGGGCCCTTCGGAATGCCGTAGAGAGCGAGCGGGCGCCCCGCAACGTCATCCGGCGGGCCTCGTCGTCACGGTCGCCGGCGGCGTGCGCCGCAGTGGTGCTGTCCAGGCCACCGGTCGCGGCCAGTGTGAGCAGCGCGAGGCGGCGCACGGCGGTGTCCGGCGCACCGATGGCCGCGCGCCGGAGAAGCACCACGCTGGCCGAGGTGAGATTGCCCGTCGTCCGTCTCACCCGCGCCAGGGTGTACAGCCCGTGTACCAGACCGACGGTCGCCTGGTTCTCGAGCCGCGCCCGGATCGCTTCCTCCGCGGCGCGCGCGGCGGTGCTGTCGGGCAGCGGCAGACGGCCCAGGGACTGCCCGAGGGCGTCGGCGACCCGGGGATCGGCCTCGGACGAGAGCGCGTGGGTGAGCGCGGCCGCGGCGTCGTGGGTAGCGAGCCGGATGCTGTCGGATGACGCTGTGCCCTGGCGGACGCGGCGCATCGATTGAGCGACGGCGTTCGCCGCCTCGGCGCGGACGGCAGGCACGCTGTCGGTGAGGGATGGGATCAGGAGTCGCCCGAGCTCGGGGCGCTGGACTCGTCCGAGCCCGCGAACGGCGAGCCGGCGGAGCAGGGTGTCGCCACTCGAAAGCGCGGTCAGGAGCGGGTCCAGGCCGTCGCGGCCCGTGCCTCGCGCGTCCTCGGCGACGAGCAGGCGCTGGAGCGCCGCGGTATCGACGGTGGCCGGCGCCTGGGCGGCGCCGGGTCGGGACGACAGCATCAGAGCGACGCAGACTGCGAACGGTGGGCGTGCGCGCATCGGGCTCCGAGAAATCCGCATCTCCTCGGCCGGCTAACCAGCAGCGCCGGGTGCGGCATCCCACCTCTGAATCGCGACCCACACCTCCCGCGACGTCGACACACCCTCCGGAACGTGGTGCTCCCGCATATAGCGCTCGAACGCTTCGACCAGGTGCGAGGGCACCAGGGTCGTCGTCTCGTAGGTGACCATCGCTACGTCACGTCGCTGCGAACGGCGGGTCCTGCGTCGGCTCCGATCCGAAGCGAAGCACGTGCCCATCCGGGTCCTCGATCTGCATCTCGTACGCCCACGGGCGGTTGATCGGCGTCTGTCGGATCTTCGCACCCGCCCGGGGTGAACTGCTCGAACAGCGGATCGATGTCTTCGACCCCGATCCAGATCCAGGTTCCCGGTTGCCCTTGCTCACCCTGACACAGCATGATCGAGTGGCCGTCGCGGGAGACCGACGCCATCTCGGAATCATCCTCGTGACCCCAATCCACCCCGAAGCCCAGTACCTCCACGTAGTATCGAAGGCTTATCGGCAGGCGGCTGACCCGGAGAATCGGCGTGATGCACTCCACTTCGCTCGTGTCCGGGTCCTTCGCGCTTCTGTTGGACATCTGCTGACCTCTCCTGGCAGCCCCGAGATGATGAATCAGGCGGCGTCCCTGGCTATCGTTCAGAACGTCCCGACCGTGAGGTGCCTGATGCGAACTCTTCGGCGTATCGTGGTCTCGGCGTTCCTCTGTCTGAGCGGTCCCGCCTGTGCGACCCACCAGGGTAACGGCGATTCCGCTCCCGCCCCGCAGTCTCGAGTGCTGGTAGAAAATAACTCCTCGGTTGACATGGATCTCTATGTCCGCAGGCAGGGAGCGCCACCGGCCCGCTTGGGGCTCGCACCGGCCGGCGAGACGACGACCTTCGGGCTCGCTCCCGGGCTTCTCGCGGGCGCCGGACTCATCCGCTTCGAGGCCCGCCCCGTCCGTGGCCAGGGCGAAGCAGCGCTGAGCGAGCTATTCTCGGTGCCCCGGGGCGAGGCGCTTCGCTGGTCGATTCCGCCGCAGTAGGACGCGCGAGCATATGGCCTTCTCGCGTGTGGCTCATCCGCCGGTGCGCGTCTTGAGATCAGCGACTCTGTCAGCCCGAGGAGTCCACGAGCGCGCTCCGGGCTTCGGTCGGGGCACGCTGGTTCAGCGGACCCCTTACGAGGAGCGCCCAGGCGATGACCCCATCGTCGTTCCCCGTCCGCCGAGCTCACCCTTGGCCGTTCGTGGTGGCCGGCGGACTGGTGGCCGGGACGCTGGATATCGTGTACGCCTGCGTGTTCTGGGCCATCAAGCGCCAGGTACCGGTGCAGCGGATACTGCAGTCGGTCGCCGCCGGCCTGCTGGGGAAGGCGAGCTTCGAAGGTGGTGGCGGAACCGCGGCGCTGGGACTCACGCTGCACTATTTCATCGCGCTGTCGATGTCCGTCACGTATTACCTGGTCGCGCGCGGCTGGCCCCTGCTCTGGCGACGGTCTCTGCTGTGCGGCGGCGCCTACGGGTTCCTCCTCTACGGCATCATGAACTACGTCGTCCTGCCGCTGTCGGCCGCGGGGCCCGGGTCGAAGGATCCGCTGTGGATCACGCTCAGCATCGCGGTACACGTTCTCCTGATCGGCGTCCCCATCGCGCTGTTTGCCCGGCGCGCGCTGCACCAGTCCTCCTGAATGCGCGCCCAGCCCCTTTGCCAGCAGCTCCCGGAAGTCACGGCGCCGTTCCCCGGTCAGCGCCGGTGCGCGCCCACGGAATGAGATCCAGCCGCTCGAACGGGATCGGCTCGCCCGTGGTCTCGCTCAGGCCGAACCGTTCGGGGCTCTCATAGAGCCGCCGCAAGGCCGCATCGATCTCCTCCAGATCCCGGCTGGCGCGCTCCGCGAGCTGGGCCGTCAACTCCTGGTCGTAGCTGTCCGACCCCTGGTCGGCGAGGTGGAACGGGTAGTTCGAGAGATCGCCATCGGCCTGCGACGAGGTCGTGCTGCGCTGCTCGTCATAGCGGCGGACGATCGCCAGGGCGCGCTCGCGCTCCTCGCGGAGCCGGCTTTCGAGATGGTGACGCTGGTCATCGGTGAGTGCCATGGAGGCCTCCCTGCACGCGCGGTTCATGCGGGCGCTGCCGGGCGGGAGGTCCGGCGTGCCCGCCCTTGCAATGGAACCTCTTCCGGGCGCGATCGCTCCCTGCTCTATGGCGTGAGAGCTCCGACCTCGGCAATCTCCGCCTTGGTGGTGCCTGCGGCGTACACCCCGTCGCCGTGAACGGTGTCCCACTCGAGCGAGCCTCCGCCAGCGTCGTCTTCCCGTTGGTCCGGATCACGATGTCATCGCCGCCGGCATCGTCGGTCCCATGGCGATGCTCCGCCTCGTCGTCCTGATCGGTCCGATAGATCGGCGTGGATGGCTTGTGCGCGCAGATGTGCTCGAGGGTCTCCCGGTCCGGCAGGTAGGTGCCGCCGAAGGAGCGCCGTCCCGATGAGACGATCACGAACTCGGGATCTACCGCCGCGATGACGGAATGGTGCTCGAGGTCTTGCTCCCGTGATGGCCGGCCTTGAGCACGGTCGAGCGCAGCCCCTGAGGTCCGGGATCTGCCAGGAGCCGGCCCTCGACGTATGCGGCCGAATCGCCACGCGCGCTCCGGTCGGCCAAGTGCGCAGCGAGATGCCGGGAGACCGACGACGGCCGTTGGAGTGAAGTCTTCACGTGGTTCAGGTCCGTCTACTGCACCTTGACGATCTTCCCGACCGACGGAACCCCGTTCCGATTCAGCAGGAATAGCAGGTAGTATCCCGGCGAGGCGCGCATGGCGGTCGAGGGAGTCGTCACGCGCACGATCCCCGAGCCCCGCGAAAAGGTGAGCGTGTTGGCCCGCTGGCTGGCGTCGAAGGCGTGCGTGACCGAGCCGAGCCGGATCCACCGGACCTGGGTGATCTGTGCGGCGTAGCCCGTGGTCACGGTGAACGTCTCGCCGTACCCGACGGTCGTCTTGGACAGGCTGGTGATGGTGGGGCGCGCGCCCTTGAACAGGTACGGCGGCCGGAAGATCTCGTGGTTACGCTGTGCCGGATACGCCTGCATGGTCTGGGGATTGTTGGCGTCGCCGCTCGCGCCGTGCAGCACCGTAGCGTCCGGCAGCAGCAGCGAGACCGAGTGATATGCCCGATCGATGGTGTTGCTGGCGAGCTGCGTCCAATGTCCGCTCTGTGGGCTCCACAGCTCGGCCGCATGCACCGACCCCGACAACGTGTTGAAGCCGCCCGCGCTGGTGCCGCCGGTGACCAGCACCTGACCGTCCGGCAGGATCGTCGCGTTGAGGTGCCGGCGGGCAGAGTGCATCGGATCGGTGCCGCTCCAATGGGGGCCGGTCACGTTGAGGTCGATCGTCTCGGCGGTCGCCGTGGGCGAGCCGGACTTGGCGTCGTTGGTGCTCCAGTTCAGGTCGCCGCCGCCGCCGACGTACAGCACCTTGCCGGTCTCGTACATCACGGCCGAGCCGTAATCGCGGTTGAACGGCCAGAGGTGCGTCAACCCCGTGCTCGAGGTCCATTTGCCGCGTCCGCTGGTGCCGACCGCATCCACGTCGAGCCAGCGCGCCTTCACCCGCTCGCCCGCGTAGAACAGCTTCCCGTTCGGCGCAAGGAACTGGCGCGGGTAGTAGGGCAGTTTGAGGCTCGCGCCGGTGAGCCGCACCCACTTGTTGCTCTCCCAGATCTCGGGAATGAGCACCTCGGCGGACGCCGCGTCGCGGCCGGCCACGGTGACCACGCGTCCGTCGGCGAGCGTGGTCACGGTCGGGTACCAGCGACCCTCCGCCATCTTCGGCAGGCCGGGGATCCAGCTCTGCGCGACCGGGTCGAAGATGTTGGTCACGTCGAGCCCGCGCTGGTCGTTCTTGTGCCCGCCGGACACCATGAGGCGTCCGTCCGCCATCAGCGTGTGACCCGAGCAGAACAACATGGTGTCCGCCGGCACCTGGACGGCCGTCGTCGGTGGACCCGACGCGGGGTTCCAGAGACGGGGGTTGGCCATCATCGTCGTGCCTGCCTCGAACTTGCCCCAGGCGAGGATCTTGGCCGTCGGCAGCAGAGTCATGTGCAGCGGAACGATGCTCCAGGAGACCGGCGCGTCCCACTTGCCCGTCGTCGCCTGGGCCGCTAGGGCGCTCAGCGTGACGGTGGAGGAGATGGCGCTGACGCCACCCGTGGTATAGCGGAGGGTGTGCGGGCCGGTTCCCGCGATCCCCAGGTCGCCGAACTTGGCGACGCCGGTGGACAGGGTGATCGCGGTCGCCTTCCCCTGCAGTGTCCCCGACCCGCTGGCGATGGCGGCGGTGACTACCACGCCTGGGACCGGATTGGCGCTCGCGTCCTTCACCACCACCGTCGGCTGCCTGCTGGGGTCCCACACCTCCCGGTCCAGTGCGCTCGCGGGCGGCTGGATGGTCGGCTGGATGGTGGCCGCCGGCCCCACGGCGAGCGAAACGGTGCCCGGGGTGTGTTCGGAGCTGGGCTTCGTCAGGTTGTCGCCGCCGCACGTGGCTGACGCGGCTGCGAGGGAGGCGGCTAGGAGGAGGTGGACCGCGCGGTGCCAGGAAGTACGCATTCAGCTCACGACGATGGAGGGTCCGACGCCAGGTGCAGGATCCAAGCCAGCCAGCTGACTCGATGGCTCAACGTAAGTTGTTGTTGCCCGGATGGTTAGTGAAGTCGCCCGCGGCTCTGTTGCGGTACTCCAACGCACCGGTGAGGCGAGCCGATGCCCGCACTTCCGCCAGCGCCGCGAGCTCGCGGTCGGCATCGTGCCAGTTCGCCGCGAGACTGGCATAGGCCCGGGAGGAGATCGCGTCCTGTCCCGCCGCTCGGGCGGCCCGCGCGAGCCCGAGCAGCGCCCCGGAGCGTCCCGGCCCCAGCTCGAGCGCTCGCTGGAACTCGGTGACAGCCTCGGCTGCACGCCGGCCCTCGAGGAGCATGCCCGCCAACAGCTCGTGGCTTGGTTTCACCCCGGCCGGCGGCCCGAATTCGGCCGGCATCCCGTCCTCCAGCGCGGTGGCCCGGTGGAGGAGCGCGATCGCCGAGTCCCCGGCGCCGCTCCGGCGCGCGAGCTCGGCCCGGAGCGACAGCTCGAGAATCACGGGCACCACCTTGCTGCCGGTTTCGCCCGGCTTGACGGTGGTCGGGGCGTCCCCGTTGGCGCGGGTGAGCCTCGCGAGCATCTGCTCTGCCATCCTGCCGTCGCCCCGCCGCGCTGCCGCGTATCCCGCGGCATAGGTGGCGTACTCGTAGCCATCTTCGCCGGAAATCCCCGTATCCGCCGCGAGGGCCATCGCCTCGGGTCCTTCCCACTGCTCGCTGTCGAGGACATAGCGGGCCCGGAAGTTCGCCAGCTGGCCTCGATCCGAGCGGGAGGGCGGCGACCCGGTGTTTGACGGGAGCAAGGCAAGCAGCTGCCGGGCCTCCTCGTAGCGCCCCTGCTGGACGTAGGCATAGGTGAGCCAGTGGGTCAGATGCCCGGGTCCCCAATGGGCCCGGTGAGGTCCGGAGGCGACCTCGTTCTGCTTCGCCACCTCGTCCCACATCCCCAATGCCAGGAAGATGTGCGTCGTCATGTGCTGGGCGTGCGAGCTGCCCGGCGCGATCTCCGCGTATCGGCGCGCGGCCCAGAGGCCGAGCGGCGGGTGGACCGGATCGTCGAAGGCGTGGATGACGAAATGGGCAGCGCCCGGGTGTTCCGGGTTTCGCCGGAGGACGTCCTCGGCGATGGCGCCGGCCCGCATGTAGGTCGGCACGTCCCGCACCCCCTGGTTCAAGCCCAGGAGGGCGACCGAGAGGAACACCTTGGCCTCGTCGTCGTCCGGTTGAGCCAGGACCAATCGCTCGAGCGCCTCGGCGTAGAGGGTGTCCCGCCGTGGTTTGGAGCCCTCGCCGTAGAGCGCTTCGCCCGAGGCGAGATACAGCCGCTCCCGCCGGGTGGGTGCCTTGGCGAGCCGTGCTTCCGTGGTCGGCGCCAGACGGGCCAGCGCGGCTCGTCCGGCCTCGAGGTTCTGCTGGTTCCAGACCTGGTGAGTGTGGGTGAGGGCCTCCCCCCAGTACGCCAGGGCGAACCCGGGATCGGTCTTCTGGGCCTGGCGGAACGCTTCAGCGGCCTCGCCGTACTGAAAGTTGTGGAGCAGGAGCACTCCCCGGATGAATTGGGGTTGGACCTTGGCGCTGCCGGAATTGGGGAAACTGATCTTGCCCAGCCGCTCCTGAGCAGTCACCCGCCCGAGCGCGGCGGAGCCGAGGGCGCCGACCAGGACCGCCTGCCGAATCACGCTCATGAGACACCTCGTGGTCCGCGCCTCGAAGGAGATGCGCATGTACCGGGCATGCATGCAGTAAATCCGCCGGGCCGGGTGGCCGCAAGCTCAGCCCTCGGAGCATGGCAGGCCGCCGGCAATACGGTGATCCTGGTCACGGTTCTCCCGGCGGGGCAGGGCCACAATGCAGCCGTTCACGTACACAGCGCGCCGGGCACTTGCTCGGTGATCGCCTCACAATAGGAGAATGCACCATGGGAATGCTGTCGAAGCCGATCAAGACGCTGGACGATCTCTTCGTTCACCATCTGCAGGACATCTATTACGCCGAGCAGCAGATCACCAAGGCGTTGCCCAAGATGATCACCAAGGTATCGGACCCGCAGCTCAAGCAGGGGTTCGAGACCCATCTGGGCGAGACCCGCAACCACCTCAAGCGGCTGGAACGCGTCTTCCAGATGCACGGTGAGTCGCCCAAGGCGGTCACCTGCCCCGCCATCGACGGGATCATCAAGGAGGCCGAGGACATCATGGGTGACGCGAGCGACGCCGACGTGCTGGACGCCGCCGCGCTGGCGGCCGCGCAGGCGGTCGAGCACTACGAGATCGCCCGATACGGGACGCTGATCGCCTGGGCAAGGCAGCTTGGCCGGTCCGACTGCGCCGATGTGCTCGGGCCGACGCTGGAGGAGGAGAAGGCGACCGATCTCAAGCTGACCGAGATCGCCGAGGCCCATGTGAACCGGGTCGCCGCCGGCAAGAACTAGTCAGTCAAGCGAGAAGCGCTGTGAGCGCGTGGGCCGGGCTCGGCGCGGCCGTCGCACGGAGGACGACTTCGGCGTCGGCCGCTCGGACCTCCAGCATGGCGTCCGGGAAGGTCACGAGCCAGCGACGCTCGCGTGCTCCCGCATCGGGTCCTGATGCTCCGGGAACCTCGTAGAAGCTGCCACGCGGCAGCTCCGGCCCGACCTCGACCACGTGCGCCGCCGGTGGAGCGCCCCAGGCATAGCGGACGACCTGGTGAAACCGCAGCACGGCACAGTGGTCCGGATCCCGGGCGATGCGATAGGCCAGCCACAGAGTGCCGTCCGAGGAGAGGACCGCGGGCATCGGTGCCATGGCGCTCATCGGCGGCGGCTCGGTCCACTCTGCGAGCATTCGGCGTGACGGCTATCGAGTCACCAGACCCGTACCCTGGACGCCGGCGCCAGGTACAGCGTCTGCCCCGGCCTCACGTCGAAGGCCCGGTACCAGGGGTCGAGGTTCCGCACGGTGGAGGCCCGGTACCTCGGCGGCGCGTGTCCATCGGTCAGTATCCCATTGCGCTCAGCGGGCTCCCGTGCCTTCCCGCGCCAGCTCTGGGCGAAGCTGATGAAGAACTGCTGGTCGCCGGTGAACCCCTGCACCGCAGGGGTGAACCCCCGCACCGCCGGCACCGGCTTGCCGCCGAGCGACCGATGATAGGCGTCGTAGGCCGCCGCCAGCCCGGCCAGGTCCGCGATGTTCTCCCCCAGCGTCTGCTTCCCGTTCACCGCGAGGTCGGGAAAGGGCCGGTACCCGTCGTACTGCGCCACGAGCTGCGCGGAAGACGCCTCGAAGTGCTTGAAATCCCCCGGGGTCCACCAGTTGTGCAGTCGGCCGGTGGCATCGAAGAGCGCACCCTGATTGTCGAAGCTGTGACTCACCTCGTGGCCGATGATGGCGCCGATGGCGCCGTAATCCATCACCAGGGGCCGCTTCGGGTCGAAGTAAGGAGGCTGCAGGATGGCGGCGGGGAAGTTGAGCGCATTCATCGCCGGCAGGTTCACCGCGTTCACCGTCTGTGGTGTCATGACCCATTCGGCGCGGTCCACCGGCCGGGTCAGCCGCTCGAGGCTCCGCCGGTACCGGAACAGCCGGGCGCGTTCCGCGTTGCCGTACGCATCCCCGGCCACGATCTCGAGCCCGGAGTAGTCGGGCCACGCGTCGGGATAGCCGACGCCCACCTTGAGCACGGCGAGCTTGGCCTTGGCCTCCTTCTTGGTGGCCGGCGCCATCCAGTCGAGACGATCGATGCGCTGCCTGAACGCGGCAATGAGATTCGCGACCATCGCCTGGGCCCTGGCCTTCTCCGCGGGCGCGAAGTAGCGGGCGGCGTAGAGCCGACCGATCGCGAAGCCGAGCGCGTCGTTGGTGGCGGCGACCGCACTCTTCCAGCGCTCGCGCTGCTTCTTGGCGCCGCTCAGCACCGGGCCGAAGAACGCGAACGTCTCCCGGCGGAAGGTGCCGGGGAGGACGGCGGCCCGGGACTGAATGGCGTGAAAGGTCAGGTAATCCTTCCAGGTGTCCAGCGGCTCGCCCGCCGCGAGCGCCGAGATGCCGGTGACGGCGCTCGGCTGCCAGACGACGAACCGCGCGGCCTTGTCGAGGCCGGCGGCGGTGAAGTAGGTCTCCCAGTCCAGGCCCGGCGCCTTGGCGCCGAACTCAGCCCTGGTCCAGTGGTTGTTTCCCTTGGCGACGTCGCCCGAAGCTTCCCGGGTCCAATGCGCGCTCGCAATGCGGGTCTCGAACCGCACGATGGCCTCGGCCTTTGCGTCGGCGCGGGGGATCCCGGCCAGGCCGAGCATCGCCGCGACGTGCTCCTGGTACTTGGCGCGGATCGAGGTCATCGCGGACGATGAATCGATGTAGTAGCTCCGATCGGGCATTCCGAGCCCGCCCTGGAGGAGGAACGGGGAGTAGTGGGCGGGGTCGTCCAGGCCCTGGGCGACCCACAGGCCGAGCAGGTTCTCGGTGTAGAAGTTCGTGTTGTTGAGGGCGTCGACGTCGGCGCGGAGGGTGGACCCGAGCGCCCGGGCCAGGTCCCTCCGGTCCCGGATGGCGGCGATGGAATCGAGGAGAGGCTG
>JBBSHB010000088.1:0-11940 GCA_038253515.1 Gemmatimonadales bacterium | reverse complement strand
GGCTGGATCTCCGATCGGCTCGGGCCGCGCGGCGCGGTCGCCGCGGGGGGACTCCTCTTCGCGGGGGTGGCGGCGGTGCTGGGCGTGGCGGTCGGTCCGGCGGCGGCCGTGCTGGCGTTCCTCGCGCTGGGACTCGTGGCCGGGCTCACCGAATCGGCCGAGCGGGCACTGGTGGCGCGGCTGGCCCCGATCCGGACCGGCCGGGGATTCGGCGCGTATCATGCCCTCACCGGTGTGGTGGCACTGCCGGCAGGCCTGGCGTTCGGTGCACTCTATCAGGCGCTGGGCGGGCCGGGAGCCCTGAGGATCTCCGCCGCCGGCATGGTGGCGGCCGTGCTCGGTTGGCTCCTGGTCTCGCCTTCTCGCGGAGAAAATCGCTCGTGACGAGAGTCGTCTTCCTCGTAGCCCTGGCGCTGGGCGCGCTCGCTCTCCAACCGATCAGCGGGCTCGCGCAGGTGCAGGTCCGCGTGGGTCAGCCTGGCCGGGCCACCTACTCCGAGCTGCACGAGGCATTGCGGGAGGGCACCGCCGCGGCCGATTCCGTGCGGGCGATCATGCGGGTGAAAGCTCCCGGCCCGCTCTGGCGCCATCTGCGCGCGGCAGCCCGGGGCACCGAAGACTGGAATGTCGGACTGCTCGCGCTCACCCGGCTCGCCGAGTTGCGGAGCCGGGCCTATGCCGACAGCGCGGCGCGGCTCAGGCGGAGACTGGAGCAGGCGGAGGGGCCGCCGTTTCCGGAGAACCCGGGAATCACCGCCGAGGATCTGGAGCCCTCCCTGCAGGCGATCATCCTCGAGCGCCGCCGCGTCACCCTGGGCGACTCGGCGGTACTCGCCGATATCCTCGCCCGGATTCCATCCCGGAAATACGACCACGGCGACGCCTGGGTGCTGGGCCGGCTCGGGGCCGGCGCCGGGGACTCGGTGGCGGCCCGCTTCCGCGCGGCCGACTCGGAAGAGTTCCGGGTCCGCTACCTGACGTTGCTCTCCTACTTCACCGATCCCAAGCTGGTCCCGCTGCTGAGCGAGGTGTACGTGGCTCCGGACAGCTTCGGCGTACCGAAGCGGTATGCCATACGGGCCTCGGACGGCCTCTTGTGGATCGGCACCGGTGGCAGCCTCAGGGCGCTGCTCGACGCCCGCGCGCGGGCGCGGGCGAACGCCGTTTACGCCGATTCGACCCTCGACCGCGGGGGATACGACTTCCTCGCGAACGACAGCTCATCGGTCATCTCGCGCACCGGAAAGTGGCTGACCGAGTGGGTGACGGCGCTGGGCGACTCCGCGGCGGCACCGCTCACTGGGGCGACTGCTCGACCAGACTCCGTCCGGATCTCACCCGCTCCCTGAAGCGGCCGGACGCGCAGGCTCCGGCGGCGGGATGAAGATTGCGGCCGGCACGCCCCGGGCGGCGAGCTGGTCGCGGGCGCGGTCGGCCAGCTCGCGGCGCACCTGATCGGCAGTCTCGCTGTCCCTGCACCAGACCCTGAGGCTCAGCACCACGCCGGACTCGCCATGGGGCCGGATCGGGCAGTCGATCACCCGCTCGACCCGGGGATGGGCGGCGCCGATGGCGAGCAACGCGTGGCGGACGGCGTCGAATATCCTCGTCGGCGCCGATGCCCACCGGCACGATCGCCATCGCCCGAAGGTTCCAGGTGTTCAGGTTCACCGTCACCTGGGTCGCCATGGTGCTGTTGGGTACCACGATCCGGCGGTCGTCGGCGGTGCGGAGGAGAGTATAGCCCAGGGTGAGCTGCTCGACGATGCCGGTCTCGGGGCCCGCTGGGGTCGTCACCTGCACCAGATCGTCCAGCCGGATCGGCCGGTAGAGCGCCAGTGACAGTCCCGCGATCAGGTTCCCCAGGGTATTCTGGGCCGCCAGGCCGATGACGACCGACGCGATGCTCACGCCCGCCAGCAGCGCCGTGCCGACCCGCTGCAGCTCGGGGATGATGTGGGCGTAGACCGTGAACGCCACGATGAAGATGGCGATCTGCCCCAGCTGCGTCAGGAAGCTCGCGACGGTGCGGTCGATGTGGCCGTGCTGGTCCCGGGCGAGCACCCGGTCCACCGTCCCGCGGAGCGCCCGCGCGAGCACGCTCGCGAGCACCAGCAGGAGCGCCGCGTACAGCACGGCGCCGATGAGGCTCTGGGGCTCGAACAACGCTTCGGGGATGCGGATGAGCGGGCTCACGAGGTCAGCAGCAGCGGGTGGGCCCGTCGCCGTAGCGGGTCCGCACGAATTCGTCGAAGAACTCCCGCTCGCTCGGCCGAGGACGGTCGGGATGGAAGCGGCGCAGGTGCTCCAGGTGCGCCTGGTAATCCGGCATGCCCATCACCCGGCGCACGGCCCGGACGAAGTCCCTGAGCTCAGCCCGCATACGCCGTCTCCACGAAGGGGGATTCCTTCGCCACCCCTGGCCGCCGGTTGGTGAGCACCAGCATCCACTCGCGGGCCGAGGCCAGCACGACGAGCACCGTCACCGCCATGAACACCAGGGCGATGGTCGCGTCCAGCCGGGCGTTGAAGATGAGCCGCGCCCCGCGGGCCGCCTCCATGGTGCCGGCGGCGACCTGTCCGGCGGTGAGCGCCGCCTGCGAGAGGAACCCCAGCCGGGGGTCGGCGGCGAAGACTTTCTGCCAGCCGGCGGTGAGCGTCACGGCGAGGACCCAGGCGAGCGGGGTGAGCGTGACCCAGGCGTAGCGCGCCTTCCCGCTCTTGATCAGGATCGTGGTCCCCACGCAGAGCGCCACCGCGGCGAGCAGCTGATTGCTGATGCCGAAGAGCGGCCACAGCGAGTTGATCCCGCCCAGGGGGTCGAGCACGCCCTGGACCAGGAAGTAGCCCCAGCCCGCCACGATCACCGCCGACGCGACGATGCTGCTGGGATACCACGAGGTCCGTCCCAACGGGGCCCAGAGGTGACCCGCCAGCTCCTGGAACATGAAGCGGCCGACCCGGGTGCCGGTGTCGACCGTGGTCAGGATGAACAGCGCCTCGAACATGATGGCGAAATGATACCAGAGCGCCATGAGCGAACGGCCGAACGCGCCGCTCAGGATCTGCGCCATGCCCACCGCCAGGGACGGTGCTCCGCCCGAACGCCCCAGCAGCGTCTTCTCGCCGACTTCGGCGGCGAGCCCGGTGATCTGATCGGGGGAGACGGTGAAGCCCCAGCCGCGGATCACCTCCGCGGCCGCCTGGGCGGTGCCGCCCAGCGTGGCGAGCGGCGCGTTGATGGCGAAATAGATGCCGGGGTCCAGCAGGGCGGCCGCGGTGAGCGCCATGATCGCGACGAACGACTCCATCAGCATCCCGCCGTACCCGATGAGGCGGGCGTCGCTCTCCCGGAGGAGCATCTTCGGCGTGGTCCCCGACGAGACCAGCGCGTGGAAGCCGCTGATCGCGCCGCAGGCGATGGTGATGAACGCGAACGGGAACAGCTTGCCGGCGAACACCGGGCCGGTGCCGTCGACGAATCGGGTCAGGGCGGGAAGCTTGAGCGGGGGGAGCACCACCAGGATGCCGACCGCCAGGAGCAGGATGGTGCCGATCTTCATGAAGGTGGAGAGGTAGTCCCGGGGACAGAGGAGCATCCACACCGGCAGGACGCTGGCGATGAACCCGTAGACGATGATCCCGTACGCGATGGTGAGCCCCGAGTGGGTGAAGTAGGGCGCCAGCGTGGGTGAGGCCGCGACGTATCGGCCGCCCACCAGTGCCAGCAGCAGGAGCGTCACCCCGCCCAGGGAGGCCTCGATGGTCCGGCCGGGTCGCCACACCTTCATCCAGAAGCCCATCAGCACGGCGATGGGGATGGTACAGAGGATGGTGAAGACGCCCCAGGGACTGTCCTTCAGCGCATTCACCACCACCAGGGCGAGCACGGCGAGCAGGATGACCATGATCGCCAGCACGGCGAGCATGGCGAGCACGCCGGTGACCGGCCCGGTCTCTTCCTTGGCCATCTGGCCGAGCGACTTGCCGTCCCGGCGCATCGACGCGAACAGGATCACGAAGTCCTGCACCGCGCCCGCGAGCACGACGCCGAAGACGATCCAGATGGTGCCGGGCAGGTAGCCGAACTGGGCGGCGAGCACCGGGCCGACCAGCGGTCCCGCGCCGGCGATCGCCGCGAAGTGGTGACCGAACAGGACCCAGCGCGAGGTCGGCACGAAATCCCGGCCGTTGGCCAGGCGCTCCGCCGGGGTGGCGCGGCGGTCGTTCAGCTGGAAGACGCGGTCGGCGAGGAAGCGGCTGTAGAACCGGAAGGCGACGAGGTAGGTGCCCACCGCGGCGAGGATCAGCCAGGCGGCGCTGATCGTCTCGCCGCGGTGCAGGGCGAGCACTCCCCAACCGGCCGCGCCAACCAGAGCGACGAGCGCCCACGCCAATCGTGAGGGCATGCCCGAATTAAACAGCGGGAAGGTGGAAAGGTAAACCGCGCGGGGGTCGTCGGCCTGCTTGCCCTTCCCCTGGGGGGGCCGTACCTTCGAAACGCATGCCATTGCCATCCTTCGGCTTCGGCCATCGGCCGTCCTGGGAGCACGAGTCCCAGGAGGCGAGCGGAGCCGTGCTCGAGGAGCCTCAGCCCGAGCCGATCCGCAAGGGTTGGCGAGGGAAGGTCGCGATCGTGACCGGAGGCGCCACCGGGCTCGGTCGCGCGATCGCCATGGAGTTCGGCAAGCTCGGCTGCCACGTCTCCTTCTGCTTCGTGAACATGCCGGGGCGCGACGTGAGTGAGCAGGCGCTCTTGACCGAGACCGCGCTCATGGCGATGGGCGTGAACGTGCTCGCCTGCCGCTGCGACGTCCGCGACCGCGAGGCGGTCGAGCTGTTCGTGCGCAATACCACCGAGCGGCTGGGCGGGGTGCACTTCCTGATCAACAACGCGGGCATCGCCAGCGACGGGGCGCTCTGGCGACTGAGCGAGGATGCCTGGGACGAGGTGCTGGACACCAACGTGACCGGCTCCTTCAACTGCATCCGGGCGGTCGCGCCGATCTTCCGGGCGCAGCACTTCGGCAAGATCGTGAGCGTGAGCGCCCACCAGGCGAAGCGCCCGGGGTTCGGCGTCGCCAACTACGCCACCAGCAAGGCCGCGCTGCTCGGGCTCACCCGCGCGGCGGCGGTCGAGCTGGGTCCCGCCAACGTCAACGTGAATGCCGTCGCCCCGGGCTTCATCCGCACCGAGCGCATGGCGATGCTCCCGTCCGAGGTGATCGAGCGCGCCCAGAAGAGCTCGGTGCTCGGCCGGGTGGCCGAGCCGGAGGACGTGGCGCACGTCATCTCCTTCCTCTGCTCCGACTCGGCGCGGCACATCACCGGGCAGACGATCGTGGTGGATGGGGGGTTGTCGCTGGAGTAGGGGAGGTGCAGGGTCCTCGTTCCAAGTTCTCCGCTACACTGCAGTATCCTGGGCATACCGGCGCGATCTTGAACTGTCATCCCGAGCGAAGCGAGGGATCTTGCCGGGATGTGCCCCGACCGCCGCTACCACGTGTACATCCTGGCCAGCGACTCGCGCGTCCTGTACACCGGCGTCACCAACGACCTCCATCGCCGCATGTTTGAGCACAAGCACGGTCTGGTTCCGGGTTTTACCACGCGCTACTCCGTGACGCGGCTGGTCTACTTCGAAACGACGTGCGACGTGCAAGCGGCCATCGTGCGCGAGAAGGCGATCAAGGGGTGGACTCGGGAGAAGCGCGTTCGTTTGGTCGAGACAGTGAACGCCGGATGGTCGGATCTCGCGGCTGACTGGTTTCGGGGGATTTCCCAGCAAGATCCCTCGCTCCGCTCGGGATGACAGGGGCGGCGCTCGGGATGACAGGGGCGGCGTTCGGGATGACAGGAGCGGCGCTCAGGACGACAGGGCGGCGCTCGGGATGACACATTCCCGCCTCCCCGTTACCTTCCCGGCGTGAAGCCCGCTGCTCTCGCCGCCCTCATTTCGCTCCTGCTGAGTCCGCCGCTCGTCGCGCAGTGTGCGCCCGCCGCGCCGGCCGCGCCGGTCGCACCGTCCGCACCAGCCGCGCCGGTTCCCACCGAGGCGCTCACGGGTCAGCAGGTGGCCGTGATGCCGCTGACCCTCATTGCAGCCGACCCGACGCTCCAGTCCGACTCGCTCTACGCGCCCTACCGCGATCGCCGCACCGCGCTCCTCTGGGCCGACTCCCTCATCGGCGAGGCGTTCACCGGCCGGGCCCCCGAGGTGCAGTGGGTCCTGCCGCCCAAGCTCCGGAAGCTGGCGCGCCGCTCCCCGGGACTGGTGAACGATCCCGACCAGATGGGCCAGGCCGCACTGCGCGCCCCCAAGATGCGCGACATCCACGACCCACTCCGGTCCTCGCTGCGGAATCTGATGGCCGTCGTCGGTGGACGGGTGGCGATGGTGCCCGCGGCGCTCGGCCTCGCTCTCCTGCCCGACCGGCGGGTCCATGCGGACCTCTCCCTGGTGGCGGCCGACACCCGCTCGGGCAAGGTGCTCTGGCGGAGCCAGGCCGGTGGGTATGGTGCCACGCCCGACGCGGCGCTCCAGGCCGCCCTCGCCTCGGTGCTGCCGATCGATCCCACCAGTCCATGACCTACGACGTCACCCTGATCCCCGGCGACGGCATCGGTCCGGAGATCACGGCCCAGACGATCCGGGTGCTCGAAGCGACCGGGCTCCGCTTCAACTGGGACGAGGAGTTGGCCGGCGTGGCGGCCGTCGAAGCGACCGGCACGCCGCTCCCCGATGCGACGGTGGAGAGCATCCGGAAGAATGCCGTCGCGCTCAAGGGGCCGCTCACCACCCCCGTGGGCACCGGATTCCGCTCGGTGAACGTGGGGCTCCGGAAGGAGTTCGAGCTCTTCGCCAACCTGCGGCCGGCCAAGACGCTGATCCCCGGCGGCCGGTTCGAGAACGTGGACATCGTGCTGGTGCGGGAGAATCTGGAGGGACTCTACATCGGGGTCGAGCACTTCGTGCAGATTGGCGATGACCCGCGGGCGGTCGGCGAATCGCTGGCCATCGTCACCCGCAAGGGCTGCGAGCGCATCGTGCGCTACGCCTTCGAGTACGCCCTCAAGCAGCGCCGGCGCAAGGTCACCATCGTCCACAAGGCCAACATCCTCAAGATGGTGAGCGGGCTCTTCCTGGAGGTCGGGCGGCTGATCGCCAAGGAGTACGAAGGGCAGATCGAGTCGAACGACATGATCGTCGACAACACCGCGATGCAGCTGGTGATGCGCCCGGAGCAGTTCGACGTCATGGTCACCACCAACATGTTCGGCGACATCCTGAGCGACGAGGTGTCGGGGCTGGTGGGAGGTCTGGGGCTGGCGCCGGGGGCCAACATCGGCACCAAGGCCGCGATCTTCGAGGCGGTGCACGGCAGCGCGCCGGACATCGCGGGGAAGGGCATCGCCAACCCGTCCGCCCAGATGCTCGCCGCCGCGATGATGCTGGACCACCTGGGCGAGCTCGACCGCGCCGAGCGGGTTCGCCGGGCGGTGACCGGCACCATCGTGGACGACAACATCCGCACCCGCGACCTCGGCGGCACGGCCACCACCGGAGAGTTCGGGGATGCTGTCGCCCGGCGGGTTGCCTGAGGTTCCCTGCGTCCGCTGCGAGCGACGGGTCCGCGGTCTCGCCTGGGGCGAGCTCTGTCACCAGTGCCGGTCCGAGCGGGCGGCCCGATCCTCCCGGCTGGGCAACCGGATCGCCCTGGCCGCGACCGCGCTGATGGCGGCGTACGTCGCCTGGCGCCTGCCGGTCGACCCCACGGCCCGCTTCTATGGCGCGATCGCGGTGGTGGCCACCTACATCATCGTGCGGCGGATCGCCAGCCGCATCGCCATGGAGTTCCTCCCCCGATGACGACCTTTCGAGTGGCCGGGTGCCTGCTCCTGCTTGCCGCGGCGGGCAGCGCGCGGCTGGGGGCGCAGACCTCGCTCACCATCTACAACGACGGCCGGGTGCTGGTGCGCCGCGGCGTCCCGCTCGCGGTCCCCAAGGGCGCCTCCACTCAGCGGGTGGCCCTGGGGCCGGTCGAGCCCGCGTCGGTCTTCTCCCTCGATTCGTCGGTGACCCTCCTGGGAGTCCGCTACGACGGCGCGGTGGACGAAGGGAGCGTGCAGCGGCGGTCGGTCGGCCGCCGAGTGGTGTTCCGGCTGCCCGAGTCGAAGGACACGCTCAGCGCGCTGATCCTCGGTGTGGACCCGCTCCGGCTTCAGCTCCCCGACGGCCGGGTGACTTTCGCCGCGCCGGGGGCGGGCCTCTATCCCGCGGACGTCGTGGTCACCGATCCGACGGCGACGCTGGATCTCCGGGCGGCACGGGCGCAGGACCACCTCCGACTGGGCTACTTCACGACGGGAGCCTCGTGGAGGGCCAGCTATCAGATCGTGCTCGGCGGGAGCGATGCCCGGGTCACCGGGATGGCGGTGGTCGAATCGCAGGCGATCCGCGCGGAGAACGCCGAGATCCAACTGCTGGCCGGAGCGGTCAGCCAGGCGGAGCCGCCGGCGGCCGTTCCGCAGTACCAGGGCGCGCGCGTCGCGCTCCAGGACGCACGGGCCGAGGTCGCGGGAGAGCAACGGGTTGGCGAGTTTCATCTCTACTCGCTTCCGGGCACCAGCACCCTCGCGCCAGGGCTCACCACCTCGGTCGCGCTGTTCGAGCCGACCCAGGTGAAGTACGAGCGCGCCTACGTGGCGCACGGGGTCATTCCCTACTGGGGAATGCTCCCGCAGCAGGGCGAGGAGACTGAGGCGCCGGTCGAGGTGAGCTACACCCTCAAGCGTCCGCGGAAGACCGAGTTCGGCGATCGCCCGCTGCCCGGCGGCGTCGCGCGGCTGTTCCAGCCCGACAGCGCCGGCCGGCTCCAGCTGGTGGGCGAGGCCGCGTCCGACCACACGCCCGCGGGCGAGGATCTCCGCCTGTCCGCCGGCACCGCATTCGATCTCACCGCCAAACGGGTCCAGACCTCCTACTCGACCCGGCGGGACAGCACCAAGGCCGGCTGGCGCACCGTCGCCACCGCCGATTACCGGGTGACGCTGAGCAACGCGCTCGACAGCGCGGTGACCATCGACGTGCGGGAAGAGCGCGGCGGCGAGTGGAGCGTCATCTCCAGCTCGGTCCGGGCGGAAAAGCTCTCGTCCACGATCACCCGGTTCCGGGTGCGGGTTCCCCCCGGCGGCGAGTCGGTGGTGACGTACCGCTTGCGGGTGGTGTGGTGACCGCTCCAGCCGTCGCCATCGCGCACGTCTCGGATCTGCATTTCGGGGGCTACGCCGACCTCGCGCAGATCGAGGCGCTGGAAGACTTCCTGCCCACCTTGGGCGTCGCGGCCACCGTGGTCTCGGGCGACCTGAGCCAGCGCGCCCGCCACGGCGAGTTCCAGGCGGCCCATGCCTTCCTCAAGCGGATTCGCAACTCGATGCCGGTGCTGGTGGTGCCGGGGAACCACGATCTGGAGTGGTGGAAGAGCCCGCTGGGGATGTTCGGCGCCGGGCCCAAGTACGCGAAGTACTCCCGCTACTTCGGCCCGCTCACGCCGGTGCTGGAGATTCCCGGCGCGATCATCGTCGGCGCGCTCAGCAGCTACGGGGTCGCCTTCGGCTCGCTCACCTGGAATCTCCGGGACGTCGCCGTGAAAGGGCACCTTCCCGCCTCGGAGACGACCCGGGTGGCCGGCATCCTGAGCCGGGCGCCGCCCGGAACCGCGCGGGTCCTCACCCTGCACCACAACGTGCTGGCGGGCGGGGTCTCCCGCCGAATGGGGCTGGCCCGCTGGCGCTCGGCGCAACGCCGTCTGCTCGCGACCGGCGCCGACGTGCTCCTCTGCGGCCACGATCACCAGGAGGGCGCCGGACAGGTGCAGGGCAGCCTCGCCATCAGCACGGCCGGCACTCACAGCTACCGGACCCGCCACGGGCGGGCCTCGGTGTTCAATCTGGTGAAGATCGACGCCCGCGCGGTGCACATCCAGCACTATCGATGGGAGCCGAGCGGCACCCGGTTCCTCAAGTCGGATATCTACTCGTTCGCCCGCGCGGAGGCCCCCGGGGTGGCCGTCTCTGTCGCGGGGGCAGAGCAGGAGTCGTGAGTGGATGACCTTCTGGCACAACGGCTCAAGCAACTCGGCCTCCGCGAGGTGGACCGGGTGCTCACCCACACCAATCGGACGGTCATGGTCAGCCTGACCGCCCGTCGGGTGCTCCGGCTGCACCGCGGCTACGCCGCCGCTCCAGACCGTGTGCTCCGCGCCATCGTGCGATTCCTCGATCCCCGGCTCCGCCGCGCGCTCCGGCGTGGGGCGGAGCGTGAGTTCCTCGCCTTTCCGGTCGAGCAGTACGCGCCGCCTCCGGCCGGGCCTCCCCGATGCGAGCGCCCCCAGCCTGGCGACCTCATGCTGCTCCACCGTCTGGAGCAACTCCATGGGCGGCTCAACGCGGAGCATTTCGCGGGGTCGCTCTCGACGCTTCCGATCCGGGTCTCCGGACGGATGCGGACCCGCCTGGGCGAGCTCAGCGTGGACCTCCCGACCGGCCGTCCGATCGAGATCGCCCTGAGTCGGCGGCACATCCTCCGGCACGCCTGGCCGGAGGTCGAGCACACGATGCTGCACGAGATGGTGCACCAGTGGCAGGCGGAAACCGGGCTTCGGGTGGATCACGGCCCCACCTTCCGGGGGAAGGCGCGCGAGGTCGGGGTCCTGCCCCACGCCACGCGCGCCGTGAGCCCCGCGGGGGGCCGGGCCGACATTCCGGAATCGTCGTTTCCCCAGGTATCTTCCGGGCCTGTCACCCGCTTCGAGTGAGGCTCCGCATGGCCACCGCTGCCGCCACATCCCGGTTTGCCGGCGTCGACTTTCTCGCCTTCGACACCCTCCTGTCGGAGGAGGAGCGGGCGGTACGCGACACCGTCCGCACCTGGGTCGACGAGAATCTCCTGCCGGTGATCGGCGAGGCGTACATCGAGGGCAAGTTCCCCAAGCAGCTGGTTCCGGGGATGGCGGAGCTGGGGCTGTTCGGCGCCAACCTGCCCGAGGAGTATGGCTGCGCCGGACTCAACAACGTGGCCTACGGCCTGATCATGCAGGAGCTGGAGCGGGGAGACAGCGGCATCCGCTCCTTCGCCTCGGTGCAGGGCGCGCTGGTCATGTATCCCATCTATGCCTTCGGCTCCGAGGAGCAGAAGAAGCGCTGGCTCCCGCTGCTGGCATCCGGGCAGGAGATCGGCTGCTTCGGGCTGACCGAGCCCGACTTCGGCTCCAACCCGGGCGGGATGATCACCACGGCGCGGGAGACCAAGGACGGCTGGGTGCTCAATGGCACCAAGATGTGGATCACCAACGGCTCTCAGGCCACCGTCGCGATCATCTGGGCCAAGACCGGCGACATCGCCGACCAAAAGTCGATCCGCGGCTTCATCGTCCCGACCGACACCAAGGGGTATACCGGCAAGGATCAGAAGGGGAAGCTCTCGCTCCGGGCCAGCGACACCAGCGAGATCCACCTGGAGGACGTGCACCTCCCGAAAGACGCCGTCCTGCCCAAGTCGGCCGCCCTCAAGAGCCCGCTCATGTGCCTTACGCAGGCGCGCTTCGGCATCGCCTGGGGCGCCATCGGTGCCGCGATGGCCTGCTACGACGAGGCGCTCCGCTACGGCCAGAGCCGGATCATGTTCGACAAGCCGATCGCGCAGACCCAGATCCAGCAGGTGCGGCTGGTGGACATGCTGACGGAGATCACCAAGGCGCAGTTCATGACGCTGCAGCTCGGCCGGCTCAAGGATGCCGGGACCATGAAGCCGGAGCACGTCTCCCTCTGCAAGCGCAACAACGTGGACATGGCGTGCGAGTGCGCCCGGGAGGCGCGCCGCCTGCTCGGCGCCAACGGCATCCTGGTGGAGTATCACTCCATGCGGCACATGGCCAACCT
>JBBSHB010000087.1:0-12065 GCA_038253515.1 Gemmatimonadales bacterium | reverse complement strand
GAGGCGCAGTGATCAACGTCTCGTCGATCGCCTCCTTCATCTATTCGGCGGGAAACGCCAACTACTCCGCCAGCAAGGCGTACCTCACGACGTTCACGGAGGGGATGGCCGCTGAGCTGGCGGGGACCGGGGTGCAGGCGCAGGCGCTCTGTCCCGGGTTCACCCGCTCGGAGTTCCACCGCCGGATGGGGGCGCCGCCCGGTGAGGTCCCGGGGTTCATGTGGATGAGCGCGGCGTCGGTGGTTCGCGCGTCGCTCCGGAGCCTGGACCGGCAGGGGCCGGCGGTCTGCGTGCCGGGTCTCGGCTACAAACTGCTGGTGCTCCTCATCCGGCTCGTGCCCCGGCGCACCATCGGGTGGATCGCCTCGCGGCGACGGCGGCGGGTGTGATGTAAATCCTATCGAGGGCACCGCCTGCGGTCGTACTCTCGGAGAGTCCGGGGATCAGGGCGGCCATGACCATGCCCACGACACCGGTCACGACGGCCAGGGTGGTGGTGACGATTGAAACGGCGTGCACTATGATAAAAGGTGCACGTCACCAGAGTTCGTCCCAGTTCGGAGGATCCATGAGGACATTCTGGAGTTGCACCCTGCTTCCGCTCGGCCTGCTGGTCGGCTGCGGACCAGGGCGCCACGCGACCCCGGCCGAGGCTCCACCGCCCCCGCGCGACCTGACCACCCCTCTGGCTTCATCGACGCCGATGCAGGTCGTCTCCAGCCGCGAGGTGATTCGCGCCCAGCCGGCGCGGCGGACCAGGTCGCGGGCCCCCCGCGCAGCCTCACGGACGCCCGCTCCCCCAGTCGTTTCGGAGTCGCCTGCCCCAGAGCCGGTGCTGGTGGCGCCGATCCCTCCGGCCCGGGCTCCGATAGTCACGCCCGTCGCCTGGAAGGGCGGAGCCGCCGCGCTTGAGCCGGGCCAGACGGTGACGATGGTGCCGGCCGAAGCCGGACCCACGCCGGCGCCGGAAGAAGGGCCGGCACCACTCAGGGAGCGGCGCGGCGGCATCATCCGCGCCGGTGGCGGGGGGTGTCAGCCCCACGGAGGGCGCCGCGGCGGCAGCGTGTTCCGCCTGACCTGGTAACGAGTTGACCGGTGGGACCCCGATTGCGCCCTCCCCCAAGGGGTGCCATTTCCGGTGCCCGCCGGTTATGCTTGTTCTCGTTCGCTGATTCTGATCATATCGGGGTATTCGGCTCCCTCTGGCTGGCGCTCTCGTCCTTTCCCGGGCGGGTGTCATCGCGCGGTCAGGCTCAGCGTGCGCAGAACCTTCGTGGAGGTTGACCAATTATCACGCAGCGTGGGGAGGTATGCATGAGGAAAGCTTGGGCGTTGATCGTGCTCGCCGCCGTCTCGACGGCCGGCTGCAACCAGGGTGAACTGCGAAAGGCGCTGGCCGACGCAAAGGCCTCCGAGGCGCAGAAGGACAGCCTTCTGACCGAGGTGCTGGAGACCACCCAGTTCGTGAGCGACATCAACGGTGAGCTGGCGAAGACCAAGAGCATCACGGTCAGCACCAAGGGTACCGATCCGGGTCTCCCCGGGGCCAAGAAGGATCGGGATGAGCGGAAGGCGGCGCTCGCGCGGGTGCAGGCCGTCATCGCCAAGCTGAACGAGAGCGAGGCCAAGCTGGCCACGACCGAGACCCGGGCCAAGCAGTCCCGGCAGCGCAACGCCCGCCTCCTCGCCCAGATCGAGACCTACAAGAAGACGATCGAGGATCTCAAGACGACGGCCGAGCAGCAGCGGGCCGACTATGAGGGACAGATCGCCGCCGCGAACACCCAGATCGCGACGCTGGCCGGCCGGGTGGACACGCTGACCACGGAGAACACCACGCTCGGCGGTCAGAAGGCGGCACTCGCCGACACCGTGGTCAACCTCACCGCGTACAAGAACACCGTGTACTACGCCGCGGGCACCAAGGACGAGCTGATCAAGAAGGGCGTGATCACCAAGGAGGGCTCCAAGTTCCTGATCTTCGGCGGCACTCGCCTGGAGCCGGCCCGGAACCTCGATCCCCAGGCGTTCACGGCGATCGACAAGGTGACCAACACCTCGATCCCGCTCCCCCGGACCGACAAGCCGTACAAGATCATCTCGCGGCAGAGCCCGAACTACCTGGCGCCGGGCGTCGCGAAGGACGGCAAGATCACCGGCACGGTGGACATCGCCCAGCCGGAAGAGTTCTGGTCGGCGTCGAAGTACCTCATCCTGGTCCAGGACTGAGCGCACGGGGAGCCGATTCCCGGTAGGATCACGACGGCCACCTTCGGGTGGCCGTCGTCGTTTCCTTCAACAAAGATTGAGTCGGCTGGGGTGGACGTAAGCTCATTGTCGGTAACAGATTCAGTTCCCGTTGTCAACAATTTCTACATTCAATGAGGAAAAGCCTCGGAGCTCGGCGGTGACCAGCGACACAGGCGGTCGGGCGCTCGCACCGGACATTGTCATGTGGCACCCACTCACCGACCGGGAGGTCATTCGTGCGGAAGTTGACCCTTGCCGTGGGCATCGCGGCACTCTGCGGCACCAGCGCCTGCCGGAAGACCGGCGAGGGCGAGTACGAGGTGCAGAAGCCGGTCATCGGCACCAAGACGGACACGGTGGAAACGCCGACCGTCCAGACCGGAACCGTCAAGGACACGATCAACGTGCCCACGGTGAAGACCCAGAAGGAAGAGGTGACCCTGCCGAAGGTAGAGGTGAAGCCGGCCCCGGCGCGGAAGCCGTGAGCACCCTCCACTAGACCGCCGTTCGCTTTCGCCGACCAGCCGACACGCCTGCCAGCGGGTCGGCTGGTTTTGCATATATTCCCCTCCGGTTCTGCAGTCTTCGCACCGTTGCATCTCTGCACACACCACCGGGAGTCGGCATGCTGAAGTTGGGGGTGGGGCTCGCGGCGCTCGCGCTGGCGTTGGGTGGCGTGGCGCGTGACGCCGAGGCGCAGAGTGGGCCGGCGCAGACGCTGGTCGCCATCCGGGCCGGTCGGCTGGTCGACGTCGACCAGGGCGAGGTACGGCGCGATCAGGTCATCCTGGTCCGCGGCGACCGGATCGAAGCCGTTCAACCAGGCTCGGCCAAGCTCCCCGCGGGCGCGCGCATCATCGATCTCTCCCGCTCCACGGTGCTTCCCGGTCTCATCGACTGCCACACCCATCTGGTGGATGACATCGAATCGGCCGACGTGCTGCTGCCGCTGGAGCGCTCCGAGGCGCAACAGGTCTTCACCGGTGTTCGCCATGCGAGGGCGACGCTCCTGGCCGGCTTCACCAGCGTGCGCGACGTCGGCACTTACCGCGCCCTGGTGGACGCCGCCCTGCGGGACGCGATCAACGATGGAACCGTGATCGGGCCGCGCATGAAAGTGGCCGGCGCCTACATCACGGTCTCGACCGGGGGCGGCGAGGTGGCGGGCGGGGCGCCCGACGTGAGTCTCCCAGCGGCGTTCCGCTTCGGGGTGGCCAACTCGGCCGACCAGGTGCGCGAGCGGGTCCGGGTGCTGCTCAACGCCGGCGCCGACTTCATCAAGATCATCGCCACCGGCGCGGTGCTCACCCGTGGCACCCAGCCCGGGGTGTCGGAGTACACCGAGGAGCAGATCCGGGCCGCGGTAGAGCAGGCCGCGGAATATGGGACGTTCGTGGCGGCGCACGCCCACGGCGCGGAAGGGATCAAACGGGCGGTGCGGGCCGGCGTGCGCTCGATCGAGCACGGCTCCCTGATCGACGACGAGGGGATCGCGCTCATGAAGCAGCACGGCACCTGGCTGGTCGCCGACATCTACAACGGGGACTACATCGACAGCGTGGGCCGGAAGGAGCACTGGCCCGCCGACATCCTGCGGAAGAACCGGGCGACGACCGAGACCCAGCGCGCCGGCTTCCGGAAGGCGGTGGCGGCGGGGGTCAGGATGGCCTACGGCACCGACAGCGGGGTCTACCCGCACGGGATGAACGCGATGCAGTTGCCCTACATGGTCCGCTACGGCATGACCCCGATGCAGGCCATCCAGTCCGCCACCATCTCGGCGGCGGAGCTGATGCAGTGGAAGGACAGCATCGGCTCGATCACGCCGGGCAAGTACGCCGACATCATCGCGGTCGAGGGTGACGCGCTGGCTGACCTCACACGCTTCATGAAGATCGAGTTCGTCATGAAGGGTGGGACGGTCTACCTGCCGGAGAACTCCTCATCACGGAGGCAGTGAGTCCGATGAAGCGGATGATCCTCGTCGTGGGCCTCGCCAGCGCCGCTGCGGCACCGCTGGCGGCGCAACGGATGGTGGGCGTGGAAGATCTGAACCGGCTCCGGGACGTGAGCGACCCGCGGCTCTCACCCGACGGCGGCTGGGTGGCCTACACGGTCTCGGTGCCGGACACGGGCAAGGACGAGAACGACAGCGACGTGTGGATGACGAGCTGGGACGGCGGGCGCACCCTCCAGCTCACCCGGAGCCCGGCCGACGAGCACGCGCCCCGCTGGAGCCCGGACGGTCGCTACCTCGCCTTCCTGTCCGACCGGGACGATTCCCACGAGTCCGACCAGCTCTGGCTCCTGGACCGCAGCGGGGGCGAGGCCGAGCGGATCACCGATCTTCCCGGCGGGGTCTCGGACTTTGCCTGGGCGCCGGACGGCCGTCGGGTGGCGCTGGTGGCCCGGGACCCGGACCCCGACGCCGCTTCGCCGGCCGACTCCGCCAAACCCAAGACCCCCAAGCCGATCGTGGTGGATCGGTTCCAGTTCAAGGAAGACGAGGTGGGCTACCTCGACGCCCGCCGCGACCATCTCTACCTGCTGGATCTGTCGACCGCGCCCCGTACTCCCCAGCTCCTGCTGCCGGGCGAGTACGAGGAGCTCTCCCCCTCCTGGTCGCCCGACGGGCGGTCGATCGCGTTCGTGAGCCGCCGCCGGCCGGACTTCGACCGGACCGCCAACTTCGATCTCTACGTGATGGACGCGGCCGTGGGCGCCACGCCGCGCCAGCTCACCACCTTCGACGGGCCGGACATGGATCCGGACTGGGGGAACCGCGCGCCGTCGTGGAGCCCGGACGGCAAGCGGATCGCCTACGTGCAGGGCGGACCGCTCTCGCTGATCTACTACGCCGGACAGAAGGTTGCCGTGGTGCCGGTGGCCGGCGGTCCCGCCCGGGTGCTCACCGGGGCGCTCGACCGAAACGTGCTCTCGCCCACCTGGTCGCCCGACGGATCGTCGGTCCTCTTCCTGCTGGAGGATGACCGGGTGTATCACTTGGCGCGGGTGCCGGCCGCCGGCGGCTCGGTGGAGCGTCTGGTCCAAGGGCGCCGGGTGATCACCGACTTCTCGGTGGGCGCGGAGGGGCGGATCGCCGTGGCGTCGAGCACGCCGGCGGCCCCGGCGGAGATCTACGCGGTCGAGGGCCACGAGCTTCGGCCGCTCTCGCAGCAGAACAAGTCGTGGCTCGCCGAGGTGCGGCTGGCGCCGGTGGAGGAGATCTCGTTCACCAGCAAGGACGGCACGCCGATCAACGGCTTCCTGGTCAAGCCACCGAACTATCAGCCGGGACACCGCTATCCCACCATCCTGCGGATTCACGGCGGGCCGGTATGGCAGCTCTACGATGATTTCGCGAACTTCGACTGGCAGGTGCTCGCGGCCCAGGGGTACGTCGTGGTGGGGGCCAATCCGCGGGGCAGCTCGGGTCGAGGGGAAAAGTTCTCCAGGGCGATCTGGGCCGCCTGGGGCGAGAAGGACACCGAGGACGTACTGGCGGCGGTGGACTACGCGGTGGCCCAGGGCCTCGCCGATCCGACGCGGCTCGGCGTCGGCGGCTGGAGCTACGGCGGCATCCTCACCAACCAGGTGATCGCGCGCGACCGCCGGTTCAAGGCCGCCACCGTGGGGGCGGGGCAGGGGAACGCGCTCGCCGGCTACGGCACCGACCAGTACGTGCGGGAGTACGAGGCGGAGCTGGGCAAACCGTGGGAGAAGCCGCAGGTCTGGATGAAAGTCTCCTACCCGTTCTTCCACGCGGACCGGATCGTGACCCCCACGCTCTTTCTCTGCGGCGACGCGGACTTCAACGTCCCGCTGCTCAATTCGGAGCAGATGTACCAGGCGCTCCGGAGCCTGGGACGGGAGACCGAGCTGGTCATCTATCCGGGCGAGCATCACGGGCTCGCGAAGCCGAGCCATGAGCGGGATCGGCTGGAGCGGTACGTGGGGTGGTACGGCAAGTATCTGAAGCCTGGGGAAGCCACGACGTCCGCGCGCTAGGGGGGCGGGGGCCGGGGAGGCTCGCTCCGGGCGCAACAGTGCCTGCATCGATCGCCTGGCTGAGTCTTGCGTGCTGCCGCAGTCACTGACGCGCCCTCCGCGAGCCTCCCCGGCCCCCATGCACGCGCGCTGGGCGCGCGTGAGCGCGGCGGTTGCCGCGCTGGTACAGTGGTGGGCGCAACGGCGTTTGGCGATGGTCGGGCGGACGTATGGCGATGCTCGGCGTGAGGCGAGACTCGGACAGCGATGCTCGGCCAGCGATGCTCGGGCGCAGGCGACGGGTGGGGGTCGCGGAGGGCGCGTCAGTGACTGCGGCAGCACCCCGGACGCCCGCCGGACGATCGATGCAGGCACTGCAGCGCCCGGAGCGAGCCCCACCCGTTGCCGGAGCGGAGGCTCCGACCGGCGTGAGCCCCACCCGCCGTCGCAGCCGAGGCTTCAACCCCCAACGCGTCCCACGGGGTGACGTTATGCAATCCCGCTGCATCCGCACCATCTGGCCGCTGTTGCTCACGCTGCTCTTCGCCGGCTGCGCCTCGCACCACGGCACCAGCCAGACCACCACCGCGGCCGCGAACAACACCCCGGTCGAGCTGGAGGTGGAGAATCACAACTGGAGCGACATCGTCATCTATCTGGTCCGGGGCGCTCAGCGGCAACGCCTGGGGATGGTGACCGCGCTGGGGAACACGGTCTTCACCTTCTCCTATCGGCGGCTCGGCAACAGCGGCGATGCGCGACTCTCGGCGCATGCGATCGGCGGGAGCGGCTACACCAGCGAGTCGCTGCTGGTGCAGCCGGGACAGACGATCAAGTGGACCCTGGAGAGCGATCTCTCGCGCTCGAGTCTGGCGGTGTACTGAGGTCAGGGGTTCCGGTCGAGACACCCCTGCGAGTTGGGATTGTTCTGCTCCTCGATCGGGATCGGCAGATTCACGTCGGACCCGTAGCTGCCGCCCTTGTGATACGCGCCGGTGGGGAAGACCGAGTCCACCGGCCGCCCGTATCCGGTGGGAACCGGTCGCACGAGGCGCCGCATGTCGCCCAGGCGGTGGCCCGTCGCAAACAGCCAGAATGCGCGCTCCGAGAAGAGCTGGTCGATGGCCTCGTCGCGATTGCCGGGACTCGGAAGGTTGGGCAGCGCCGGCGTGATGGCGTTCTGACGGAGATCGTTCAGCGTCGTCCTCATCCCCGAGAGATCGTTGGCCTGAAGCTGCGCCTCCGCCTCGATCAGCCGGGCCTCGATGCCGTCGGCCACCGGCACCGGTGAGGTCGCGTCGGGATACTTGTCGAGATTGAACTGGGGGGTGATGAGGTCGAGCCCGGTGTCCTCGGTGTCGGTGTAGGGAACCCGCGGGTCGTTGGCCGACCGGTAGGGAAGCCCCACGCCGCCCTCCAGGTCGGACAGCGACCAGAGGCCCGCCTGGCCGTACGTAAAGATGGCGTTCTGGAGCCGGACCGGACTCTCGGCATGCTCGGTGACGTACTGGAACTCGGTGGGCACGCCGGCCGCCGCCGCCCCGGCCTCGGCGAACTGGCCGAGATCCAGAAGGGCGCGGGCGCGACCGAGCAGCGCCAGGTTGGTGATGCTGCCGTCGTCCACGCCGAGCCCCGGGTGGGCCAGCGCGGAGTCGAACTTGGCCAGCGCCGCGTCGAAGATCTCCGTCGTGGTCTTCGGCGTGCCGAAGGTGAGCGAGTCACCGCGGACCTGGCCGAACGGCACGCCGGAGCAGAAGTCCTCCCCGAAGTACAGATAGGTGTACCCCGCAATGCTCAACATCTCGGCGATGTCCGTGGTGTTCTCCGGCTGCAGCACGAACTTCTGCAGCGCCTCCGCGGCGTGCTCCGCGCCGGCGCGGGCCTTGTGCAGGTTGCGATAGACGTCGGACAGGCCCGGATTGATGAGCGCAGTGGTGCGCTGGTCGATCTCCTGTTGCGACGGCGGTGTGGTGGAGTGCTCGAACTCGTCCGCGAGTAGCCCGCCCACCAGGATCAGGCCGTCCTCGAACTCGCTTCCGTCGCCGTCCTTCACGAAGCCGAAGTCGGCGATCGCTCCCAGGCGCAGCGAGGCGGCCCCTTCGGGCGAGTCGAGCGATCCGGGGTCGATGACGCCGGGCTGCGTGGTGTCGAGCAGGCCGCAGCCGGCCGTCAGCGTCACACTGGTGATCAGCGAGGCAGCCAGGCGCGCCCTGCTCCATGTCAGGATCGTCATGATCGATGTCATCCCGGTCAGAAGCCGACGTTGAGGCGCGCGGTCCAGTAGCGCACCTGTGCCTGGGATTCGAAATCCGAGGACGCGAAATTGTCCTGCGCGAACGCGTTTACCTCCGGGTCCACCCCGGTGTAGTCGGTGATGGTCCACAGGTTCCGGCCAGCGAGCGTTAGGCTCAGCCGGCTGGCCCGGAAGGCTCGGGCCCAGCGGTCGGGCGCCTCGAAGGTCAGCGACAGCTCCCGGAGCTTGATGAACCAGCCGGGCTCCAGAAAGGCGACCGAGTTGCCGCCGCCGGGCAGGAAGGTCGCCTGGGCCAGGGCCTGCTCCTCCAGCGGCGCGGTCTTGTCGTACAGCCCGCGGCAGTTCTGCACCGAGAAGCAGCGGAACTGCTCCAGCGAGTTGTCCACCAGGTGTCCGCCGCGGTAGTCGAACTGGGTGCCCAGGACCACCCGCCCGCCGAGGACGGCCAGATTGCTGTTGAGCGACGCTTCCTTGGTCGGGAGCGCGGAGCCGCGGAACACCGAGCTGTCGCTGAGGCTCACCTCGGTCAGGTCGATGATCCCGTCGCCGTTGGCGTCGTCGAAGGAGATCAGCGGGGCCCAGAACCCGCCGGCCGGGTAGCCGGCGACGTGGCGCTGGTAGAAGCCGACGAAGATCGGGCTCACCCCTTCGCCCAGCTCCTGGATCGTGTTCTTGGTGGTCGAGCCGCTCAGTGTCACATCCCACGCGATACTGGGCTTGTCGATGATCCGGGTGTTGATCGCTACCTCGAAGCCCCGGTTCTTGATCCGGGAGAGGTTCACGAACTGAGACCGGGAGGCGCCCAGGGATGGCGCGATGTCCCGCTCGATGAGCGCATCCTTGGTGAGCTTGTTGTAGTAGGTGAGCTCGACCGACACCCGGTCGCGGAAGAGCCCGGCGTCGATGCCGGCCTCGAATTCGCGCGAGCGTTCGGGCTTGAGGTCGGGGTTGCCCAGACTGCCGAAGGTCACACCGGTGGTCCCGACACCGGCCCGCTTTCCGGCGACCGCGGTGAAGAAGCGCCGGGCGTCGGTGGTGCCGGGCTGCTGGCCGGAGGCGCCGAATGCCGCGCGGAGCCGCAGGGTATTGAAGGCGCTGAGGTGGAAGAACGGCTCCTCGGAAATCAGCCAGGAGGCGCTCGCCTTGGGGTACACGGTGGCGTTGAAGTTCTGGCCGAACGCGCTGTTGTCATCGAATCGGAGGGCGCCGGTCACGAAGAGGCGCTGCTTGAGATTGATCTCCTCCTCGACGTAGCTGCCGACCGAGCGGGACTCGAGCGAGGTGTCCCGTGCCTGGGTCGTCGCCGCGCCGCTGATGCTGGCGGAGCCGGCCGGCAGGGTCCGCCCGGAGGCGTAGCTGCCCCGAGAGAGGTCGCGGAAAAACTGGCCGCCCACCGAGGTGCGGGAGCCCACGGCGTCGGACAGCGAGAAGCGAGCCGACAGGCCCAGGTCGACCGAGGTCTGGGAGATCTGGAACCGGTTGTCGCTCCGGGCACCGAGCCGGTTCGAGCCGCCGCCCGGGTCGTAGTCCGCCACCTGGCCGGTGGGAAAGAACTGCACGTCGGTGCGGTTCACCACGTCATAGCCGATGGTGGCCCGGCCGGTGAGCCACTCCCGCGGCCGCCAGTTGCCGGTGAAGCCGCCGGTGAAGCGGTTGGCGGCCTGGTTGGCCAGCTCCGCGAAGAGCTCGGCCGGGATGAAGTACCAGCCTCGCTGGAAGTCCGGCAGGTATCCGCTCGCGGTGCCGCTGCCGTTCACCGTGAGGAAGCTGTTGTCGTTCTCGATGAACCGGGTGTTGCTGCTGAGGAATCCGAGCGAGGCATCCACGTCGAACGTCTTGGAGACGTTGGCCGAGACGGTGCCGCGCACCCCGAACTTCTCCAGGTTGTTGGGCCGCCGCTGGTTGTCGGGAACGCTGCCGCGCACCGCCAGAATCGAGTCCTCCTCCAGCTTGGGCAGGCGGAAGGGGCCCATCTCGTTCTCGTAGCTGCCCGAGAGGAAGTAGGTGACCTGGTCGCTGCCGCCCGAGACGTTGGCGCCGTACATCTGGCGCAGACCGGCCTTGTAGGGACGGGTGGAATCGGTGTTGAGCGGCTGGAAGCTCTGGACCGACGTCTGGACGCACAGCCCGTCGAGCTCGCTCTGAATGCTGCAGAATCCGTCGTATCCGTTGTCGATGCCCGCGGTGGTCGTGTCGCGGCCGGCGAAGTTGAGCGGATAGGTGTTGTTGTCCGCCACGGCGCCCTGCTCGGAGAACAGGTTCCACCGCGGTGGTCCCCCGGTGCCGTGCTTGGTGGTGATCCGGACCACACCGTTGGACGCCTGGATGCCGTACAGCGTCGCGGCCGCCGGCCCCTTCACGATCTCGATCGACTCGATGTCGTCCGGGTTGATGTCGTTGATCCGCGAGGGACCGGCGCCGGCCGGATTGTCCACCCCGAAGCCGCCGATGTCGAGGGTGGTGGAGGTGGAGCCGCTCTCCAGCCGGATGCCATCGAGGTAGTAGAGCGGCTCATTGGAGAGCGAGATGCTGTTGGAGCCGCGGATCCGGATCCGGGTGCCGGTGCCGGTGGTGCCGCTGCTCTTGAGCACCTGGACACCCGCCGCCCGGCCCGAGAGCAGGTTGGCGAACTCGGTGATCGGTGCGGTCTCCGCCACCTTGGCCACATCGATGGTGGTGACCGCGTTGCCCACCTCCAGCTTGCGCTGCTGGCCGGTGGCGGTAGTCACCAGCTCGTCGAGCTGGACCGGGGCGGCCTCCAGCGCGAAGTCGAGCGCCACCGTCTCGCCTGCCCCGACCGAAGCCGTCTGGGTGGCCGGCTTGTAGCCGACCCGAAGCACGCGGACCTGGTAGGTGCCCGGCGCGACGTTGCGGAAGAGAAAGTGTCCCTCCCGGTCGCTGTTCTCGATCCGGCTGGTGCCGGTGAGGATGACCCGTGACGCCTCGAGCCCGGCGCCCCCGGACTGATCGGTGACCCGGCCTCCGATCGCGCCCTGTTGCGCGATGGCGGAGAGGGGAGTGCCGAAGATGAGACAGCAGAGGAGTGAGATCGGGGAGAGCCATCGCTGACGGATGCCAGTGGCCATAGTCTTCTCCTGTCACGCGGGACTGCCCGGGAGGCCGGTGCGAGGTGCGTCGGATCGGATCGGGCAGCGCTGGATGGTCTGCCAATGTGCAAGGCACCAGGCCTGTTGTCAAAAGGTCGGCGCCAGAACGGAACATCCTCCACGTCGCCGGGGCACGCTTGACGCCACTTCCGGCGCGGCATATCTAGATACCGCCCCTTCTCGAGCGGCCCGTCGTCCCTCGGCCCCGGCCGCGCGTCAGATATCGTGGTCCCTCATCCCTGGAGGCCTTCGTGCCACGAGACCTCGTTCGACTGTTCATCGGTGTGTGTGTGACGCTGGTCGGCGCGGCGGGCCCGCTGGTCGCGCAGGCGGGAACGCTCCACGGCACCGTCGCCGACAGCACCGGCGGCACCCTGCCGAGCGCGTCGGTCACCGTGGAAGGCACCGGACTTCGCGCCGTCACCGGCGGCACCGGCGAATACGAGATCACCGGCGTGCCGCCGGGT
>JBBSHB010000086.1:0-12202 GCA_038253515.1 Gemmatimonadales bacterium | reverse complement strand
GGGTGTTGACGCTCGCCAGGGGCGCCGGCGGCTGCCACGAATCGCCCGCGCGGCGGCTCAGGTAGAGATCGTAGCGGCCGGTGCTGTCCGAGCGTCCCGTCGCGCTGAAGATGAGATAGCTGCCGTCCGGCGCCACCCACGACTCCACCTCGTTCGCGGCCGAGTTGATGCGAGGGCCCACGTACAGATCGAAGCCACCGCTGCCGCCGGGCCGTTGACTGTCGAAATAGAGATCGCCGTTGGCCGCGGGCGGTTGGAGATGAAGAACAGGCGGCGTCCGTCCGGAGAGAGGTGCGGGTCGGCGTTGCTCCAGGACGCCGCGAACGCGGGCTTGGCCGGAGCCCGCCAGCATTCGTCGGCCTCCCGCAGAGTCTCGTAGATGTCATACGCGCTGAAGTCGTCGTTGGCCCGGCAGAAGAGCACTCGTCGCTGGTCGGGCGAGAAGACCATGAAGAAATCCCAATCTCCGGTGGAGAAGAGGCCGGCGCCGTAGAGCTCGGGCCCGGGGGCGCGCGGGCTGCCGGCGAGGAGGAGGGCGGCCGCCCCGAGGGCGACCGCGCGACCACCACGCCGGGTGGACCCGGTGGACCGGAAGAATCGGAAGATCATGAATTCACCCAGCCACAACTTGCATGATCACCGCCGTGGTCCGCCAGCCGAAGCCAGCCGCGCTGCCGGTTATGGCTGGACCGCGATCGGAGTCGCCACAAAGGCGAGCGTCGTGCCGGTAGCGGCATCGAACACCCTGCCCGTGATCTGCCCAGCATCGTTGATGTCCTGGGCGGAGATGAAGACGTCGAGATTCCCAGTTCCAAGCAGAGTGTTAAGGTCCGTCAGGACCCCGTTTTCATAGAGGAAGCCGTGGGCGCCGTTGGGACCGCCGAAGGAAACGCCTACCACCTGCCCCCACGAATTGATGGCGAAGGCTTCGCTAAAGAGGTCTCCATCGAGCACGCCGAGGTCCTTGGCCGTGGTCGCGCCATTGATCCAGAGAAAGGCGTGGGAGATGAACTCGCCTTCCGGGTCGCCGGGCCCGGGCGGGTTGGAGAACCCGACGACGTCACCCTGGCCGTTGATGTCCATGGGCGTGTGCCAGGTCACTCCTCCCAGATTGGGGATCTCGATCGGCTTGCGGTTCTTGCCCCAGAGCACGGCGTGAAGGGCGCTGAAGCGTCCAACCGCCTGGTCGCAATCCCCCGAGATGCCGACCGCCTGACCGGCGTCGTTGATCGCGGTGGCGGCTGAGGTCGAGTCGCCGGGGAACGGTGGGAGCTCTCGCGTCTTGATCTTGCCCTTACTCCCGTTTTTCGGCTCCCACTTGACCGCGCGGAACTGGAGCACCTGGACGCCGGTGCAGGTCGGATCATGCACGGGCGTCTCGGCCCACCCAACTATCTCACCCCGGTTGTTGACGCCGGTGGCGAAGCCATGATGGCCGCCGAGCGTGGGCAGCTCCCGCATCACGCCACTCGCCCAAACGAACCCGCGACAGATAAGGTTGGTGGTCGCCGGGATAAACCCGCCCGCCTCGCAGCTCCAGTCTTCGTCCAGTGGGTCCACCAGGGAGGTTTGGGAGATCCCGACGACCATGCCCTGGTCGTTCAACCCGGGCCACGGCACAGTGCTGCCGCTGCCCGGGCCGCCGAGCGTGCCGAGGTTGAGGATCGAGGTTGCGTTTTGCCACAAGACCGCTCGCCGGGTCCCATCCGGCAGATCGGACCAGCCTGCCACCCAGCCCTGGCTGTTGATGGCGAGCCCCCGGCTCAACGTTCCACCGAGCGACGGAAGCTTGACGACTTGGTACTGCGTGGTCGCCTGGAGTTGGGAGCGCGATTCGATCGGTTGGGTGATCTGGGTTTCATTGCCACAGCCGCAGACGGCGGCGATCAGGATGGCGCACGAGACGTGTCGCATGGCTTTCTCCGGTGGTGGGACCAGCGCGGGTGCAGCGTCACGTGAGCGCTCTTCCGCGTCTCCCCACCGTAGCGTGCGGCCCACCTCCACGCTCGCCACATACGGACCTCGAATCCCGCGCCCGATTGCAGGTCCGAATCCGGCTAGCCCGGTGGCTCGCGCCAAGCCTACATTGCTGCATATGACCGCCAGTGTCGTCCCCCCGACTCAGCTGAGCCCGGATGTGTGCGAGCGCGCGCTCGACGCGCGCGACGCCCGCTTCGATGGGCTCTTCTTCGTGGGCATCACCACGACGCGGATCTACTGCCGGCCGGTCTGCCCGGCGCGCGTGTCGTATCACGACCGGCGCCGGTTCTTCGATTCCGCTGCCTCCGCCGAGCGCGCGGGGTTCCGGCCCTGCCTCCGCTGCCGGCCGGAGCTGGCGCCGGGACGGGCGTTGATCGACGCGGTGCCGCGTCTCGCACGCGTCGCCGCGCATCGGATCGGCGCCGGCGCGCTCAACGGCCGAGGGGTGGCCCAGCTCGCGCTCGAGCTGGGCGTGAGCGACCGCCATCTCCGCCGGGTGCTCGAGCGCGAGCTCGGCGTGTCGCCGGTCGAGCTGGCGCAGACCCATCGCCTGCTCCTGGCGAAGCGGCTGCTGGCCGACACCTCGCTGCCGGTGACCCGGATCGCGTACGCCAGCGGCTTCCAGAGCCTGCGCCGGTTCAACTCCATGTTCCGCGAGCGATACCGCCTGAGTCCGAGCGCGCTCCGGCGGGGTCCGCACGCGACCGGGGGGCAGGGCTCCCCCGCGACCCCCGCCGGCGACCTCGTCCGACTGACGCTCGCCTACCGCGCGCCGCTCGCCTGGGACACCATGATCGCGCTGCTCGGGCGTGACGCGCTCCCGGGAGTGGAGCTGGTCGAGGGCGGGCGGTATGGGCGCACCATGCAGCTCGAAGGGAAGCGTGGCGTGGTGTTCGCGGCCAACTCGGCCGGGGAGGCACGGACGCACCTCGCCGTGGACGTCTCCCCCTCGCTCCTGCCGGTCCTCATGCCGCTCCTGGCGCGACTCCGGCACCTGTTCGACCTCGATGCCGAGCCGACCGCGGTGGACGGGCATCTCGCGCGTGGCGGGCTCGGCCCGCTGGTGGCGCGACGGCCCGGCCTCCGGATTCCCGGCGCGCTCGACGGGTTCGAGGCCGCCTTCCGCGCGCTGCTGGGCGGCCGGATTGGCTTGGCCTCCTCCGAGCCGGCGCGCCGGGTGGTCGAGGCGCTCGGCGAGCCGCTCGACACCGGGTACCCCACGCTCGGGTGGATCGCGCCGGACGCCGCGCGCGTGGCCGAGGCGGGGGCACCGCGGCTCGCGGCGCTCGGCGTCCCGCGTCGCGCGGCAGAGGTTGTCGTGTCGCTGGCGCGCGCCCTCGCCGAGAGCACACTCTGGCTCGAGCCGGGCAGCGACGTCGCCGCGGCGTACCGCGCGCTGCGGGCGATCGACGGCATCGGCGAGCGGCTCGCGACCACGATCGTGATGCGCGCGATGTACTGGCCGGATGCGTTCCCCGCCTCGGACGGCGTGTTGCGGCGCGCCGCGGGCGAATCGAGCCCCCGGGCGCTGCGGGCTCGGGCGGAGGCGTGGCGCCCCTGGCGGGCGTACGCCGCGCTCCATCTCTGGCTCGACGCCGAGCGGCCGGCTGCGGTCGCCTAGTCGGCGCTCCCGCGTCCTCGGCGTGCGCGGCCGGCTCATTGCAGCCAGCGCACTGGGGGTGCTGGCCGCTCGACCCGGTGCCAGCGCGGCGCAGGCGCCCGCCCCAGCGCGGGAGCGGCCGAACGTCGTCGTGTTCGTCGGGGACGATCTCGGCTGGCGCGACACGGGGGCGTACGGCAACACCGCGATTCACACCCCCAACATCGACCGGCTGGCGCAATCGGGATTGCGGGTGGAGTACGCCTTCGGAACCAGTCCGCAGTGCAGCCCTTCACGAATCAGCATGCTCACCGGCAAGTACCCTCACTCGACCGGAGCCGAGGATCTGCACATGCCGCTGCCGGCGTCGGAGCGCATCCTGCCATCCTATCTCCAGGGGCGGGGCTACTTCACCGGGCATATGGCAAAGACGCACTACGGCCCCAACGGCGAGCGGCAGTTCCGACGGTACTCTCCGGAGACCGCCGAGGCGTTTCCCAGCTTCCTGAACTCGGCGGGCACTCGGCCGTTCTTTCTCTGGGTCGGATTCCACGAGCCGCACCGCCCGTATCGACGGGGCGCGGTCTCCGATCCACACCCTCCCGCGGGAGTGGTCGTGCCGCCCTACCTCGTCGACACCCCGGAGACGCGGGCGGACCTCGCACTCTATTACGATGCGATCGCCCGCATGGACGCCGCGATCGGTCGCATGCTGGCCGAGCTCGATCGACGGAATCTGCGCGACCATACCGTGATCGTGTTCCTCAGCGACAACGGCCCCGCCGTTCCCCCGCGAGAAGGGAACCCTGTACGACTCGGGGACGCGCACCCCGCTCATCTTCTCCTGGCCACCGGTCATCCACGCCGGCCTACCTATGACCGAGGACTGGTGAGCACGGTCGACCTGGCGCCGACCATCCTGGATCTCACCGGGGCCGCGCCGCCGCGAAAGGCGGGCCGACTCACCGCCGCGCAACAGCGGTTGTTCGAGGCGCCGCGCGCCCGCGCCGAGTGGTACGTGACGACAACACCGATCGGATCACCGGCGTGCCGTTCACCACCAAGATTCCGCCGATGCGCAACCTGGATGTGCCGCCGCCGAGTCGGCGCTGGGGACGACCCGGACCCAGCTGAGGCCACGGGCGTCTCTCATTGCGGCGCCGCGGCGGCACAGCGAAGGAGGTCGGCTCGATTCTGACGCATGGAAATGCTATCTTCTCAGCGACCGGCATCTGAAGACCTCGCCACCCCACCAGAAATTGGAATACCTTCGCACGCGACAGGTCGTGGCTCAATGAGGCGTGGCGTCGGTCTGCTGGTGGCCCTCGCGCTGGGGGTCCGGCCGGCGACGCTCGTCGCCCAGACGGTAGGCTGCGAGCCGATGAGCCAACGAGCCGGTCGCGAATTCGGCTGCTTCATCACCGCTCGAGAGGAGCTGGGACGCCTGCCCGGGGACTCCGCACTCTACTGGCACATCGACGCGTACCCGACTCGCGCCGCGGCGCGGGCCGCCAAAGGGGAACGTGGCACAGTGGTCGAGTCGCTGGGTCGGACCTGGCTCTTTACCATCGCAGGCGCCCGCTGGCGCCCGCCCGGCGGCGAGCACCTCGCCACGGTTGGACCGCTCCGCTTGATCGAAGCCGCGGCTCATGCCGCGGTCTACATGGAGGGCGTCTTTCGGCCGGGCATGCGTTCAATGGTGCACCGGCATCCCGGAGTCGAAGCCTGGTATACGCTCGAGGGCGAGCAGTGTCTCGAGACCCCGCACGGGAAGCTGGTGCAGCGGGCGGGAGAGCGCGGTGTGATGGTCCCTGGCGGGGAGCCGATGATGCTCACCGGTACTGGGACCAGCGTGCGCCGATCGCTCGTGCTCATTCTACAGGACGCGTCGAAGCCGCGGTCGACGCTCGCCACGGATTGGAGACCGACAGGCCTCTGCACCCGGTGACTCTCGCCTCGAGGAATTCCACGGTGATCTTTTCTGGCTGGGCTCTCCTCTCCCTCTCGCTGCTGCTGCCGGCGTGTGATGGGCCGCCGGCGGCGGTCGCACGATCGCGGGCGAGCTGGACGGATCGCTCACCGCATCGCGTGCGCTTCGTGTCCGTTGCGCCCGGGGTACGGCTCGAGGTGCTCGACTGGGGCGGTTCCGGTCCACCGCTCGTCTTCCTCTCCGGTCTGCAGGACGTCGCCCACGGCTTCGATGACTTCGCGCCGGGTTTCAGGGACCGGTTTCACGTGCTGGCCATCACCCGCCGGGGGTACGGCGCGTCGAGTCAGCCGCCCTCCGGCTACGATCTGGGCACCCGGGTGGCGGATCTCCGCGCGGTCCTGGACTCACTCGGGTTGCGGCGCGTGGCGCTGGTGGGCCATTCGATTGCCGGAGACGAGCTCACCGCCTTCGCCGGACGCTTTCCCGAGCGGGTGAGCGGCCTGGTGTACCTCGATGCCGGGTACGACCACAGCGGCGTCCGGATGCTGATTCAGGCGAGTCCCCCGCCGCCCCCGATGCTTCCGTCCGACTCGGCGGCTCCCGCCGCGGTCCAGGCCTATCTCCTCCGCGTGTTCGGGATGCGGATTCCGGAGGCGCAGCTCCGCGCGATCGCACGGTACGACACCGTGGGAAAGCTGGTGGCGGACGTCACGCCCGCCGTCGTCGATTCGCTCGTGATCGCGGGCTCCGGCCATCCCGACTACGCCGCGGTGCGCGCCCCCGCCCTCGCGATCTATGCCGTGACAGATTCGGCTCCACAGGTGTTCCCCACCTGGGAGGGCCTCGATCCAGCGGGCCGTGCCGCCGCGCGCCGCTTCACGGTGGTGCTGCAGGGGTGGGCCACAACCGAGCGCGCCCGCTTCCGGCACGGGCTCCGCGCGGGACAGATGCTGGAGCTGCATGGCGCCAATCACTATCTGTTCTTCTCACACGCGGCCGAGCTCACGCAGGCGATGCGCGCCTTCCTCGCGCGCGCCGGCGAGGCGACTGGCCCATAGCCGCCGGGACGCCGACCTCTCGCACGCGCCGCTTGGAGACCCGCATGCCCGAGCATGTGACCCTCTTACGCCCCGGTGGGGGCTACCCCGACACCCGGGGCATGTCGTCGGCGTTGCCGGCCGATCTGCTCAGCCAGTCCGCCGCACGGCTCCGCGTCCTCGCCTTGCTGTACGCCTTGGTGTTCTTCCTGGCCGGGGTCTTCCCGGCGCTTGTGATTCCGGGGGATCGGGCACGATTTCTGGGGAGCGTGGTCCAGTGGGGCCCGGCCGTCGCCAGCATCATCGTCGCGTTGCTGGTTGCCGGGGTGATTCGGAGCGCTCGCGTTTCCCTTCCCGCAGTGATGAGCATCGGACTCGCGTTCGAGGTTGCCAGCAGCTACGGGATCGCCGCGGCCGAGTTCGCCGATCCAATGGGACTCGAGATGCATCGCGGCATGATAGGGCTCTCGTGGGTCGCCGTCTGGACCGTGCTGTTCACGGTCGTCGTGCCGACATCGCCGCGCCGGGCGCTGCTGGCTGCCTTGGCCTCTGTCAGCTCGGTTCCGGTCATCATCGGTTTCCTGATCGCGACCGGCGCCACCTCGCTCAAACTGGACCCAGCGCAGTTTTTCTTTGGACTCGTGTTCCCCTACCTGCTCGTGGTGGGCATGGCCTACGTGGGTGCCCGCGTGGTCTATGGCCTCAGCAGGGAGGTGAAGCGCGCGCGCGACCTGGGGAGCTACCGACTCGAGGAGAAGCTGGGGCAGGGTGGCATGGGTGAGGTGTGGCGAGCCCGGCATCGCATGCTGGCAAGACCCGCCGCGATCAAACTCATCCGGCCCTCGCTCGCGGCGGACGCGCGACCCGGGGTCTCCGAGGACGCGCTGCGCAGATTCGAGCGCGAAGCACAGGTCATCGCTCGCCTCCGTTCGCCCCACACCGTGGAGCTCTTCGATTTCGGAATCGCCGACGACGGTGCGTTCTACTACGTCATGGAGCTGCTCGACGGACTGGACGCCGACGCGCTGGTCCGCCGCTCGGGGCCCATCCCGGCCGAGCGGGTCGTGTACCTGCTCCGCCAGGTGTGTCACTCCCTGTCCGAGGCCGAATCGTGCGGCCTGGTCCATCGTGACATCAAGCCCGCGAACATCTTCCTGTGCCACTATGGTGAGGAGTACGATTTCGTGAAGGTTCTGGATTTCGGAATCGTGACGGCGCCTCGGGAAGCGGCGAAAGCGGGCCCGGCGCTGACTCGGGAGAACCTGGTTCAGGGGACGCCCGAGTTCATCGCACCGGAGCAGGCGCTCGGCGAATCCCACCTGGACGGACGCGCCGACATTTACGCAACCGGCTGCGTCGCGTACTGGCTCCTGACCGGGCAGCTCGTGTTCACCGCCGAGACTCAGATTGCGCTGCTGCTGCATCACGCCCAGACACCGCCGACCCCGCCCTCGGCCCGGAGCGCGCTTCCAATCCCCGCGGCACTGGATCACCTGGTGCTGTCCTGTCTGGCAAAGGATCCCGCCAAGCGACCGCAGTCGGCCAGGGAGCTCTCGCGCCGGCTCGCGGAGGTGGAGGGCGCGGCGGCCTGGACCCAGGACCGGGCGCGGGAGTGGTGGGCAGCCCATCCTCCCGTCGCGTCGGTGAAGTGACCCAACTCGGCTAGCGATCAGGTGTGGACTTGAGGAGTCATCCGGCTTTGCGGAAGGTGAGGTTGATGCGGTGCCGGCCTACCGACGCGTGATGCCCTTCCTTGAGTGACATCACCCCGTGAAAGCGCAGCCTGGACGCCCCACCCCACACCACCACGTCGCCGTGCGTCAGCCTCAGGCGGCGCGGCTTGTCGGCTCTCCGCAATCCGCCGAACAGGAAAACCGAGGGGAGGCCCAGCGACACGGAGACGATCGGCTGCGCAAAGTCGGTCTCGTTCTTGTCCTGGTGCAGCGACAGCCGCGCACCCGGCTCGTAGCGATTGACGAGGCAGGCATCCGGGACGAACCCATCGAAGCCACCACGCGCCGCCGCGTCCCGCGCCAGCCTCAGAAACGGCTCCGGCATCTCTGGCCAGGGATTGCCGCTCTCGGGATCCACCGCGTCGTACCGATAGCCGGTGCGGTCCGTCACCCACCCCAGGGAGCCGCAGTTGGTCATCGCGACGGACATGCGAAAGCCGCCGGGAGTCTGCATATGGCGAAACGGCGCCCGGGCGGTGACGCTCTCCAACGCCGTGAGGAGGGTCGCGGCGCTCGGCCCGGCGAAGTCGCGCAGCACGATCGCGCCCTCGGCCAGTGCCTCCGCGCTCATTCGGCGTCGTGGAAGATGATGCCCATGGTGTGGCGACGGCCGGAGCGCAGCCGGCTCACGCCGTGCCGCATGGTGACGCGGTAGGACCCGCGGGTACCTCGGACCGGCCGGTGATGCACCGGGAAGACCACACCGTCTCCCTGGCCGAGGGCGACGACCTCCACCCGGGACTGCATGCGGGGGCGTTGCTCCGTCAGCACGAATTCCCCGCCGGTGAAGTCCCGGCCGGGGACCGAGAGCAGGAAGGCCACCTGCAGCGGGAACACATGCTCGCCGTAGAGGTCCTGGTGCAGGCAGTTGTAGTCGCCCTCGGCGTATTGCAGCAGCAGGGGCGTCGGACGGGTCTGACCGGCTCGATGGCAGCGGTCGAGAAAAGCGGCATGGTCGGCAGGGTACCGCGCCTCGACCTCCAGCGCCTCGTTCCACCGATTGGCGATGGCGGCGAGCGGCGGGTAGAGCGCGGTGCGGAGCTCCCCAACCGGATCGGGAAGCGGGTACGCGAAGTACTGATACTCGCCGCGCCCGAAGCCGTGACGTCCCATCACGATCCGGCTGCGGAACGGGGCCTCGGTCGGATAGATCGCCGCCAGGCGCTCACATTCCTCCGGCGAGAGCACCGAACGTGCGACCGCGCTCCCATGCGCATCGACCTCTTCGCCGAGGCGCGGCCAGTCCAGGTCGGCGACGCGGTCTGCGACCGACGCGATGGCCCCTGCGCGACGACGGACAGGGGGCGCGCTCACGTCGGTCATGCAGCCGCCTCCCGCTGGAGCAACTCGCGCTTGCGCTTGAATCCCCAACGATAGCCGGCGAGCGGGCCGTCCTTGCGCACGACCCGGTGGCAGGGAATGGCGACAGCGATCAGATTCGCCGCGCACGCCTCGCCCACGAGGTACGCCTCCTTCGGCGCGCCGAGCCGCTGGGCGATCTCCGAATAGGTCGCCGTCGACCCGGCCGGGATCTCGCACAGGGCACGCCAGACCCGCCGCTGGAAGGCCGTGCCCCGCGGGTCGAGCGGCAGGTCGAGTCCGCGCGCGGGCGCCTCGACGAAGCCGACCACCCTCGCCATTACCTGCTCGAACTCCGGGTCGCAGCCGATCGGCTGCGCCTCGGGGAAACGATCCCGAAGCTCGCCGATGAGGGCGGCGGCATCGTCGCCGAGCAGGATGGCGCAGATGCCTTTCTGGCTGACGCCGACGACGATGGCCCCGAGCGAGCATTCGCCGACGGCAAAGCGGATCGATTCGGCCGACTCCATTTTCAGCATCGAGGTCATGTCGTGCTTCCGTTCATCTTCAATGTTCCTAGGCGACAGCCTGTGCAGTCCGTGGTCCCTATCGACGTCCGTAGTCTACAGCCACGGGCGCCCCTCGCACCCCGATTCTTGCTCTCGAACCGGCGAACAGGTAAGTAGTTCAGGCGCGTAGGCCTGGGTAGACTTCGACGACACCGCCGTGCGGCGGAGACGGACATGAGTGCGCTTCAGGACAAGGTCGCCCTGGTGACCGGCAGCTCGCGTGGCATCGGCGCGGCCATCGCCCGGTTGTTCGCCCGGGAAGGGGCGAAGGTCGTGGTACACGGCAGAGACACCGCGGCACTCGCCGCGGTGCAGGCCGACATCGTGCGGGCCGGCGGCCGGGCCATCCAGGTCGCGGCCGATACCACCAGGTTCGTCGAGATCGAGGCGATGCGCCGTCGAGTCGAGCAGGAGCTCGGGCTCATCGACATCCTCGTCGCCAACACGGGCGGAGGCCCAGCGACAGGTCGAGGAGTACATACGGTCCGGCCGGTATGATGAAGACTTCGCGCAGGTCGTCGCCCAGGCGCGCGCCTGGCTGGAGAAGCGGGCGCCGACCGCCGAGAAGCCTGCGATCGTGCTCGACATCGACGTCACTGTCCAACTGGCCGGCCTATCGCATCAATGGGTGGGGTCGCGTCGTCAATGGTGGGTGCGACCGCGAGCAAGGGCCCTGCGGCCTGCGCGCGTGGCAAGCCCTCGGCCAATCGAAGGCGCTCGCGCCGACCCTGGCGCTCGTCCGGCGGGCACGCGAGCTGGGAGTGGCGGTGTTCTTCATCAGCGGCCGGCCTCCCACGCTGCAGCAGGCGACCGAGCGCAATCTCCGGGAACAAGGCTACAAATGGACCGGGGTCATCGTCTTACCGGAGGGCGCGCACTTCGCCAGCGCCATGGACTTCAAGGCTCCCGAGCGGCACAGGCTCACCGAGCAAGGCTACACCATCATCCTCGCGCTGGGCGATCAGGAGAGCGATCTGAGGGGCGGCTACGCCGAGCGGACCTTCAAGCTGCCGAACCCCGTGTACTTCCTCCCATGAGCCGATGACTCATCCATGGCGCCGAGACCCCTGACACGGCTCCGGAAGCTCTGCCTCGCCCTGCCGGAGGCCCACGAGGTCGAGGCCTGGGGCGAGCCGACGTTTCGGGTCCGAAACAAGCTGTTTGCCATGTATGCCGCTGCGGGGAACCACCATGGCGACGGCCGCCCCGCGGTATGGTGCAAGGCCGATCCGACCAACCAGGCGCTGATGGTGTCGGCCTCGCCGACGCGCGTCTTCGTCCCTCCGTACGTGGGCCCGAGCGGCTGGATCGGGGTGTGGCTCGACGGCGAGGTCGATTGGGCCGAGCTGAGCGAGCTCCTGCGCGATGGGTACTGGCTAGTGGCACCGAAGCGGTTGCGGGTCTTACTCTGACATCTCACTCATGCTCGGAGGTCAGGTGTCTCGCTCCTGGTTCACCTCGTGGGGTTGGATTTACCGCCCGGTCTCATGGCAGGGCGTCGGGGTCGTGGCGCTGGCCGCTGCGTTCTGCGTCCAGGTGTTCGTCGCTGTGGACCGCCACTCGCACTCGGTGAGCGACACGCTGTATGGCGTCTTTCCCTTCGTCGTGCCCACCCTCATACTGCTCAACTGGATCGCGTCGAAGACGAGCGGTACTCGCCATTGAAGGCTCCCGCGCGGCGCCCCGTCATCGGCGTCATGGGGGCCAGTGAGCCCCAGCCGAGCACGCTCGAGGCGGCCCACCGCCTGGGACGACTTCTCGCCGAGGCCGGCTGGGTGGTGCTCACTGGGGGACGTCCAGCCGGAGTGATGGAGGCGGCGTGCGCCGGGGCCAAGTCGATCGCGGGGCACCGCCTCCGAGGTAGCCCTCGCCCTCAAGGCGCGGCGTCCGACGGTGCTGCTGAGCGCGGCGCTGGCCGCCGTGGCGTTCTTCCGCACGATGGTGGACGATGAAGCGCTTTACGTGGCAGCCACGCCGGAGGCCGTCATCGAGATCATCGAACAGCGGCTGAAGGTGCCGCGCTGGCGTCCGGTCTAGCGCCGACCGGGGATCTC
>JBBSHB010000085.1:0-12209 GCA_038253515.1 Gemmatimonadales bacterium | reverse complement strand
TGCAGCGGACGATGCGCTCGCCGCTGAGCACCAGGGTGAGCCGCTTGAGCAGCACCTGGCCGGCCGCTTCGAAGGTGGGGAGCCCGAGCGCACTGGCGAATTCCAGACCGGCGTCACTCAGCACCGCGAACGGCAAGTGCAGCCGGTCGGCCATCTCCTGCTGATACGAGGTGGTCTGGGTACTCAGGCCGAAGACCGCGGCACCCGCGGATAGGAGCTCCTGATAGTGATCCCGGTAGCCGCAACTCTGCGGCGTGCAGCCGCGCGCCCCGGGAATTGCGTTCCACGCGGCCGTGCCACCCGGGAGCTCTTCGCCGGGACGGCCGGTCAGCGGATAGCAGTAGACGACCACCCACCGCATGGGTTGCTGGTCGAGGCGCACCCAGCCGCCCCCGGTGGATTGGAGGGCGATTGGCGGCACTCGCGCGCCGAGCAGGTGGTCTGCCGTGCCGTCGTCTACCGGGACCGGGAGATCGGCCGGCAGTACGTACGGATCAGTTGGATGGCTCATCGACTCGCCGGCCGGATAGGAGATCGAGCGCACTCGCGGGTGGTCGCTGCCTCGGCGAGTTGCTCTCGAGTCGCTCCAGCGCCACTTCCGCCGCGGCCAGGTCCTGCACGCCCAGCCCGATCAACTTGCAGATGGTGATCTCGTCGTCGCCGGTGCGGCCCGGCATGATGTCTCCCACCACTTCACCGAACTCCCCGGCAATCTCGGTCCCGACGATGGCGCCGCTTCGAAGCGCGCGGGCCACGTCGCCGAACTCCGCCGACAGGGCACGGCTATCCACCACGATCCGGTCGGCCGCGGCGAAGCAGTCGGGCGCGAGCTCGCATTTGGTCGCGTCGTCCGCACCGACCGCGGTGACGTGCACGCCGGCCTGGAGCCAGCGCGCTTCGATCAACGGCTCCAGGCTGGCGGTCGTGGTCACCACAAGATGAGCGCCATGGCAGGCCTGCTGTGGGGTGTCGACGATGTCGATCGAAAGCTCCGGGCGGCGGGTGAGGAGCGTCGTACCGAGGCGCTCGGCCCGGTCCCGCTGCCGAGCCCAGATCCGGACGGCGCGCACGGGACGCTCCGCCGCGGCCGCGAGGGACTGAAGATACGCCTGGACCCCCGACCCCAGTACGCCCAGGACCGATGTGTCGGCGCGGGCCATCAACCGCGCGGCGAGCGCCCCGGCCGCCGCGGTGCGAATATCGGTGAGATGGCCTTCGTCCTCCAGCAGAGCCCGGAGGTCACCGGTGCGCGCGTCGAACGCGGCCACCACCCCGCCGCCCGGCGGATCGCCGCGCTCCGTACGGGCCGCGAACCAGGTGGCCACCTTCACCGTGAAGATGGAGCGGCCGGGAAGCCAGGCGGACTTCACGTGGACATCCCCGTGGTGCCCGCCCGGAGCGAACATGGCGACAGGTGCTTCGCCGAGGCCCCGACTGAAGTCGGCCAGGGCGCGCGCCACCGGCTCGATCACATCCTCGAACCCAACCGCAGCGCGGATCCGGTCGGGCCCGTAGCGGACGAAATCAGGCCGGCCACTCTTGAGCGGCGCCGTCATCCCGGGGCTTCGGGGAGTTGATCGAGGTGGCCACGGCCCACCAGGGAGACCTCACCACCGACCTCCACCGAATGCACGGCGGTTTCCCGGCCACGTGCCCGGATGGTGATCTCACTCGGCCGCCCCACGAAGCGACCCTGGTGGAGCGTGGTGAGCACTCCGTCACCGATCCGTCCGTGGCGACGCAGAAAGGCTGCCACGCAGCCGGCGCCGCTTCCGGTGGCGATGTCCTCGACCACACCGTCGTTGTTCCAGTGACGACCCTCGAGCCCCTCGACGTCCAGCAGATACGCGTATTGCGCGTCCAGCGAGGCGAGCTTGCTCTCGAGGTCCTTCGGCGCGATGCTCGCGGCGGCGAGCGCGCCTGGGCGCACCGGGAGGATCAGGTAGCGCAGGCCGGTCGAGATCACCTCCGCCGGCAACATGGGATCGAGGGCGCCCTCGTCCAGGGAAAACCAGGCCGCCATCTCGGCTCGGAGCGCGGCGGCCGGCGTGCCGAGGAACTGGGCCGCACCCTGCTCCAGCACCGCGCCGTAGCGCATTGAAGTCTTTCGCTCGGTCGCGACCGTCACGCTTCGCGCCTTGAGGTGGATCGTCCAACGCTCCGTGTCCTGGGTACCGTGAATCGCGTGAAGGACACAGGCCGCCCCGATGACCGGGTGACCCGCGAAATCGAGCTCCTCGATCAGATCGAACACCCGGGCCCGAAAGGCACGGCTCCCCTCCGCGGGCTCCAGGAAGATCGATTCGAAGTGCCGGAGCTCCTTCGTGATCCGGTCCATCTGCAGCGTCGTGAGCCCGCCGGCTTCGCTGAAGACGGCGAGACTGTTGCCGGTGTAGGGGCGGGGGGCAAAGACGTCGACGTGATGATACGACATGCCGCGGCTCATCGCGTCAACCTTCATGGGTCGGCTCGGCCAGCCTCAGCGTCAGCAGCTGGCGATCGGTGCTCGCGAATCCCACTCGTCGATACACCGCCTGGGCCGGCATGTTGTCTCGTGCCACTTCGAGGTGCATGGCGCGAACACCGCGGTCGGCGCAGAACTCCCGCACCTCGGCCAGCGCCGCCGTGGCGAGCCCGGCACCTCGATACGCCGGTTGCACGAAGAGGTCGTCCACCACGGCATCGAGGCCACCGTACTCCATGCTGTAGCCCAGCGTGACGACGACGTACCCCACGTCCTGGGAGTCGGCCTGAATGAACCAGGCGTACCCGAGTCGGTCGTCCGCCAGCAGGGCCGTGAACGCCTCGGACGCGCGCCGATGATTCACCGGGTAGCCGGCCTCGGCGTAGAACTCGGCCATCAACGCGACGAGCCGCTGCACGTCGTCCGTGGATGCCTTTCTCATGCTCCCCTGACGGGGCCCTTCGCTCCGGAGCCCCGCTTCGCCCGGCGGGACCGGTTCGCCTTCCAGCAGACCGGGCACGGGCCTGAGCCACGATACTTGTGCCCCCGGCTACAGGTCTTCCATCCGCTGCTCGCTGTGGCAGCCATCTCATGCTCCGCGCAGTGTGGCGTCAAGAGTCGGTGACCCAAGCCTACAATAGCAAGCGTGTCGAAGGCCAGGGGCTGACAAGTTCTTGCGGATTCACCGGGCCGCCATCGTCAACCGGGATCGCGTCTGCGGGATGGAGCCGCTCAGGACGACGCGTTCGCGGTGCACGTGCGCGAGGTGACGCGTCCGCTGGTGATGAGCCGGCGGTACGCGTCACGGATACGCCTGAACAACAGGTAAACGTCTCGATTGGGAGGACCGCGACCGTCAGGCTCGGGCGGCGGGCGTACGCGCGACGTGCGGTGCCAAGTGCCGCGCGGTCACTGCGCCGGGTGCGTCAGCGTGATCGTGCCCTCGAGGTCGAGCAGGGTATGCGCGGGGAGATCGGCTTGGGAAACGTCAATCCATTGGCGGCCGTGCATACTCTCGGTCCCGATGGCGCCCGTGAAGCGCCCAGTGCCGCCCGTGAAGGTCAGAGTTCCACTGATCTCGAGCACGAGGAGCGGCGAGGACGACGAGGGACCCTGGATTACTTGCGTCGACCCGGCGTAGGTGCCGAAGAGAAGGTCACCGTTCGCGGCGACCTTGGTGAACGAGCCGGTGAACTCATTACCGATCACGCAGTCGGTCGTAGTGATGGTATAGCGACCCGTGTGGGTTTCTACACCGCCGCCACTGTGGCCCAAGCGAAAACCGGCGCAGTCCGCCGCCGGTGGAAGGAGGCCGCCGTGCGCCTCGTAGGAGCCGCGCATCGGCAGCTCGGTCGTTTTCGTCGAGGCACTGAGCGCAGGCGCTGCGCCGGCCTCGAGCTCGGGCGTAGTGGTGGCGTCGCATGCCGGTAAGGCGGTGAGTGCCCCGAGGAGCGCGAAGCTGAGATGGTATCGCATGTAGAACCTCCTGTCGGAATTTCTGGGGGGCCTGCTCTCCAGAGTCGCTTCACCGCTTCGCGATGCCGTCCCTGGGCACGATGATCTCGCCGTTCCACTCGACGACGTACTCCGTTGGCGAGGTATAGCGGCCTTGATAGGTGCCCGAGCCCTTGATGCCGGCGTATCGGCCGGTACCGCGATTCTTCGACCAGGTGCCACGGAAGCTCGTCAGTGGTGTCTTCTCGGCTGAGAGCACGGTCGTGACCGCGCCGGTCCACTGGGTGAACACCGTGTCCCCGCCGCTGACCTGGACGTCGTACCCGTGATTCGAGCCGTTCCCGGCGACGAGATCCGCCATGCTCGCACTCGCGATCTCGGCGCCGTCCATGAAGCCGGAGGGTCCGGGACTCTGATTGGAGCCTTTGGCCTGGGCCAGCATGAGGGCGTGGCCGGGGGCATCGGAGGACTCGATCTGTTCGGACTGGACGACGGAAAACCGGTGGGTACCGGAGAGCCGGGCGCGCTCGACGGTGGGTGTCGGGTGCAGCAACGCGCCGAGGAGCAGCGGAAGGGGAAGCACCGCGAGCGTCGTTCTGGTGGCGGTATGCATGATAGAGACCTCCATCTCGAGGTGAGCCGGCGCGGCGGTCTGCCGTGCCGAGAGTCCACATTACGAGATGGAGTCAGGCCGCTATCAGAAAATGCTCAGAAGTCCAGCCGGAGCTTCTTCAGCAGCGCGAGGTATCTTGGGTCGCCGTGCAGCGGCTCCCAAATCGGGTCGGCGCGGGTAAAGATCAGCCAGCCGGAGCGCAGCTCATAGGCTCGCTCATCCAGGTCGAAGGCCCCCTCTAGGTCGACGGCTGAGGCCAGAATGTGCCCCTCGTAGATGGGTGAGAGGTAACGCTGCCTGGCGACCCGGCGGAGCTCGGCGGCGATGTCGAGCGCTCGGTCGCGCTGCCCCAGCTTGGCATAGGCTGACCCGAGGTACATGAGCAGAATCGGCACTCGTCCGGTCAGCTGCATGCCACGCTCCAGGATGGTGGCCGATTCGGAGTACATCTTCATCAGGTGATAGACCCGGCCAAGCTCCCAGTAGGTCGGCACGTGGGTCGGCTCCATCTCCAAGGTGGCATGCAACTTCGGGAGCGCCTCCTGATATCGCCGAGCGAAGACCAGACAGCGTCCGAGCGTCAGGTGGAGACCGAGCGAGAGCGGATCGAATGCCATCGCCGTGGTGACCACCCGGAGACTCTCATCGTGGCGGCCCATCGCGCAGAGGAAGAGCGCGTGCCAGACGTGGGTCGGCGCCGTCTTTCCGCCGAGGCTGAGGGTCCGGTCGAACTCCCGCTCCGCCAGAGCCCAGTCCCAGTGGAAGAGCGCAGCGATGACCGCCTGGGCACCGTGTGCTTCGGGCAGCATGGGATCGAGCTCCAGCGCCTTCGAGGCGGCTGCCTGGGCCTGAGGCATCGCCTCCAAGGGAGACATGGCACCGAAGGTGTCGAAGCCGGCCATGGCAAGACAGTACGCCAGGTGCGCGTAGGCGGCGGCGTAGCCGGGGTCCTGTTCGGTCGCTTTCCGGAAGTGCTCGATGCCCGCGACGAAGCCCTCCGCCGTCCGCTTGTTGAGGAAGTAGCAGCCTTGCAGGTACAGCGCATATGCCTCGGGGACAGCGGTGGCGGCCCGAACCACCGGATCGCTCGTGGTCCCGATCACCCGAGTCGTCAGCTCGGTGACGATCGCCCGGGTGAGCTCGTCCTGCATCACGAACACGTCGGCGACCGTCCGCTCGTAGGTGTGCGACCAGAGGTGATATCCGTCCGACGCGTTGATGAGCTGCACGGTCATGCGAATCCGGTCCCCGGCCTTGCGCAGGCTCCCCTCGAGCAGGGTGCGCACCTTGAGTCGCTCGCCGATCTGGCGGGCGTCCACGTTCTTTCCCTTGAACATGAAGCACGAGGTTCGCGCGGGAACCCGAAGGCCGGGGATCTGGGCGAGCGCATTGATGATCTCGTCGGTCATCCCGTCGCTGAAGTACTCGTTCTCCGGATCGGAGCTCAGGTTGAGGAAGGGCAGCACCGCAACGGACGCCTCGGCGATCGGCCGGGGTCCCGAGACGAGGGCAACCGCCCCCCCGGAGCCGCCCCTCGCCGCGTCGGCCAACGCGGAGGAGAGCCCGGCGGCGGTGGCGAACCGGTCGGCCGGCTCCCGCGAGAGCGCGCGGGCGACGGCTGCTTCCACGGCTGCGGGGATCTCTGGGTTCAAGGTGCGGAGGGCCGGCGGGCTCTCCAGCAGCCGTTGCACCAGGATCGCCTGCGCCGTGGGACCCGAGAACGGCGGCACCCCCGCGAGCGCCTCGAACAGCACGCACCCGAGACTGTAGATGTCGCTCCGGCCATCGAGGTCGGGATCGCCCGCTGCCTGCTCGGGGCTCATGTACATCGGGGTGCCGACGCTCATCCCCGCCTCAGTGAGCAGCTCGGCGCCGACAGTCAGGGCCCGAGCGATCCCGAAGTCCGCCACCACGGCCTGGCCATTCCCCATCAAGATGTTTTCCGGCTTGAGGTCCCGGTGCACGACGCCGTGCTGGTGAGCGTAGTCGAGGGCGTCGGCCACCTCGCGGCCCAGGTTGAGCGCCTGCTGCAGGGAGAGCCGGCGCTCCCGCTCGAGCCAGCCCCTCAACGATTCCCCCTCGATGTAGGGCATGACGTAGTACAGAAGCCCCTCCGCCTCGCCCGAATCATGGAGCGGCAGGATGTGGGGATGGGTGAGGCGGGCGGCGACCCGGATCTCGCGCAGAAAGCGCTCCGGCCCGATGGAGGAGGCAAGCTCGGGCCGGAGGACCTTCAGAGCCACCAGGCGTCCGTGCTTCGGATCGTGGGCGAGGTACACCGTCGCCATGCCGCCCTGGCCGAGCTCGCGCTCGATCAGGTAGCGGCCGGCAAGACTGCCGCGAAGGGATTCGAGTAGGCTGATCACCATGGCCGTGCCTTCACGCCCTGAGCCGTGCCAGCGGACCCCGAACACCCTGCACGATCGCCTCCGCCAACTCGTCCTGAGCCGTGAAGGAGTCGTGGACCCGCCGCTCGAATTTTTCCGACCAGAGATGACAACCGTCCGATGCCGCCATCAGCTGGACCGTGAGGCGGATGCGGTCACCCGCTTGCCGAATGCTTCCCTCGATCAACGCCCCGACGCCGAGCCGACGGCCGATCCCCCGCAGGTCCAAATCTTCCTTCCTGGATGCATTGACCGAGGTTCGGGAGGCTACCCGCACACCTTCCACCTGTGCCAGCCCGCTCATGAGCTCCTCGGTGAGCCCCTCCGAGAAGAAGTCGTTGGCTGGCTCAGCGCTCAGATTGGCGAACGGGAGTACCGCAACGGAAACCTCTCCCGGTCTCACCGGGACCGGCACGAGCGGTGTGCTCTGCGGGTGCTGCCGAAGCTGCTCGGCCAAGGCCAGCACCGCGGGATTGGGAGCTGCCTCCAGCTCGCGCTGAATCAGCTCCTGATAGGATCGCGCCCAGTCCAGCGCCCCGGCCCGATTGCCCGCGGCAGCCAAGGCGGACATGAGGTGTACCGTCACGCGCGAACTGAGCGGATCGTGGTCGGCGAGTCGCTGCCACCATTCCGCCGCCCGGCGCGCGTCGCCCCGCACGGCGGCCTTCGCCGCCAACGTCTCCAGCGCCTCCGCGTACTCGCGGGCGAATCCGGCCCGCTCGTTCTCCATCCAGCGGTCGAACTCCGGCGCGCCGCTCAGGAAGAAGCCGTCCAGGAAAGGTCCGGCATAGAGCGACACGCCGCGCTCGAGGTCTCCGGCTTGCCGCGCGACGCGGAAATCATGCGCGTCACAGCTCACACGGAGGGGATTCAGCCGGAGATCGGCGGAGCCGAGGAAGAGATCATCGACCGCGAGATCTCGCCGGAGGGCGTAGAGCACCTGGGTCAGCCGGTGGCAGGCGCGCTCCGCGTCGGCCTCGGGCCAGAGGTACGCGACGATCTTGTCGCGGCTCACCCCCCGCCCCCCGGCCGGTGCCAGCAACCCGAGAAGCGCGACGGATTTCCGCTGCGCCGCCGTGCCGCCGAGCGGGCCGGCATCGCCCTCGAGCACAGCAGCGCCGAGGGTCTTCAGGTGCAGCATTGGAGATCTGAGCCGGCGCTGAGGTTTAGCTGAAGTTCATGTGAGGCAATGGCTTATACTATGCCCACGTAGCCAGCGACGCAAGCCGCCTCCCGCGCGGAAGAGGTGAGGAGCTCATCGGCGACAGCAACCGAGAAGACCGCGGCGGCCCCGGCGTCCGTCTGACAAATATCTGAGCAGGGCAGCGTATGATAGCATATGTATGACAGAGACATCCAACACGACTTCTCAGCTGAAGGGACGGCCGCTGTGGCACCCGACTACCGGAAGTACCTGGTGGGCCAGTCGGTCGCAGGCGCCGTGATCAATTTTCTTCTCAACGGCGCGATCGGATGGCTGCTTTACCGGCAACTCCCGCGGGTCCCGCTCTATGGAGCACAGAGCATGGCCGGTGACGTTGTCGTCACCAGCCTGCTTCTGCCGGTTCTCATCTGCCTGATCGCCACGCCGCTCATTCGCGGGGAGGTTGCGAGGGCCCGACTCCCGGCGGTGAGCTGGCTGCGCCCCGGCTCGCGCCGAGCCGTTCGCCTCCCCGGCAACCTGCTGCTCCGCGCATTGGTGCTCGGGTTGCTCTCCGCCATTCTGGTCTCGCCGATCATCATTCTGGCTCTGAGCTCGCTCGGCGTGGACGGGCTGGAGCTCTGGAGCTTCGTGGCATTCAAGGCGAGCTTCGCTGCCGCGCTCGCCGCGGTCATCACACCGATCGTCGCATCGAGGGCCTTGGAGGACGGGGCGTCGGCGTCCGGGGCACGTCTCACCGCTGGACACTGAGGAACAGGCCATGAGTCCACATATCATGCAGCACACCCCGCAGGCGGCCAATCCCGCCCGCCCCAGCACTGACTCCCAACGTCCGACCGCCCAGCGCCAGCTCGATGACATGGTCGCGCGGCTCCGTGAAAGCGCCCGGGCCTTCGCCAAGCTCTCGCTCCCGGATCGCATCGCGCTCGCCCGCAGCATGCAGGCCGGCTATCTCGCCATCGCCGAGCGGAGCGTCCACGCCGCCTGCGCGGCGAAGGGTCTCCCCCTCGGCACGCCCGCCGAGGGCGAAGAGTGGACCAATCCGTGGTGCGTGGTGCGTCACCTGCGCCTCACCATCGAGTCGCTCCGCGCGCTGGAGCGGACCGGCAACACGCCGATCGGCCCGGTGAGCCGGACCGTCGACGGGCGACTCTCCGTTCGGGTATTTCCGGCCAACGGCATCGATGGGGTGCTCTTCTCCGGCATCACGGCGGAGGTCCACACCGAGACCGGCGTCACCGAGGAGACGATGCAGCGCTCCCGGGCCAGCTTCTACAAGGCGCCCCGGCACGAGGGCCGAACCGTGCTGGTGCTCGGCGCGGGCAACCTCACGATGATCCCGGCCATGGACGTGATCACCAAGCTGTTCAACGAGGGCAAGGTCTGCCTGCTCAAGATGAACCCGGTCAACGCCTACCACGGACCGTTCATGGAGGAGGCGTTCGCCGAGCCGATCGCGCGGGGATTCCTGGCGGTGGCGTACGGCGGCGCGGAGGAGGGCGCGTACCTGGCCCGGCACCCGGGAATCGACGAGATCCATCTCACCGGTTCGGACAAGACCTACGACGCGCTGGTCTGGGGACCGCCCGGGCCCGAGCGGGAAGCCCGGAAGGCGCGGAACGCACCGCTCGTGACCAAGCCGGTGACGGCCGAGCTGGGGAATGTCTCGCCTGTGCTGGTGGTTCCGGGTCCCTACAGCGACAAGGAGCTCGCCTTCCAAGCGGAAGCGATCGTGGGCGCGGTGGTGCACAACGCCTCGTTCAACTGCAACTCGGCGAAGGTGGCGCTGTCTCCCAAGGGATGGAAAGGACGGGAACGTCTCATCTCCGCGATCGAGCGCGTGCTCGCCGCTACGCCCGTGCGGAAGGCTTACTATCCGGGAGCCGCCGAACGCTGGGGGCAGCTCACTCGCGGTCGCGCGGTGGTCCGGACCATCGGGTCCGCCAGCGAAGGACAACTGCCCTGGACCCTCCTTCCCGGCCTGGATCCCACCGACTCGGCGGAGCCGGCGTTCTCCACCGAGCCATTCTGCGCGCTGTTGTCGGAGACGGCCGTCGGCAGCGACGATCCGATCGAGTACCTGGAGCGTGCCGTGGAGTTCGCTAACGACCGACTCTGGGGAACCCTCTCTGCGACGGTGGTGGTGCACCCGCGGACGCTCAAGGACCCCCGCCTCAATCAGGCAGTGGAGCGGGCCATCACCCGCCTGCGCTACGGTTCGGTCGCGCTCAACGCCTGGGCCGGCCTGAGCTTCGCGCTGGGGACTCCGCCGTGGGGCGCCCATCCGAGCTCCTCGCCGGCCGACATCCAGAGCGGCACCGGATGGGTGCACAACACGCCGATGCTCGAGGGCATCGAGAAGACGGTGCTGCGTCACCCGGTCACCATCGTGCCCAAGCCGGTGACCTTTCCCAGCCATCGCACCGCGCACACCTTGCTGCGGCGGCTCACCGCGCTGGAGGAGAGCGCGAGCTGGGCCAAGGTTCCGGGGGTGATCGCAGCGGCGATGCGAGGCTAGCGGGCGGCGGCCACCGCCTCCAGAATGCGCCGGCGCTGTCCGGCCGTCAGCATGTCGCGCGAGATGACTTCGCGAACCAGGCGGGCGGTGAACCCGTAGCCCCGCGGGTCGGCGGTGAGCCACTGATGCCACTCCAGCTCATCCAGCCTGGCCGTCACCTCCGCCAGGGGGAGCTGAGTGGCCCGAGCGAGCTGATCGGCGTCCACCCGGTCGCCGATCGCGGCGGCCGCGGCCAGCACCCGCTGCGCGTCGGGACTCAGGCGACGGAAGGTCACCCGAAGCGCGGCGACGACCGCGTCGGGCAGCCCGCCGGGCAACGTCTGATCCAGTGTCCGGGACGGCTCGGGCCAGACGCTCGAGACGCTTCCCAGATCGAGCCCGACCGACACCGCGCGGAGCAGCTCGACCGCCAGGAGCGGCAGTCCCGCCGAGTCCATGCTCACCCGTCGGACCACCCGGTCCAGCTCGATCTCGGTGTAGTCCGCCAGCAGATGCCGGGCGAGCGACCGGAGCGGCGCCCGTCCCAACGGCGCTAGCGACACCGCCAGCCCGCCGGCGTCTCGACCTATGCGGCCCCTGAGCTCGTCCAACTCGGGTCGGGGCCAGCGCGGCTGGATGGCCAGCAGCAGCGCCATGGGCACCGCGGCGAGGTCCCGCACCAGGGCGCTGAGCGCGAGCGCCGAATCGTGGTCCAGCCAGTGCGCGTCGTCTATCGCCAGGAGGACCGGGCGCTCCTCCGCCGCGGCGCGAACCACGTCGGCGAGGGCGTGCGCCAGGGACCGGGGCGGACCGGCATCGCTGGCCCACGGGAAGCGCTCCTGCCACTCGGGAAGGAGCTGTGCCAGCATGGCGATCGATCCGGCCTGTGCCCCGGACACGCCTGGCGCGTCCACCAGGGCTCCCCGGGCCAGGGCGAGCAGTGCGCCGCTCGACTGCTCCCGATCGGCCTCGACCGCCCGGGCCAGACACACGGTGACACCCTCCAGCCGGAGCCGGGAGGCAAGCTCTTCCACCAGCCGGGTCTTGCCCGCGCCGGTGTCGCCCCCCACCACCAGCACCGCGGGTCGCCGGTCGCGGAAGCAGGATGTCGCGACGTCCAGGAGCGCGCCCAGCTCCGACTCGCGCCCGACCAGCGGCGCCCGCCCTCCTGCCTCGCTGGCGCGGGCCGAGTCGCTCGTGGCACCCGGCGGCCGCACGCTCCGCTCCTGGCGGATCCGCTCGGCCAGAGCCTTGGTGGCTGCCTCCGGCGCGGCTCCGAGGTCGGCGGTGAGCCTCGCGTGGAAGCTGTCGTAGCGCTGCAGCGCCGCGGTCCGGTCGCCGGCCAAGGAGAGGCAGCGCATCACGCTGCGGACGGCGCGCTCGGAGCGCGGGTCGAGCCCAAGTGCCCGGAGCGCGCAGCTCGCGCCGTCGCCCACCCGTCCGTTGCGCTCGAGCTCGTCGGCCCGATGAACCAGCGCGGTCACCGATTGGACGCGCCAGTGCTCCCGCTCCGCGGCGAGCCAATCCTCGAAGGCGGAGGCGCCGGGCAGCGTGAAGCCCTCCATGAACTCGCCGGCGATCAGGGTGGCCGCGGTGGCCCATGCTCCTTCCGAGAAGCAGCGAAGCAGCTC
>JBBSHB010000084.1:0-12626 GCA_038253515.1 Gemmatimonadales bacterium | reverse complement strand
CTGATAGGGCCCGAGCACTAGCTCCGCGCCCCGCACAGGCGATGTTACAATGTTGTTCATCAGGATCTTGCCGGCCGTATGCCCGGCAGGCAACGCCGTGCGCCCTCCCGCCGGACCGAAGCTCAGCGCGATCATCAACGTGCGCCCGTTCAGGCTGCGGGTGTAGGCGAAGACCTCGGGATTCCCGCGGTCGAGCAGCTGGTACCTGCCGTACACCAATACCGGCTCCGACTTCCGCAGGCGGACCATCCGGCGGAAGTAGTGCAGCACCGAGCCGGTGTCCCCCTCCTCCGCCGCGACATTGACCGTCCGGTAATCCGGATTGATCCTGATCCACGGCAAGCCACCGGTGAACCCCGCGCTGGTGTCCGCGCTCCACTGCATGGGGGTGCGGCCGTTGTCCCGGCTCACCTCCGCCTGGCCCTTCAGGAACTCCTGCAGGTCGCCCCCCTCCTTCTCGAGGCGGTGGTAGTAATTGATGGTCATCAGGTCGCGGTAGTCCCGGACATCGGTGAAGCGGATGTTGGCCATGCCGAGCTCGTCGCCGTTGTAGATGTAAGGTGTAGCGCGCATGGTCAGCAGCAGCGTGAGCAGCATCTTGGCCGAGGCGGTGCGGTACGGTGGGGTGTCGTTGCCGTAGCGGCTCACCATCCGGCTCTGGTCATGATTGCCGAGAAACACGGTGCCCCAGCCCGAGGTGGCGAAGACGCTGTCCCACTTGGTGAAGATCGCCTTCAGGACCGGAAGACTTCGGGTGCCGCTGTCCGGATACATGGAGTTGCCGGGACGACGCCCCCAGTGGTCCACCAGCTCGAATTGAAAGAAGGTCTGAAGCTCGTGGCGCTCCTCGGCCACGAACTTGAGCGCGTCCTCCACCGCGACCCCGCCGCCCTCGCCCACGGTCATGACGTCGTACTTGCTGAGCACCTGCTGGTTCATCTCCCGCAGGTACTCGTGCAGGCGCGGGCCCTTGGCGTAGTAGGCCACGTAGTCGCCATGATAGGCTGCCGGCAGCGGCGGGAAGGTCGTGTCCTTGGCGATGAACGGGATGACGTCCATGCGGAACCCGTCTACGCCCTTCTCGAACCAGAACTTCATGATGTCGTAGACGCCCTGCCGCACCCGGGGGTTCTCCCACTTCAAGTCGGGCTGCTTGCGGCTGAAGTAGTGCAGGTAATACGCCTGGGTCGTCGAATCGTAGCGCCACGCGCTCCCCTCTTCATCGAAGAAGCTCCAGCGCTTGGAGGGCGTGCCTCTCTCCGCGGGCCACCAGTGGTAGTAGTCGCGGTAGGGGTTGTTTCGGCTGCTTCGGCTCTGCTGGAACCAGGGGTGCTCGTCGCTGGTGTGATTCACCACCAGGTCCATGATCAACTTGATGCCGCGTCGGTGCATCCCCCGAAGCAACGAGTCGAAATCGGCCATCGATCCCATCTCGCGCATGATGGCGCGGTAGTCGCTGATATCGTAGCCGTTGTCGTCGTTGGGGGATTGGTAGACCGGGTTGAGCCAGACCACGTCCACGCCCAGGCTCTTGATGTAGTCGAGCCGGGCGGTGATGCCCCGCAGGTCCCCGATGCCGTTGCCGTCGCTGTCCTTGAAGCTGCGCGGGTACACCTGATAGACCACCACTTCCTTCCACCAGGCCCGCGAGGGGGTGACGGTCGGAGTGGGTGTGGACGGGGCGGCGTGGGCGCAGGCCGCCGCCAGGGGCATCCAGAGCAGCTTGAGCCATCGCATCATCGGCCTAGCGACACACGACTCGGGCCTTGTTGAAGAGCACGGTAATCACGCCTCTGGGGTTGACCGTAATATGGAAAATGGTATGGACCAGCAGGTTCGGCGCCCGGCCCTGTCCCACCAGGTTGAGGCTGTTGGCCGCGGTCTCGTTCCCGGTGATGGACGGAGTGATATTCAGATTGTCCGTGGTGGCTCCGGTCTGATGCCAGACTCGGCCGGTGGTCTGGCCCACCGCGGTGCTCCCCTGGTCGTTGATCGTGAAGTGGGTGTGGAGCCGGCCTGCCGCATCCACCGTCTGATGAGTCACCAGCTGCTCCGTCAGATGGAACTCCAACTCCTCGCCCGCACAGTCGACGAATGCGACGAAGGTCGTATCGAGTGAGAACTTCTGGGTCACGCTGGCGGCCTGTAGGCTCGGGGTGACGACGCGCCCGGCGTTTGGGTCGGTTGGTGCGGCGGCCTGGTCGCAGGCGGCGAGGAGGGCGGCGACGGCCAGCACGAGAGGGAGGCGGGTCATGGGGGCTCCTTGATAAGGCGCGACCCCGATCCGTCCAGGTGGGCTGCATCGGGGAAACGCGGTGGCTGTTCTGCGGAGAGCCCACAGTACGTTCGGGCTCCTAGGCGGTCAAGACTCACTGGGAAGCGGAGTGTGGCCTTGAGGTCTTCGGCACTCACGACGACGCCACGGTGGCGCAGCTGGCCAATGTGGCCACACGCGCCCGCAAGGCCGCTCTCATGGCCGATGGCCACGTGGGCTACGTCATGCCGATCGCCATCTCGCTGACCTCGGCCGCGATGAGCAGGAGGTCTGCGACACGCTCGGACTGCTGGCGGACGAGATCGCCGGCACGGTGAGCTTCGGCATCGGGCGGAAGAACCAGGCGGACGACGCGCCGACCGGGCACCCGCTCTTCGAGGATCCGGTGTGGGAGGCCGTAGCGGGAGGCGCTCTTCTCGACGGTCCATGGGGCGGGAGGGGTGATAGGAGTTCGATCCCTACAAGGACTGAAACGTGACCCGTGCGCTATCGCGGCCGCACGCCTCGGCGTGGTGCAGGCCTTACCCCCACAGGGGCCGCGCGACCAGAATCCCGGTGGCGCGCCGAATGGCGCCGACGTACTCGGGTAGCGTCGCGTGAGTGACCTGCACCACTCCACCTGAGAGCGGAGCGTGGAGCACCCGAAGAATCCCGCCGCCGTCCCGATAGGCGAGGGCGGCGTGGGTCACGTCCAGCCCGGGGATCTCCGTCGCGAACGCGAGCACATCCCCCGTCTCGATCCGGTCGACCACCTCGGGAATTCGCTCGGTGGGTACCACCTGGCGCGGATGCTCGTCCAGTCGGTGCTCTATCCTGCCGATCTCCCGGAAGACGCCGTCATCCACCAGCGCGGGATAGCTGCCGCGATGCTCGGTCATGAAGCGGAGCGGGCGGGCATCCTCGATCCCGCCCAGCTCCGCGCCACGATCCGTCAGGAGGCCTCGCTGCTGCCCATCGGTGATCCACTCGCTGAAGTAGTGCAGCCGGGATGGGTAGCCGCGGCGCTGCCCGCCGCGGTAGCGCATGCGCTCTATCGCTCGGCCGAAGCGCTCCCAGGAGGCGACACCATCATCCGCCGCCACTCGCGCCACCGCGAGACACGCCTCGACCAGGGTGGTGCAGTCGAACCTGGTCAATGAAAGCGTCAGCGGCTCGCGCGAGGGGCTGCCATCGGCGCGAAGGTAGGTCTCGAGGGTGAACGGTTCGTACGGGGTGCCGACAGCCAGCTCGCCGACCCGGACGGCGCCGCGCCCGAGCGGGGCGTCCCGCCGTGACAACCCCTCGACACGAAGCGCGGCTGCCCAGCCGAGGAGGCGCGCATGGTCCGGGTCCGGCCGCCTTCCTGACCCGGCGAGCGACCCTGGAAGCAGCAGGGCGGCGGCGGTTGTGGCCGCTTTCTGAAGCAGGTCTCTGCGAGAAATGGGCGTAGGTGCTTCGCGTGAGTGGGAGAAGGGCGAAACCTCGACATCTGTTCGTGGTCCCGCAAGCCGGACGTCGGAGTCCTGCGGTCCCGCGGATGTAAGCCGGCTCACAGTCGTGGTTTCAGAACGCCCCAAGCTTGTCCGGAACAGGCGCGGATGCGAGGGTTTAACCGGAGAGCCGCGCCGCGGATCCATTCGGGGCAGCGACAATCGAAACACCGCACCGAGGAGCGAGTACGAATAGCTAATGCCAAGGAAGAACGTCGATCAAGTCATCCGCGTGGGATCCAGGTGATTCAGGGCCGCACCTTCCTGGTGACCGGGGCCAATTCCGGGATCGGCCGCGCACTGGTGGAGGCGCTCGCGGCGCAGGGCGGAAGCGTCGTGCTCGCGTCGCGTTCGGAGGAGCGCACCAGACCGGTGCTCGATGCCATCCGCTCGCGGCATCCGACCGTCGAGGCGAGGTTGCTGCCGATCGATGTCTCGGACCTGAGCTCGGTGCGGCTGGCCGCCGACGCGTTTCTGGCAACGGGTCACCCGATCGACGTGCTGGTCAACAACGCCGGCGTCGCCGGCACCCGCGGGCTCAGCCGTGACGGATTCGACCTCACCTACGCGACCAATCACATCGGCCCCTTCCTGCTGACGAACCTGCTCCTGCCGCGACTCCGAGCCTCGGCCCAGGGCCGCATCGTCAACGTCTCCAGCTTCGCCCAGATGCGAGTCAAGCGGATCGACTGGTCCGTGCTCGAGCGCCGCACCACGCCAAAGCGCAGTGGCTTCGCCGACTACGCCGTGACCAAGCTGATGAACGTGCTCCACGCCAAGGAGCTGGCGCGCCGGCTGAGCGGCACCGGCGTGACCACGTATGCGCTCCATCCCGGCGCCGTCGCCTCCAACGTCTGGCGCGCGGTCCCTCAGCCCCTGCAGTGGCTCATCAAGCGCTTCATGCTTTCCAACGAGGAGGGGGCCAGGACGCCACTCTATTGCGCGACTGCTCCCGAGCTCGCCACCACCACCGGCCGATTCTACGACAAGTGCCGGGAGGTCGCGCCCAATCGGCTCGCCGAAGATGAAGCGCTGGCGACGGAGCTGTGGGCCAGAACGGAGACCGCGGTGGGCCAGACATGATCGGATCCGGGTCCCCGTCCTGATGGTGCCCGGCGACCAGCCGTGGCCGGTCGCGCGCGCCCTTCCATCGTGGCCGTCCTCGGTTACGTATGAACCACCCAGGAGTTCAATCATGGTGACGGTGAATGAGCTGTTACAGGAACTGAACCAGGAAGCGCCCGCGACTCGGCGAGTGCTCGAGCGCGTGCCGCAGGATCAACTTGGCTGGAGACCGCACGAGAAGTCGCTGACGCTCGGTCAGCTCGCGCTGCATGTGGCTACCCTCCCCGGGGCGATTGCCGAGGTCTCGACCCGTCCCACCTTCGACGTCAAGACCGAGATCCCTCGGCCCAGCCCGGCGAGTGTCGCCCAGCTACTTGCCGAGCTCGACCGGAGCGTGCAAAGCGCGAGGACCATTCTCGGCGGGATGAATGACGCCGCGTTGCAGACTCCCTGGGCAATGGTGGATGGGACGCGAGAGGTCATGGCGATGCCCCGGGTCGCGCTGCTCCGGTCGGTCCTCTTCAACCATTGGTATCACCACCGCGGCCAGCTGACGGTGTATTTGCGGCAGGTGGGGGCGCTCGTCCCCGCGACCTATGGCGCGAGTGCCGACGAGAACCCGATGGCGGGGAGACCGTCATGAGGTGACCGGCGTCCTCGGCCTCCACCACGTCACCGCCATCGCGGGTGACCCGCAACGCAACCTGGATTTCTACGCCGGGTTGCTCGGGCTCCGTCTGGTCAAGCGCACGGTGAACTTCGACGACCCCGAGACCTACCACTTCTACTTCGGCGACGAGGTCGGCACTCCCGGCAGCATCCTGACCTTCTTTCCCTGGCCCGGGGCCAGGGGCGGGCGTCAGGGACCGGGGCAGGTCGCCGTGACCTCCTTCGCCATCCTTCCGACGGCGCTCGGCTTCTGGATCGAGCGGGTGGTGCGTCACGGGATCACCTATCAAGGGCCTGCGAAGCGCGGGCCGTCGCGAGCCGAGGCGGAGCAGGTCATCTCGTTCAAGGATCATGACGGGCTGATGCTCGAGATCGTCGCGCACCCCGCGGCCGAGGCTCGGCCGGCCTGGGCCGGCGCCCCGGGCATCTCCCGCGAGCACGCCATTCACGGCTTTCACGCTGTCACGCTCTGGGTCGAGCAGGGGGAGGCGACGGAGAAGGTCCTGGTGGAGAGCCTGGGCTTCCGGCCGGTGCGCGAAGAGGGTTCGACCAAGCGATACGCGGTCGGGGAGGGCGGGCCCGGCACGCTGGTGAATGTGCGGGCGACCGGTGGCTTCGTGCGGGGCGCCGGCGGCGCCGGCACCGTGCATCATGTGGCGTGGAGTGTGGCGGACGATGCGGCGCAACTCGGGCTCCGGGATCGGATCCACCAGGCAGGACTGGACCCGACGCCGGTCATCGACCGGCAGTACTTCCACTCGGTCTACTTCCACGAGCCGGGGGGTGTCCTCTTCGAGCTCGCGACGAACCCCCCTGGGTTCACCATCGACGAGCCGGTCGAGCGACTCGGCGAGCGCCTGATGCTGCCGGCACGGTACGAGTCCCGGCGGGCGGAGATCGAGGCCGTCCTCCCGCCGATTCATCTGCCGGTCCCGGCGGCCGATGCCTCGCTCTTCGCGGAGACCACCGGACCGGAGGACGTGAGCGGGGACGCCCTGGGTTTCATCCATCGCTACATCCCCCCGACGGCGGGAGCGGAGCTGGCAGGCAGCACCACGCTCCTTCTGCTCCACGGGACCGGCGGCGACGAGGAGGATCTGCTCCCGCTCGGCCGAGCCATCTTCCCGGGGGCTGGGATGCTGAGCCCGCGCGGGAAGGTGCTCGAGGGCGGAGCGCCCCGCTTCTTTCGCCGCCTTCGGGAGGGCGTCTTCGATCAGGAGGATCTGGCCCGGCGGACCGAGGAGCTGGCGGCCTTCGTCGAAGCGGCCGCGAAGATCTACGATCTCGACCGCAAGGGCATCGTGGCGGTGGGTTTCTCCAACGGCGCGAACATCGCCGCGAGCATCCTGCTGCGGCGCCCTGGACTGCTTCGGCGCGCGGTGCTCCTGAGCCCCATGGTTCCCTTCGAGCCCGCCGCCGTTCCCGACCTGACCGGAACCGCCGTGTTCATCGGAGCCGGGCGCGCGGACCGCATCGCCCCGGCAGCACAGGCGGAGCTACTGGCCCAGCTGTTCCGCCAGGCGGGCGCCCGGTCCACTGGGAACCCGGTGGGCACGAGCTGACCGAGCCTGAGCTGCGCGCCGCGCGGCAGTGGATCGCGGGCGCGAGCGGGGGTGCCGCTCAGACTGAGCGCTCTCGCAGCTCCTGAACCCGCGCCGCAAGCTGTTCCGGCACCAGCGGCTTCCGCAGGTATGGCAGCTCGGGCTGGAAGCCCACGAGCCCGTCGAGCTCCATCCGGGAGCAACCCGACATCAGGAGCACGTGCGGCCGGGAAGGCGCCGCGAGGACCCGCTCCGCCAGCTCGGTGCCGCTCATGCCCGGCGTCATGAGCTCCGCGAGCACCAGCCAGATCTCGCGGGGGTGCTGCTGGAGAATCCGGAGGGCTGACGCGCCGTCCCCCGCCTCGCGGACCTGGAAACCTGCCAGCTGCAGCGTTCGGCAGGCGGTGGCGCGGGCGCCGCGGTCGTCGTCGACGATGAGCACGGTCGCGCTGTGGGGACCAGGCGCCACAGTGAGGCGGGATTTCATGATCACCGGCTATAGTCCTCGAGCGGCACAGGGGGATGCGGCGGGAGCCAAGTCAGCCCGCGTAATCGGCCAACGGACGATCAGTTAGGTCCAGCCCGCGGCAACGGCGATCATAGGAGTGAGGTGGCGGTCGGGACGAGCGGACCCACCTCATCTGCCTGGTCTTGGCAATTGCCAAGCCGCGGCCGGCCGAATGTGACGCCGGACATGGTCCCAGGCCGCAGCGGCCCGCAGACTGGTTGGGCGGCTAGACCCCATGGTCCCCACCCGATCTCTCGCCGGAGCCCGATGCCTCTCTCTGAGCCCGACGTCCCCAGCATTCCCCCTCACCGCTCCCGGCGTTGGCTCCGACGCGCCGGCATGGCTGTCGTCGTGCTGGTGGGCCTGGTCGCCGGCCTGGTCGCCCTGCTCCAGCTCCCACCCGTGGCTACCGCCGTCGTCCGCAAGCTCCTCACTCTGGCCCCGATCAATCCCGGCAATCGTCTGGAGGTCGGCCGGGTGTCCGGCAACTTCTTCGCCGGGCTCACGCTGGAGGATGTGCGGCTGCGCCAGTCGGGGTTGGAGGTGGCCCACATCCGCCGGCTCCGGGTGGCCTACCACCTGGTGCGCCTCCGTCCACCGGCGAGCCGTTTGGATGAGCTGGAGGCGGACGGCGCCGAGATCCGGGCGCACCGGCGGGGCGAGCGCTGGGACCTGCTCTCGGTGCTGCGCAAGTCGGCCGACACCACTGGGGCCGGGACGATCGCGATCGGCCGTCTCCGACTGCGCGAGGCCAGGCTCGCCGCCGAGCTCTCACCCGACTCGGTCGTGCGGGTGCGGAACTTCGATCTGGTCGCCCACGATCTGGTGCTGGGCCGCACCACGCTCGTGGCGATCGACTCGCTCGGACTCCAGGTCCAGCCGCCCTCGAGCGATCGCTGGTACGCCATGGCCACCCGGGGCGCGGTGACGGCGGAGGAGTTCCGGTTCGACCCGTTTCGGGTCCACACCGAGCTGAGCAGTCTGTCGGGGCGCGCGGTCGTGCCCCGACGTTTCGATGACGCCCGCATGGTGGACCGGCTCGACGTCCGCCTCATCGGACGCCCGCTCGACCTGGCGGACGTGGCACCCTTCGCGCCGTCGGTCCCCCCCGACGGGCATCTGCAGCTCGATGCCGCGGCGCACGGCGACGGCGATCTGGTGACCGCACACCTGGCGGCGACGCTGGACCGGGCGACGCTCGCTCTCGACGGCGACACCCGGATCGTTCGGGGCCGGGCCACGTCATATCGCGCCCACGGCCGGATCGATAACCTCGATCCCTCACGGCTCAACCGGTCGGCACCTGGAGGGAGTGTCGACGCCGAGCTCGATGCCGACCTGGATGGCCCGCCCGCCCGGGCCAACGGCAGCGTCCGAGTCCGGGTCGGGCGTTCGCGAATCGGTGCCACTCTCCTGCGCCGGCTCGATCTCCACGCCCTGATCACCCGGGGCGCCGCCGATTTCACCCTCCGGGGCGCGCTGGACACCGGCAGCGTGAGCGCGAACGGGCGGGCGCGGCCGTTCGACTCCATCCCGACCTACCGCTTCTCCGGGACCGCGCTTCGGATGCCGGGCACAACGGCAGTGGCGCGCGGTCTCGCGGGGCAGACGGGCGATCCGATGCTCCTCGTCGGCTTCCGCGTCGCGGGCCAGGGGAAGTCACCCGACTCGGCACGGGTCCAGGGGCGGGTGGACCTGACCGCCGTGCGAGACGGCGGCGACCAGGTGCAGCTCGGGCATGCCACCCTGCGCCTCGCCGGTGGTCGGCTCGATCTCCGCCCCGAGCTGCTCGCCGGCGGAGGCAGCATCACTGCGGTCGGCCGGGTAATCCTCGGCGATACGATGAGCTACGTGCTCCGGCAGGGCAGGATCGACCGGGTGGACCTGGGCAGGCTCTCCGGCGATACCCTGAGCGCTCCGCTCTCCGGCCGCTTCACCCTGACGGGGCGCGGCACCGCCCCCGCCCACGCGACGCTGGAGGCCCGGCTCCACTTCGACGAGCTGCGCTACGGCGAGCGCCGGCTCGACGGCCTGGACGCCGTCGCCCGGCTGGACCGGGGCCGTCTCCGTCTCCAGGGCAATGCCCTGCTCCAGGGCGGGCGTCTCACGATGGAGGCGCTCGGCCGCCCCTTCGACTCCACCGCCTCATACGTGCTTCGAAGCGCCGCCCTCGAGCGGGCCGACCTGGGCACCTTCCTCGGCAGGCCCGACCTCGCGGGTCCCGTGACGCTCCGCCTCACGGGCCAAGGCCGCTGGCAGGGGGATCACCGCTCGGTTCAGGCCAAGCTCACGGTGGACTCCTCCCGTCTCGGCCGCATGGAGGTGTCCGGCGGAGGCGCCAACGTCCAGCTCGCCGGCCGGCGCCTCAGCTACGATGCCATGCTCAGCACCAGCGGCGGAGCCCTCTCGCTGGCCGGCGACGGCACCCCGACGGCCGCCGTGCCTGCCTACCGGATCCGCCAAGGCCGGCTGACCCAGATCGACCTCGGCAAGGTCCTTGACCGGCCCGACCTCCACACCGATCTCAACACCAGCTTCACTGCCGAGCTGACCGGCCGGTCGGCGGACAGTCTGCGGGCGACCCTCGACGCGGTGCTGCTGCCCTCGCGGGTGAACCAGGCGGAGCTGAGCGACGGATCGCTTCAGGCCCGGGTGCAGGGGCGCAGCGTGGATCTGAAGCTCAAGGCGGGAGGGGACGCCGCGCTCGACGCCGCCCTCTCCAGCACGGCGGCAGCGGGTCGGACGTCCATGAGGGCGGATGGCACGCTCCGGGTCGAGCACCTCGCGCGCTGGATGGGACGGCGCGGCGCCGACGGTCGCATCGAGTCGCGCTTCGCGATCCAGGCCGAGGCCGACAGCTCGGGGCTCAGCACGGTGGGCGGCACCGTGGACGCGATGGGTGGGGTCGGTGGCGTGCGGGTCCCGACATTCCACCTGGCGATGAGTCCGGCCGAAGGACAGGTCCGGGTCGATACCCTGCTGCTACGCTCCAATGCGGGCCTGCTCGACGGGAGTGGACGGCTCGCCCTTCGTCCCGGCTCGGATAGCGGCACGCTCAAGTTCCTCGGCAGGCTCGGCGATCTCGCTCCGGTGGCGGCCCTCGCGGGCGCCGACACCGTCGACTTCGACTCGGCCCTGGTGAGGCTGACCGTGACCGGACCCGCGCGGCACTGGAGAGTCGCGGGAGACGCCGACGCGCATGCCTTGGCCTTCGCGGGGAATCTGGCCAACCACCTGACCCTGACGGCGGCGGCAACGCTCGACAGCGCCCGGGTGAGTGGCGTCACCGGCGGGCTCAGGGTGACCGACGCCGTCTACGGAAGGGTCGAAGTGCGCACGCTGACCGCCTCCGGCCGATACGACTCGACTCTCGCGCTGGACGCGGCCGTGAACGTGGGCGACAGCCTGCGGGTCGCCACCAGGCTTCGGGGTCGCGTGTCCGGCGACACCGTGCGCGCGGCGCTCCAGCAACTCTCTCTCCAAGAGGGCGGCCGGACGTGGGCACTGGAGCGGCCGGCGAGCCTCGTCTTTGGACCGCATGTCGAGGTGCGCGACCTCGCGCTCCGCACCGGTCAACGGAGCATCACCATCGACGGTTTGTTCGACCGGCACGATTCGAGCGACGTGACCCTGCGCATCGCCGGGCTCGATCTGGAGACCCTGCGCGCGGCGGGTCTGGTGCCCATCGGTGGGCAGCTCGATGGGCACCTCCATCTGGCTGGGCGCGCCGCCTCGCCGCGCATCGACGGCAGCATGGGCCTCGCGATCGTCTCGAAAGCCGGCCGGCGGCTCGGTGTGGTCGGCACCGATCTCGACTGGACGGGCGACCGACTCAAGCTCCACGCAACGGCCACTCCTACCAGGGGCGGCGGGCTCACGGTGGACGGCACGCTGCCGTACCGATTGACTCTGGCGCCGCGGGACACCGCCACCAGCGTGAGCTTGGAGCGCAGCGAGGCCGACACGGTGGCGCTCGCGGTGCGAGCCGATAGCCTCAACCTGGCGTTGTTTCAGCCGCTGCTTCCACCCGATGCGGCGATCGGCCTCCAGGGCCTGCTGCGAATGGACGCGCGGATAGGCGGCTCGATCCACGCTCCCGACGCCACCGGCACCTTGAGTCTCACCCGCGCAGCCCTCGAGCTCCCCACCATCAAGGTCGCCTACCAGGACGGCGCGCTGACCGGACGGCTCCAGGGTGACACCCTCACGGTGGATCGGTTCCAGCTCCTCACCGGCAAGAAGCAGAAGCTGACCGCCAGGGGCGCGATCCGGCTCCGGCCACTCAGTGAGCCCGGGCTCGCCCTCGACGCCACGCTGGAGCATTTCCGCCTGGTCAACTCGGCTCAGCTCCAGACCGCCGCCTCGGGTCGGCTCCGGCTGGAGGGAACGCTGCTCCACCCCACGGTGGGTGGCAGCCTCCGGCTCGACCGGACCACCTTCTTCGTCGGCGCAGAGGCTGCCCAGGCCAAAGTGGAGCGGGTGCAGCTGACTCCCGAAGAGATGCGGCGGTTGGCGCGCGACTTCGGCCCGTCGGTGCTGGGACAAGCGAAGCAGGCGCCCGGCTTGATGGACCGGGTCAAGCTCGACCTGGCCATCCAGATGCCGAGACAGGTGTGGATTCGGCGGACCAGCTCCCCCAAGACCGACATCGAGCTGGCGGGACAGCTTCGGGTGACGCAGGAGCCGGGGCAGGACATGCGGTTCTTCGGGCACGTCGAGCCGGTGCCGGGGCGGGGGACACTGGAGTTGAACGGCCGGCAGTTCCGGCTGACCGACGGGGACATCAACCTGGCCGGTCCGGTGGACTCGACCAAGCTGGACGTCAACGCCTCGTACCAGGTCCCCACCCAGAGCGGCGGCGACAACGAAGGGGTGCTGATCAACGTGAATGCCAAGGGCCGCCTGGACAGCCTGGGGCTCACCTTCACCGCCGACCCGTCGATGAGCCAGGACGACATCCTCTCCTACATCGTCACCGGCCGCCCCGCATCGGACAATCCACTGTTCGAGCGCGAGAACGGCGGAGGCGGCGGGAACGCCGGGCAGCAGGTGGCGATGGGCACGCTCACGAACGCCATCTCGAACGCCGCGGGGAAGGG
>JBBSHB010000083.1:0-12826 GCA_038253515.1 Gemmatimonadales bacterium | reverse complement strand
GGGTCGGCAAAGCGTCGCCGCCCTGCGCCGCACCGTCCTCGGCGAGCTGTTTGAGCAAGTCATCGGGGCCACCATCCGCGCCCGGGAGCGCGAGTACCATCTAACAAAGTAGTACTAGGGGGGAGGGGCCCATTTCGCTACTGCTGTGCCAGGCGAGGGTCCGAAGTGGGTACCAGGTCGGCGTTCGCCCGTCGGACTCTTGCGCATACCGGTGCCGCGGGTCTACGATCCGCTACCCCCGGAGAACGCCCGTCCGGCCGGTGAGCCGCTGGAGATCCGATTGGTGCAGAACCGGGGAGTTGGCCGTTGCCCGGGAGCTGGAGTTGGAAGATGGCACGCCGCAAGACTGCTCCGCCGTCATACCATGCCTACGAATCCCTTTGGCGCGATCGGTGATCAGCGCATTCCCCAGGCCTCCACGGGAGGTCAGGAATTGACCGCAGCCCCCTGTCTCCACTGTGGAGCCGAGCACGACCCGGCCACGAGTCCCTGCCCGGAGGCTACCCTGGTGGGCCGGACTCTCCGTGCCGGCATCCGCGTTCGGGAGAAGCTGGGCGACACTCCGATCGGCCCCCTCTACTCTGCCGAGTACCCGACGGGCCTGGAGGTCGGCGTCCTCTTCCTGGGCAACGCTTCCACCGACCCTGCGACGCTCGCCCTCCTGCGACAGCGCTTCCGCCACGCCATCCAGATCCTACATCCGAATGTGGCCGCGATCTATGAGGTGAGCGAGACGCACGATGGACTGGTCTACGTGGTGGCCGAGTGCCTCGCGGGCGAGTTGCTGAGCGAGACCCTTTCCGGGCGTGGCGCCCTGCCGCTCGGGGAGGCCCTGGATTTCATCCTGCAGGCCGCGGCCGGCCTGCAGGCGGCGCACATCGTCGGGTGGACCCACGGGAACCTCTCGCCGGAGACCATGCTGGTGACCCACGAGGCCGGCGGCCGTCCGCTGATCAAGCTGATCGGCTTCACCCAGGAGCTGCTCCCGCGACGGATCGGCTCCGAGCGACCGGTCCAGCAGGACATGAGCCCGGCGTACGCGAGCCCCGAGCGCATTGCCGGACGCCCACCCGACGAGCGCAGCGACGTGTTCAGCCTGGGAGCCGTGCTTTACCACCTCCTCACCGGAGTCCCGCCCACCCTCGACTCCGGGGGCGCCCGGGTTCCGGAGACTCTCCGCGCGGCGCTCGATCGGGCGCTCGCCCCCTCGCCGGCGCGCCGCTTTCAGACGGTCGCGGAGTTCGTCGCGGCGATCACCCCGGGGGAGGAGGCGACCGCCGCGGTCATTCCCAAACCGAGGAGAGCGGCGGGGCGCGGTGCCCTCGCACTCGGCGCCGCTGCGGCCGCGCTCGTCGCCATCGGGGCCGGGCTCTGGCTGCTCTGGGGAGCCCACCAGCCGTCGGTCGTGGCGCTGGCACGCCCCTCAGTCCAAGAATCCGGGTCCGTGGCGGTGGTCGGGCCCAACTCGACCTCCAGGCGTCCTCGTCCTGCCGCCGACTCGGGGTTGGCGAGGCGGGTCCGGCGCGACTCGGCGGCGACGCGGGTCCGGCGCGACTCGGCAGCGGCCCGGCTTCCGGCCGACTCCAGCGCCCGCGCCCCCCATGGCAGCCCCAAACCGGACTCGGTTCCGGGGCCGAGGATCAGTCCGTTCCAGCGCTCGCACCCCTGGGTCGCGGTCTCGGGTGAGCGGTTCTACTATCGCAGCGGTTGTCCGATCCCGCTCGAGTCTCGCGACCTGCTCTATTTCACCAGCGAACAGGAAGCGCGCGCCAGCGGCTTCGTGCCGACCCAGGTCCCCGAGTGCCGTTGACGCCGGCGTGACCAGCCGGATTCATCGCCCCGCGACGTCGCGACCGCCGGGCGCGCGAGGGATCACGCCTGGGCAGCTCTCGCAGTCGCTCGATCAATCGCGGAGGAGGACGCTGCGCCGGCGCCGGCTGGATCACGCTCGCGCCGCCATCGGGTGCCCGGGAGCCAGACAGGCGCGCCGTCGATCCCCGCCGGAAGCGGGACCTCGAGCCAATCGGCGATCGCGGGAAAGAGGTCGACCGTCCGAAGAGGTGCGGCCGGGAGCGCCTCGCTGGCCCACACCGGGGTCTGCATGTGCCTGCGGATGAGGCTCCCGTGGCCCGAGCGGTGCTCGGGCAGCTCGAACCGCGCGCGGAAATCATAGCCCTCCCGTGCGACGACCAGCAGATCGCCCGCTCGATCGGCCCGGAACTGATCCAGCAGGTGATAGGCGGCGTCGGGGAGCTCCGCATCCCAGGTCGATTCCAGCCACTCCCGCTCCGACCCACTTCGGGCCCCACCCATGGCAAGCGGATCGCCCTCGAGCGGACGATACCTGATCGTCCCGCCGCCCGTGCGCCCGATGAGGGCGGTTCCGTTCGCGCTTCCGACCCACACGCCTCCCTCCGCCGACTCACCCGCCACCAGCGCCACGGCCGGCTCGGCGAGGAGCGCGGCCACCAGGTCGGCGTTGCTGCCGAATGCTTCCGGGCGCCGAAGGCGCTCGACCGGCCAGCGCTCGTGCCGACGGACGTCGGGTTGGGCGTAGACCATGGCGGAGCCGTTCCCCGCCACCATCACGGCGGCCCGCGGCCTTCGCTCCCAGGTCACGGGATGGGAGAGCGTCGGTACGCCTCGATCGCGGAACCACCGCGCCAGGTCCAGATGGGTGTGCACCACGGTGGCCCCGTGGTCACTCACGACCAGGATGAGGGTTCGCTCCAGCTCTCCCCGTCGCTGGAGCAGCGCCCGCACCCGGCCCACCGTCGCGTCCACCCGTGCGAGCGCTCGGCGCACCGGTGGCGCGTCCGGTGTCGTCTGATGGGTGTAGCCATCGACCGCCGGAAACTGGGCGAACACGAACCGGGCGGCACCATCGGCCGCGCGCAACAGGTGGCGAGCGACGGCGTCATCGGACGGCTGGTGCCACTGGGCGTAGTGCGCCAGCGCCCCCCAGGCCTGGCGCTCTCGTCGCGCCGGGTCGCCGGCCGAGGAGAGCCCGCGCGCGATGGGCGTGAAGATGCCGACGCTCTGGGGCACCAGCTCGAAGATGGTCCGCACGTCCGGCGCGATGTCCTGGTCCAGAAGGGGCGCCTGGTACCCGCAGTAGCTCCGTACCGCTCCGCGGTCGCGCCACCACCGGCCGCCGTACGCGCGCCGGTCGAGCCACCGGATGGAGGGAATGTTGCAGCGTCCCGGGGTGCAGCCGGTGAGGAACGGGAGGTAGGCGACGCTGGTGGTCGAGGGAAAGACGGTGATCGCGCGGGTCCGCCCACCGGTCTGGAGCATCGCCTCGAGGTTGGGAAGCTCGCCCGCCGCGAGGCGCTCCTCCGCCACGTCCGGGCGCAGCCCATCGACCAGCAGGAGGAAACATCGGGTGGAATGGGGCTGCATGCGCTGACCGGAGGCGGGCGAAGGACTCGGGCTCGGGAATCCGGAAGCTAATCCGATGAATGGGGAGGGGAAGCGCGATCTGCCCGCTCAGCCCGCGCGCCGCGGCAGCCTGGTCTCCGCGATGAACTGGATGGGAGGACTCTCGCTGCTGCTCTTCTGGCTGCCCGGCGTGGGGCCGTTCATCGCCGGGCTGGTGGGAGGGAGCAAGGCGGGCTCGGTGGGACGGGCGGTGCTCGCGGTGTTTCTGCCGGCCGTGCTCACCGGGATCCTGGCGGCGGCGGGTGTCTCCTATCTGACGCACTGGTGGGTCTGGGGTCTGCTCGCCGGCCTGGGGGGAGTGGCCGTCTCGCTTCTCAACATCGTGCCGCTCCTGGGCGGCGCGATCCTCGGCGGTCTCCTGTCCCGGTCGGTCCTTCGCTGACCGGGAAGAAACCGGACCCCGCCATCCCACGTAGCGCCCCTATGCGTCGCCGCGTTGGTGATCTATGCCGGGCTCACCGGGCGCATGGTGACCGGCCTGGTCCAGCGGACGGCGCCACCCACCCTGCCGGTGTCCGACTTCGCGCTGCTCGAGGCGGCCGCCGAGTGGGCCATCCACGAGCACGGCACTCCCTGATCGGCAGGACCGGAAGTACCGATGTGCGGCATCTCACCTCGCCAGGCCCGGCATTTGTGGTATCTTGGAAGTGTCACGGAGTGGTGACGAATCCGAATCAAGCTCATCACACTGCCCGGCGAGGTCGCCAATGTACATCGATCCTAGCGCAGGGAGTCTGCTGCTCCAGATCGTCGCCGCTGGAGTGCTCTCCGCCGCGGCCATGTTCTCCCGGGTGCGTGAGGGCGTGAAGGCCTTCTTCAAGTCGCTGCTGCCTGGCCACAACCGGTGGAGCGGGAAGCACTAGGCGGGCCTCGCTCGCCGGCCCGGCTCTACCCCTTCCTGCTGGCCGTCGTTCCGGTAGTGCACATGGTCGCATCCAATCCGGGGTGGTCGAAGCTCGACGACCTCGCGGTCGTGGTGGCCGCTGTGCTGGCGGGATGTGCCATGGTCTACGGTCTGGCGGCGCTAGTGGCGCGCGGGCGCTGGGGTGGCCGTCTGCCGCCGCTGGCGGTGTGGGCCGCGGTGCTCTGGTTCTGGGGCTACGTCCAGGTCGCCGACCGCGTGGGCCACAGGGGAGATCTCACGACCCACCTGGTGCTCTTCCCGCTCGGGACGGTCGTGACGCTCGGGCTCGCCTGCTGGCTCCTTGGCCGGCCTGCCGTGCTCGATCGGCTGGCCACCTTCCTGACCCTGGTGGGCGGACTCCTGGTCGGCTGGTCAGCTCTCTCGATCGGGAGGACGGAGGTGCGAGGCGCCCGGGCGATCCGGCAGAGCGCGGTCGTCCAGCACCTGGCGCAGCCGATCCGAGTGCGACCCGGCGCCGCTACCGGTCCCAAGCGCGATATCTATCTCATCATCCTCGACGAGTACGCCAACGCCGAGGTCACTCGGGCGCGGTACGGCTTCGACAATCACGTCTTTCTGGACAGTCTGCGACAGCTCGGCTTCGTGGTGCCGGTGGTCCACAGCAATTACCTGCACACCCTGCTGTCGCTTCCCTCACTCCTCAACGCCAGCCAGCTCGCCGACCTTTCCCGCGACCTCCCCAGCCGGTCGGGCAATCCGAGGCTGCCCAACTATCTGGTCGAGCACAACCGCACCGTCGGCTTCCTCAAGTCACAGGGCTACACCTTCGCGTTCTTCCCGTCGCTGTGGTGGCCCGCCACCCGGCGGAATCGGAGTGCGGATCGGGTGTTCGACGGGAGTGAGGGGTTCGATCCGGCGCGGGAGCTCAACCGGACCGAGCTCCGTCGGGACCTCCGGGTTGCCTCCATGCTGGATCTGCTCCACCGGGAAAACAGGTGGAGCGCCGCCGACGGCGACCAGACCGTGCGCACCTTGGCGGCCGTCGCCCAGGTGCCCAGGATCCCCGGACCCGTCTTCGGCTTCGCGCATGTGCTGAGTCCGCACCGGCCGTTCACCTTCGAATCGGACTGCCGGCCGATCGCCCGCAAGCCGGCTGCCGGCTGGTTGAGGCCGGGAAGCCGCTACATCGGGCAGATCGGCTGCACCAACCGGTTGGTGCTGAAGCTGGTCACTTCACTGCTGCGGGACTCGGACGTGCCGCCGGTCATCCTGCTCCAGGGCGACCATGGCTCCACCACGCCCGGCTTCGACACCGCCGCCACCGCGGAGGGAATTCCGCTCGCCTCCGCCCAGGATCGGTTCGGCGCCTTCGGTGCGTACTATCTCCCGGACCACGGCTCGGCCGCGTTCGGAGACAGCGTGACGGTGGTGAACGTGCTGGGCAACGTGCTGCGCCACTACCTCGGCGCGGACCTGCGCCGGGAGCCGGACGACCTCTATCTCTCTGCCTATGGCGCGCCGTACGCGTTCAAGCGGGTGAGCTTCGCCTGGCTGGCGCAGGCCGATTCGATGGTCGGACCCCAGCATACCGTCAGCGCGGGCGCGTCCACCGCTTCTCCGTAAGGCGATCGGGAGTCGCCGTGCGCGACTCGACGGTACCCCAGCCAACGATAGCGGCCTGGCGGGGCCGATCCAGGATCCGCCCCTGAGGGTTGGCGGAGGCGATCAACATGTCCTGCGGGTTCGCTGCTCGAGCGCAGCCACGCGCTGCCGAATGTCGAGCAGCATCTGAGCAAACAGCGAATCATTCGTCGACGTCCCGTCGCTCAAGGCGCGAGAGAATCCATTACGAGGTTCTCATCCAGCACCTTCTGTAGCGCGGCATCGAACTCGCAGGATCGAGCGGTTTCATCTGGCGACTCTCTTTTCATCGAACGAATTCAGGCGATACGCTGGATGGCATCTTCCTCCTCGACCGCGACCTGGCCGAGGAAGCACTGCGTAACGATACGATCTGATGAACGGGGGCGACCCGAGCGGGGGTCGCTCTGCGGAAACAGGCCAGGCCAGGCCAGGCCAGGCCAGGGCCGCGGCTTGCAGCCGAGTCGGGGCCGCGCTGGCCAGCTCATGAGACCGTAGATCCGTTCCTCCCTCCGCGGCGTACTCCGGGTCGACGATCGCCACCCCAGATCCCCAACTCGACAGGAGACCACAGTGAACGCGCCGATTCTCCAGGTCTGGTTCGAGAATCCCCTGCAGGGCCACCGGGTCCGCTTCCTCACCCTGCCCGCCGAAACCGGGGGCCGGGGATTCACCCTCGAGTACCTCTACCGGCCGTTCACGGGCAAGAGCGCGGTGCCGGCCCACATCCACACCGCCGCCACCGAGACGTTCGAGATTCTGTCGGGCGAGGCGCGGTATCGAGTTGGGCGGGAGGAGCGGAGCGCGCGGCAGGGCGACCGGATCGTGCTGCCGGCCGGCGCGCCTCACATCCATCCCTGGAGTGTGAGCGCGGAGGAGCTGCACGTTCGCCAGACGACCGAGGTGAACCCGCCGGACAGCGCCGGGCTGCTGGCGAGTCTCCAGGCGCTGGTGACGCTGTTCGGGCTGGCGACCGCGGGGAAGGTCAACGCGAAGGGGCTCCCCAACCTGCTTCAGCTCGCCGTGCTGATCCGGTCCACCATGCCCGCAACCTATATCGCCGGCATTCCGATCGCCGTCCAGCGGATCGTCTTCGGCGGACTGGCCCGGGTGGGCGAGGCCGCAGGATATCGCACCGCGTACCCCGACTACGGGGTGCTGACCGACGCCGGCCTACAGGCGGCGGGCCGGTGGAAGAGCACAGACTTCACAGGCCTGGTCGGCGATCCGGACTGGCGATAGGCGCCAGCCCAGCGTCGCGGAGGTCAGACGTTCCGCATGGCGGCGCCGCGGCCTCAAGAAACATCCGCGGGGGCCGTGTAAGAGGGCCCCCGCGGGTGCATCGCTCGGTACAGTCTCAGATCAGTTCCCATCGGGGCGCGGGGATTTGAACCCCGGACCTCCTGCTCCCGAAGCCGTCACCGCCGGTTGCAGGGCGTCGGCTATCGTTGGTTCGCCTGCGGCACGATCCCTCGCCAGTCTGCTCGCGTTGGCTCGTACCTACTCGATTCGCTACAGGGAATGTTACAGGCCGGCCGAGGCGCTTCCATCCCCCAGCATGGCCGCCAGGCGATCGCTCAGCGCCGCGGCATGCTGCTCCACCCGGTACTCGACCACCTCAGCGCGATGGCGGACGTCGCCCAGGTGGCCGTAGATCCGGCGCACGAGGCTATCCCCGCCGTGCCCCATCTCCCGGGCGACCGTAAACTGGCTCACCGGCGCGCCGGCATCGAGCGTCTGCAGGCGGGTCGAGCAGTAGGTATGCCGGAGTGCCCGGCTCCGAATGTCCCCCGCCTGCCAGCCGCCCCGGACCGCGACTCGGTCGAAAATCTTCCGGAGCTCCATGAGGCGGTGCTCCGTGCCCACCCGGAATGAGGGGAAGAGGAGCCGGCTGGCAGGCGCCTCGTGCAGCACGATACCGGCGCTCCGGGCGTTGAGGTACGCGTCCAGGATCTCCCTGAGCTGGGGCCAGAGAGGCACCACCCGGGCGGAGGTCCGCGTTTTCAGTCGGCGCCAGGTGTTAGGCCGGAAGGTGACCGTGCCGCGGCCGAAGGACACATCTTCGAGCTCGAGCCCCAGGACCTCCGCCCGCCGCCCCCCGGTGAGCAGGTAGGTTGCGATCAGCGGATAGACGAGGCTGGCGCCGAGCTGGCTCCGTCGGGTCGGCAGGGTACGAGCCGCCTCCAGGAAGAGCGCCGCGTCGGGGACCTCGAGCCACCGGGCCTCGAGGCGCTGTGCCGTTGGCTTCTCCATCATCGCCGCGACGGGATTCCACCCGGGCGGCACCACTTCTTCCTCCTGGGCGCGGAGGAACAGGTTGCTGAGGGCGTTGAGGTGGTGGCGGACGGTGCCGGCGCTCAGGGTGCGGCCACCCCGGGTCTTCACCTGCGCGAGCGAGGCACACCAGCCCCGCACGTCAGATACGCGGATCGTCTCCAGGTCGCGCTCGGATCCGAAGAACGCTGCCGCCCGACCGAGGAAGTTCTCCGCCAGCTCGAGCCACCCGTCCGTGACTTTCCCAGCCCTCTTCTTCTGAATCAGGTGGTGGGCCGCGAAGGCGGCCAACGTCGCCCGTTGCCGGCGACCGTGCAGCCCGAAGCTGCGCCGGGCCTCCTCCAGCTCGCGCAGGCGGGCCGTGGCGAGCGACTGCGCGACGTCTGGATCCTTGGTAGCCAACTTCTCTCCTGGTACCACCAAGGGCTCGAGCCGGCCACCAGCGTCGGCGTAGTCGCGTCCGTCGAACCAGGCGCGACCACTGCGCCAGAGGGAAGCTGGCAAGCGCGCACGGAAGGATCTCTGACTCGTTACCAGGGCTCCGCCCTTCCAGCCGACTGATCGCCTCCCAGAGCGCCTCCAGGAGCGCCGGCGGCACCCCCGCGAGCCGTGCACGGAAGGCGAGCAGCTCGAGCCGCTGCCGCAGTGGCCAGGCAGTGCTGGAGCCGCGCCATGCGCCAGGCGGTTCTCGAACGGCATACGTAACGAGGACGTCAGCCAGCAATTCTGCCATTCTGCACATCCCTCGGGTGCGGTGACTCCCTCCGCCTGGAGCCCGCTTGACATTCTCTTGACAGCGGTTTGATAGCCTCGTCTAGCTCCTCGGAGGCGGGGGCAAATCGCGTACCCGTGGCTCGGTTCCAACCCACTCGTTCGGAGGTGAATCCCATGCGATCACGATCATACTTTTCGCGCGCCGCGATAGCGCTGCTCGCTGCCGCGCTGAGCTGCCGGACCGATAGCACCTCCCCTGTGGAGCCTGCTCCCGCAACCCCGGACCTCGCAGTCTCGGCGGCCAGTACCCTGACTTTCGGGCAGGTGAGCGCCGGTGGAAGTCACAGCTGCGGGGTGACTACCGGCAATCGGGCGTATTGCTGGGGGTACGACTTCTACGGCCAGCTCGGGGATAGTGTGTTCACCTCCGCCATCGACCGCCTCAGGCCGGTCGCAGTCCTCGGGGGTCTGCAGTTCCTGAGCCTCAGCGCAGGCAGCGCTCATACGTGCGGCGTGACCACGGACCATCTGCTTTACTGCTGGGGCTACAACTTTTATGGGCAGCTCGGGGACGGCACGACCCTCCACCGGTCGACGCCCGTAGCCGTGGCAGGCGGGCACCGGTTCCGCCGGGTGGCGGCGGGCCAGAGCCACACCTGTGCCCTGAGTTACCCGGATAGTCGAGCCTACTGCTGGGGTGACAACGCCTATGGGCAGCTCGGAGACGGCACGACGGATCAGCGCCTGAACCCGGTCGCGGTCCTCGGTGGCCGGACATTTCGGGCACCCAGCGTGGGGCTGGGCCACACGTGCGCCGTGACCACCACCGACAAGGCGTTCTGCTGGGGCCACAACAACTACGGCCAGCTCGGCGACGGCACGGTATCCCGACGCCTGCAGCCCAAGCTTGTGGCAGGCGGGCACAGCTTCGTCCAGGTGAGCGCGGGGGGACGCCACAGCTGCGCCGTCACCACCAACGACCAGGCCTTCTGCTGGGGAGAGAACGCCAGAGGACAGCTCGGCGATGGGAGCACTCTCCAGCGGCTCACGCCGACTGCGGTAGCTGGGGGGCACACTTTCGATCGCATGAGCGCGGGGTACCTGTTCACCTGCGCCGAGACGACCGGCAACCGGGTCTACTGCTGGGGGTCCAACCGGTACGGGCAGATCGGCGACGGCACGACGATCTTTCGCCATACGCCGGTGGCGGTGGCGGGCGGGCTGTTCTTCAATCAAATGAGCTCGGGGTTCTACCACGCGTGCGGCAAGACCTCGCTCGACGCCGCTTATTGCTGGGGCCAGAACCTGTACGGCCAGCTTGGCGACGGCACGACCATTGAGCGGTTGTCGCCCGTCCGGGTCGTCGGTCCGTAGCGCTTCCACGGGAGTCGGCGGGAGCGCTGCAGCCAGGAAAAGTCATGGGTCACGACGCCTCGCCTTCGGGCGAGGCGTCTGGGCGATCCAGAGCAATACCCAGCACCTCTCGCTGGGCTTCGACCCGCAGGTTCCGGGAGGGCAACAGGGTGAGAAGGAGCATCAGTTCTTGAATGTCGCGTAGGGGACTCGCCCTGAGACCATCGTCGGCCTGCTTCAGGAGCGCGGAGTGGCACATACCTTGACAGCGTATTAGGCTTTAGCCGCAGATGACTGGCTCACCGCCGAGGAGGAGAACATGCCGGCTGGACAGACTGAGAAGGCCGAACCCGTTGTAGGGTCAGCGACTACGAAGTCGTCGCAGGCTCCCAATGGCGGTGTCGGCAGCTCATCGGCACCTCTGCTGAATGCTACGAAAACCGTTGGAAGCGAACCGTACATGTGGCAGCCTTCCTTCGCCACTACGCTCGAGTCGGGCTCCCGCATTTGATACCTTCGCGGGCCTCCTGATCGTCGAACCGCCGCCTTGAGGGCGGCGGTTTCGTTTGTGGTGGATCCTTACATCCTGGCGCATTGACCTACCCCCTTGACCTCCCAATCGTCGCCAGTGCTACACTGGGGACATGGAATCAATGTCTCATCAACGCTGGGCCCGGGTGCCCCCTGCGCTCGCCTGGAAGCGTCCTGGCGTGCCGACCGAATGGGTACGCGTACTCGAATGCCACCCTGAGCCCGAAGCTGTGGCGGGTGAAGGGTTCTCGCTCCCAGGCTATGTCTGGCTGGATGCGCCAGGGAAGGTGCAGCACGTATTGGAGCGGGAGCTCGAATTTACGGAGGAGCCGCCAGCGTGAGACGTCCGGGCGACGGAGGCCCAAGAAGAGCTTTCTGTTACGTCTTTGGTTACAACGCCGATTGAGTCACTCGCAAACAGAAATCCCCGCGCATCCGAAGAGACGGCGGGGATTCGGTTTATCCAATCGGGGCGCGGGGATTTGAACCCCGGACCTCCTGCTCCCGAAGCAGGCGCGCTAACCGGGCTGCGCTACGCCCCGCTCACCATCCCCACGTCCCTGCGTGGCCCATGCGCCCTGAGGGACTCGAACCCCCAACCTTTTGATCCGTAGTCAAATGCTCTATCCAATTGAGCTAAGGGCGCGGCTCGATGGGCGGTACAAGACTCGAACTTGTGACCTCCACGATGTCAACGTGGCGCTCTAACCAACTGAGCTAACCGCCCGAGAGGCGGCAAGGCGGGCAGACGGAGGAGCGGCGCGTGCCGCCGAACCGTCTACCCGCCTCACCGACCATAGCGGGGGTGGGATTTGAACCCACGACCTCCGGGTTATGAGCCCGGCGAGCTACCAGACTGCTCCACCCCGCGACGTAGTCTCTTCCCGGACCTGCGGCATTCCGACCTGCCGTCCGCTCCACCGAGAGCGGGAAACGGGACTCGAACCCGCGACCCCAACCTTGGCAAGGTTGTGCTCTACCAACTGAGCTATTCCCGCAGCGGAGAGGAGTCTAGCGTCCGCTCCACACCAGCGCAACCGGAGAACCTGCGCTCAGCGTCCCCCGCCGACCCGAGGCAATGGAGGCGAGGGGGATCGAACCCCTGACCTCGTGAATGCCATTCACGCGCTCTCCCAACTGAGCTACGCCCCCGTTATATTGTCCCGCCCTCGGTCCCACTCTCGGATGGCGCTGCGGCAGCACGGTAACCTAGCCGAGGGTCAACCGAGCGTCAAGCCGAAAGGCGTCCGCCGCAAAGGATATATCTTCCGGACCATGCGCAAGAACAAACACGACGGCGAGGAACCGCCCAAGCGGCCCTCCAAGCGTCCGCCGGACACCTCCGCCGAGGCCTTCTCGGACGACCTCACCACCGCCGAGATCCTGGCGCAGTCGCCCCCGCTCAAGCCCCGGCGTATCCGGAAGCCTCAGACCGCCACGAGTCTCGGCGTCTACGACGCCGACAAGGACATCCTCGACCAGTACCTCTACGAAGTAAGCCAGACGCCGCTGCTCACCGGCCAGCAGGAGGTCGCCATCGCCAAGCGGGTCCGCGCCGGCGACGAAGAGGCGATGCAGGAGCTGGTCAAGCGGAACCTGCGCTTCGTCATCTCGGTCGCGAAGAAATACCAGAACCGGGGCATGGCGCTCACCGACCTGATCGGCGAAGGCAACGTCGGGCTGATGACCGCGGCCCGGAAGTTCGATCCCGAGCAGGGCGTCAAGTTCATCTCCTACGCGGTCTGGTGGATCCGGCAGTCGATCCTGGCCTCGCTCGCGCGCCAGGGCCGGACCGTCCGCGTCCCGCTCAATCGCACGGCCGATCTCTCCCGCATCGTGCGCTCGGCGGAGACGCTTCGCCGGGATCTCCTCCGGGAGCCGACCCCGGAGGAGATCGCCATCGCCACCGGGCTCGCGGTGGACGTGGTCCAAGCGCTGGCCGCGCTCAACACCAGCGACGTGCGGCTGGACGCGCCGCTCGATCCGGAAGGGGATCGCTCGCTCATC
>JBBSHB010000082.1:0-13186 GCA_038253515.1 Gemmatimonadales bacterium | reverse complement strand
TGCCAGTCTGCGCGTCCCCGAAGTCCCAGACCCGGGAGGCGATGCGACCGTCCGTGTCCGAACTACGGTCGGTGAAGGTGCAGGCCAGGTCGCTACAGTAGAACGTGAAGGTCGCCGTCGGCGGTGCGTTGGACGGGCCGTGCGACTCACCGCCGCAGGCCGCGAGCAGTGCCGCGGCGGCAACCACGGTAAAGACACGCGAGGAGCGCATAGACGGTTCCAAGGCACAAGGTGAAGGTCGGTTTCAGCGACGGAACGCGGCATGGTCCTGCTTCACCGGCCGCGCTTGGAGCGAGAGGCGTGCCAGATACGCGTCGCCCAGCGAGGCTCGATTTAAACTGGAGATCTGCCATGCGTGGCACGGCACCGTGCCACTTGTAGCACCTTCATCGCCTTCCGCGACCTGACGTCCTGACGTCCGAACCGCTGCCTGAGCATAAACGATCCGTGGCCGCAGTATCAGCCTGCAAGCACCTGCTTGCATCCCACCTTGGCCAGCACTATACTCGCCCCCCATGAATCTCCGGGACCAACTCCTCGACGCCGCCGCGCGGGTCTACGCGGAAGTGGGCTACCGCGGAGCCACCACTCGGCGGATCGCCTTCCAGGCCGGGGTCAACGAGATCACGCTCTTCCGGCACTTCGGCTCCAAGGACGCACTGCTGCGAGAGGCGATCGACCGCGCCGGGGGCGCGCTCCTGGGGAACGCGCTCCCCGAGACTCCGAGGGACCCGCTGGTCGAGCTGACCGACTGGGCCGAGTCTCACCTCGCGGCGCTCCGCCAGCGGCGATCGTTGATCCGCACCTGCATGGGGGAGATCGAGGAGCATCCGGGCCTGGTCTCCTCCTCGCTGGAGAGCCCGCCGGCGCAGGCCGCGCGCATGCTGGTGGGCTATCTCAGGCGATTGCGCGAGCTGGACATCGCGACCACCGAGTTCAACGAGGAGGCGGCCGCCGCCCTGCTCATGGGCGCCCTCTTCGGGGATGCGATGGGCCGGGACGTGGTGCCCGAGATGTTCCGGACCGATCCCGAGCAATCCCTGATCGAATACGTGCGACTCTTCGTTCGCGCCATCGGGGTGCAGGTACCCAGTCCACAGGCATTCGCGTGAGGGTGACCCGAGATCGGGTGCGCCGGAGTGTCGTCTGCCTCGCCGCGGCCGCGCTGTTCGGGACAGCGCCGCTCGGGGCCCAATCGCCCGGCGCTCGACCCGACTCGACACCGCACCCGCTCTCGCTGGTGGAAGCGCTCGCCCTCGCCGAGCGGGAGAGCGAGGCCGTGGGTCTCGCCCGGAGCGACATCTCACGGGCCGAAGGCCAGCGCCGCCAGGCGCGGAGCGGCTACTTCCCGCAGCTCACCGGCACCGCGACGTACCAGCGCGCGCTCCGCAGCCAGTTCTCCGTCTTCCAGCGCGACACCACGGACAGCGCGACGGCGCCGCCTACCGAGTGCGCCAAATTCACTGCACGCCCGGGGCTTACCGTCGAGGAGCGGCTCGACTCGCTGGAGAGCGCCGTCGAGTGCGCCAGCGCGGCCAATCCGTTCGCCGCGCTGGGCGATCTTCCGTTCGGCCGGGCGAACACTTACCGCTTCGGCCTCTCCGCCTCTCAGGTCCTCTTCAGCGGTGGACGGGTATCGGGCCAGTCACAATCGGCCTCCGCCTCGGTCCGGAGCGCGGAGCTGGGGCTCACCGCGGCGAGAGCGCAGGTGCTGCTCGACGTGACCCAGGCCTACTACGACGCGGCACTGGGCGACCGGCTGGTGGGGATCGCCGAGGCGACGTTGCAGCAGACCGACACCACCCTGAGCCAGAGCCGCCTGGCGCAGCAGGTGGGCAACCAGTCAGAGTTCGAGCTGCTCCGCGCCAGGGTGACACGCGACAACCAGCGACCGGTCGTCATCCAGCGTCGCGCGGATCGCGAGATCGCGTACTACCGTCTCAAGCAGCTGCTGAACATTCCGTTGGGGCAGCCGCTGGCGCTGACCACGACGCTGGGTGACACCAGCCTGGTGCGGGCGCCAGAGCTCGCCGCGGTGGTCGCCGCGGCCGGCGATACGGCGACGGCCGCCCGGGTGCCGGTGCGCCAGGCGGCGGAGGCGGTCACCTCGCAGCAGGGACTGCTCCGGGCCGCGCGGTCGCAGCACTTGCCGCAGCTCACGGTCTCCTCCGACTTCGCGGAGCTGGGATACCCCGGCAACGGCTCACCGGTCGGCACCGATTACCTCGCCGACTGGACGCTCTCCGTCGGGCTCTCACTGCCCCTCTTCACGGGTGGGAGGATCCGGGGTCAGGTCGAGGCCGCCCGGGCAGACCTCGAGTCCGCCCGTCTCCGGCTGCAGCAGACTCGGGAGCGGGCCGATCTGGACGCGCGGAGCACGGCGATCCAGCTCCAGTCCGCGCTGGCGGCGTGGGGAGCGAGTGAGGGCACCGCCGAACAGGCTACCCGGGCCTACCAGATCGCCGAGATCCGATTCCGGGAGGGGATCTCGACCCAGACGGAGCTCAACGACCAGCGCATCCAGCTCGCGGTGGCGGAGAGCAATCGGGCCCGCGCGGCCCGCGACCTCCAGGTGGCCAAGATCCGGCTCGCCCTCCTGCCGGCGCTCCCTCTCCCGGCGCAGGCGACGACGACCACGCCGTCACCGTCGTCCTCGACGGCCGCCAGCGGTACCACGGCAGGCGGCACCGCGGCCCCGACCGGCGGGACCGGCACGACGGGGAGCAGCCTGACCGGAACCGGCCTGACGGGGCAGCCGTCCGGGACCGGGGGCACGACTCAAACCGGAGTGATGGCCCAATGATGCGGCCCACGACACGCTGGCTCGGCACCGCAACCGTGCTCGCCCTCGGCGGCTGTGGGGGCAAGGGCGACGGTGCCTCGAGGCCCGCGACTGAGCCCGTGGTCGCCGTCGGGCGGGAGAACCTCGCGGTCGCGATGGTGTCCGAGCTCCGGAGCGGTCCGGCGATCTCCGGGTCGCTCGAGCCGCAGCAGGCCGCGACGGTGCGCGCGGAGGTGAACGGCGCGGTGCTCCAGACGTACGCCGAGGCCGGTCAGCCGGTCCGGCGGGGCACTCTGCTCGCGCGGCTGGAGGACGCCGCGCTGCGTGACGCCTACCTCTCGGCGAAGTCCGGGGTGCGTGCGGCGGAGTCGTCCCTGGATCTGGCCAAGCGCAACGCCGACCGCACCGAGCGGCTGGCCGAGGCAGGCGCGGTGGCGCAGCGCGATCTGGAGAGCGCCCGGGTCACCGCGGACAACGCGGACGGCACGTTGGCCGACGCCAAGGCACGGCTGGCCTCCGCCCAGCAGCAGCTCGCGCACACCACGGTCCGGGCGCCGTTCACCGGTATCGTGAGCGAGCGACAGGCCGACGCGGGCGACGTGGTCCAGGTGGGCGGGGCGCTCTTCTCCATCGTCGATCCCACCAGTCTCAAGCTCGAGGCGAGCGTGCCGGCGGAGCAGATCGGGCGGCTGCGCAAGGGCACCACGGTCGAGTTCACGGTACACGGCTTTGCCCGGCGCTTCAGCGGGAAGATCGAGCGGATCAACCCGGTGGTGGATCCCAGCACCCGCCAGGTGAAGATCTACGTCAGCATCCCGAACGGCGATCGGTCGCTGGTCGCCGGACTCTTCGCCCAGGGGCGGGTGGCGACCGATACCGAGCGCGCGGTCGCGGTGCCGGTGAGCGCCATCGACAACCGGGGGACCAGGGCGACGGTCCACCGGGTCAAGGCCGGCCGGGTGGCCGAGGTGCCGGTGCAGCTCGGGGTGCGGGACGAGGCGGCGGAGATGGTCGAGGTGAGCGCGGGTGTGGCCGAGGGTGACACGCTGCTGCTGGGCTCGGCGCAAGGCGTCGCGCCGGGGAGCCGGGTGCGCGTCCTGCAGGAGGAGGCCGAGCGGTAATGTTCATTTCGGACTTCGCTATTCAGCGGCCGATCGTCACCATCACGGCCATGGTGGCGCTGGTGGCGTTCGGCGTAGCCGCGCTCATCCGGCTGCAGACCGACGAATTCCCCGACATCCAGCAGCCGATCATCGGGGTCACGATCACCTATCCCGGCGCCTCACCGGAGACGGTGGAGCGCGAGATCGTGGACCCGATCGAGGAGTCGTTCTCCTCCATCAGCGGGGTCGACTGGGCCAAGACCCAGGCCAGCAGCACCGACGGCCTGGCCCGGTTCATCGTCTTCTTCGATTACGAGAAGGACATCCAGGAGGCGAGCCAGGACATCCGCGACGCGATCTCCACCAAGCGCGCCGATCTCCCGACCGAGATGGACGAGCCGGTGCTGACGCGGTTCGACCCGTCGCAGGAGGCTGTCCTCTCGCTGGCACTCACCGCCAGCGGCATTCCGCCCGCGGTGCTGACCCGCATCGCGGATCCGATGATCGTGCGCGACCTCCGCACCATCCCCGGCGTGGCCCAGGTGTCGGTTGTCGGCGGCATCGATCGGGAGATGACGGTGCAGCTGCGTCCCGCCGACCTGCAGGCAGCCGGGGTGAGTGTGGCCCAGGTGGTCCAGGCGCTGGAACAGCAGAACCTGGCGGCGCCGGTGGGCCGGCTCAACGGTGCGCTCGACGAGCGTGCCATCCGCCTCCGTGGCCGGCTCGATACCCCCGAAGATTTCGGCAACCTGGTGGTCGCCGAGCGGAACGGGGGACTCATCCGGCTGGGGCAGGTCGCCAACGTGTTCGACGGCACCGAGGAGCAGCGCACCCAGGCGTTGTTCAACGGTCGGGACGCGGTCGGCATCGAGGTGCTCAAGGCCAAGGGCTACAGCACCACCCAGGTGACCGACATCATCCATGAGCACGTGGCCGCGCTGCAAAGCCAGATTCCCCGCGGGGCCAAGCTGGAGATCGTGCAGGACGCCGGGGTGCGGGTGAGTCACGCGGTGCGAAACGTCCGGGAGGCGCTGATCCAGGGCGCGCTCCTCACGGTGCTGGTGGTGTTCCTCTTCCTCAACTCCTGGCGCTCGACCGTCATCACCGGGCTGGCGCTGCCGGTCAGCGTGCTGGCCTCGTTCATCGCGGTCTGGGCCTTCGGCTTCACCCTCAACACGATGTCGCTGCTGGGCCTCTCGCTGGCCATCGGGATCCTGATCGACGACGCCATCGTGGTCCGCGAGAACATCGTGCGCCACATCGAGATGGGGATGGACCACTACGAGGCGTCGCGGCAAGGCACCGATCAGATCGGGCTGGCGGTCGCGGCGACGACGTTCTCCATCGTGGCGGTCTTCCTGCCTGTGGGGTTCATGTACGGGGTCGCCGGACAGTGGTTCAAGCCGTTCGCGCTCACCATCGCCTGCTCGGTGCTGGTCTCGCTGTTCGTGAGCTTCTCGCTGGACCCGATGCTCTCCGCCTACTGGGCCGACCCGCAGACCGAGGCCCACGAGCGGAGAAACCCGATCGCGCGGACGCTCGACCGGTTCAACCGGTGGTTCGACCGGACCGCCGACCGCTACAAGCAGGTCATCGCGTGGAGCCTCGACCACCGGCTCGCCATGGTGGGCATCGCCATCGCGAGCTTCGCGGGCGCGCTGGCCATTCCGGCGCGTGGCGTGTTGGCCGCGCTCATTGTGCTGGCGGGGATCGGTGGCATCACCTGGCTGCTCCAGCTGCCGCTGCGCAAACGTTTCGGCCTGGCGTCAACCTGCCTCATGAGGATCGCTGGGGTAGTGGTCATCGTCGGCCTCATGGGCGCGCTCCTGCCGCGGGTGCCGGTGGTGCTCCAGGTCGGGGCCGGGTTCGTGCCGGTCAGCGATCGGAGCGAGATCAGCATGACGGTGGAGGCGCCGCCGGGCTCCAACATCGAGTACACCCGGATCAAGGCGGAGGAGGCGGCGAGCCGCGCGCGCGCCCACTCGGAGGTGCTCTACACCTACACCACCGTGGGGGCGTCGGTGCCGGGGAAGGCGCCATCAGTAGACCAGGCGCTGGTGTACGTGCGCCTTCGTCCCAAGGCCGACCGGCACATCAGCCAGGACGCGCTCGGCCAGGTGTTCCGCCGGGAGATGGCCGGCATCGGCGGGGCGCAGGTGGCGGTCTTCACCAGCGGATTCGGTGGCGCGATCAAGTCGATCCAGGTGCAGATGAAGGGGACCGACGCGCGGGTGCTGACCACCCTGGCGCAGCGGGCGGCGGACGAGGTCCGCAAGGTGCCCGGCGCGGTCGACGTGGGCCTCTCCACCCGGGGCCAGAAGCCGGAGCTCGAGGTCCAGCTCAACCGCGGACTGGCCGGCTCGCTCGGCATCACGGTGGGGCAGGTGGCGCAGTCGCTGCGGCCCGCCTTTGCCGGCATCGACGCGGGAGACTGGGTCGACCCGTCCGGCGAGACCCGGGATGTCACCGTTCGGCTGGCACCGGAGTACCGGGAGCGGGTCACCGATCTGGCGCAGCTTCCGCTGGTGGCCGGCACCTCGCCCGGCGGCGCGCCGACCACGCTGCCGCTCTCCCAGGTGGCCACCATCACCCAGGGGCTCGGGCCGGCGCAGATCGATCACCTCGACCGGGACAAGGTCGTGATCGTGCAGGCGAACGTCGCTGGCCAGCCGCTCACCCAGGTGACCCAGGGCATCAAGGAGCGGCTGGCGCGGTTGCAGCTCCCTCCCGGCTACGCGATCACCTTCGGCGGCGAGTCGCGCGATCAGGCGGAGGTCTTCACCCGGATCTTCACCGCGCTGGGCGTGGCGGTGCTGCTGATGTACCTCATCCTGGTGGTGCAGTTCGGCTCGTTCCTCGATCCGCTGGCCATTCTGGTCTCGCTCCCGCTCTCGCTGATCGGCGTGGTGCTGGCGCTCTGGATCACCCGGGACACGCTCAACATCATGAGCCTCATCGGGGTGATCCTGCTGATGGGGATCGTGGCGAAGAACGCGATCCTGCTGATCGATTTCGCCATCTGGGCCCGGGAGCGGGGGCTGGAGCTGCGTGAAGCGCTGATCGAGGCGGGGCGGATCCGGCTCCGGCCGATCATCATGACGACGTTCGCCCTGATCGCGGGGATGACCCCCGTGGCCATCGGCCACGGCGAAGGCGCGGACTTCCGGGCGCCGCTCGGCCGGGCGGTGATCGGAGGCGTCATCACTTCGACGCTACTGACGCTGCTCGTCATCCCGACGGTCTACGAGATTCTCGACGACTTCCGCACCTGGGTGGGCGCGCGGTTCGGCCGGGCGCCGGCGCACACGCGTCCGGCCGTGCTGCCGGCCCCCGAGCCGGCGCCGGCGGAGTAGCGTTTCGAGCTCGCCGCTCGGTTGCCGCTGACCGCCCGCTCCGTGTAGCTTCCGACCTCGCCGGTTCCCTCGTCACCATTCCTTTCAGTTCCCAGGCCTATGCCGTTCGAGACTGCCGTTGTCCCCGCCTCCCCACTGGGTTACGAGACGCCGTTGCTGGCTATCGCGGTGGCGCGAGGCGGGCTGCCGCCGTCGCTGGCCGAGCTGGACAAGGCGAGTGGCGGCGCGGTCGAGCGGCTCTTCTCCTCCGGTGACTTTACCGGCAAGCGGGACGAGAGCGCCCTCATCTATCCCACGGGCCCGGCCGCCCGCGTGCTCTTCGTGGGGCTCGGCAAGCCGGACGAGGTCACCCGCGGCAGCATCCGCCGCGCGGCCTCGGTGGCCGCCAAGCGGGCACGGACGCTCGGCGTGCCGCAGGCGGGGTTTCACCTGCCGGCCGAGTCGCGCGGCACGGTCAGCCCGGCCGACGCCGGACAGGCCATCGGCGAGGGACTGGCGCAGGGCGCGTGGCAGTTCAACGAGATGCGGCGGCCGCCCGAGGAGAAGAAGCCGGTACTGGAACGGGTCGATGTCCTCGCGCCGGCCGACACGGAGGAGGTGAGCCGCGGGCATCGGACCGGCGCCGCGATCGGTGCGGGGCAGACCCTGGCCCGCTCCATTCAGGTGTTGCCGGGCAACGTCTGCACCCCGACCTACGTGGCACGCACCGCCGAAGAGATCGCGGCGCGGTACGGCTTCGGCGTCACGGTGCTCGACAAGGCGGCCATCGTCCGGGAAAAGCTGGGCGCGCTCCTGGCGGTGGCGCAGGGCAGCGCGGAGGAGCCGCGCTTCATCGCGCTGGAGTACAAGGGCGCGGAGGGCGCGCCGGTGGTGCTGGTGGGAAAGGGCGTCACGTTCGACACGGGAGGAATCTCGATCAAGCCGGCGCAGAACATGGAGGACATGAAGTACGACATGTCGGGCGCCGCAGCCGTGCTGGGCACCTTCGAGACCCTCGGCCGACTCCGGCCCACGGTGCACGTGGTGGGTCTCATCCCCAGCACCGAGAACATGCCGTCCGGCACGGCGGTCAAGCCGGGCGACGTGATCACCAGCGCCTCGGGCAAGACCATCGAGGTCATCAACACCGACGCCGAGGGCCGGCTCATCCTGTGCGACGCGCTCACCTATGCCAAGCGCTATCAACCGGCCTGCGTGCTCGACGTCGCCACGCTCACCGGCGCCATCGTGGTCGCGCTGGGCCACAGCGCCACGGGCATCATGGGGACGGACGACGCGCTGGTCGAGGAAGTGCGGGCGGCGGGTGAGCGAGCCGGTGAGCGGGTCTGGCCGCTCCCCTTGTGGGACGAGTACCGCGACCTGATGAAATCCGACATCGCCGACGTCAAGAACGCCGGCGGGCGACCGGCCGGCAGCATCTCGGCCGGCTGGTTTCTGCGGGAGTTCGTGGACGGCTTTCCCTGGGCCCACCTCGATATTGCCGGCACGGCGTACACCGACCGAGAGGACGCGACCCGGGTGAAGGGTCCCACCGGTCTCGGCGTCCGGCTCTTCAGCGAGTTCGTGCTGGCTCGCCAGGCGTAGGGGCACCGCCACTGCGCGCGGCCGCTCTGGCGTTGCTCGCCATTCTTCTCGCCGGCTGGGGACGGGAGCTTGCCGCCCAACTGCCCGAGGACACGCTGCCGTCCGACTCTCTCCCGGCCGACACGGTGGATTACACGGCTCGGTTCCTCAAGGCAAGGTCGGAACAGGAGGTGCGGCTCCCGGTGCTCCCGGTCATGGGGGTGCACGGCCCGCGACCGCCGCTCACCCGGATCGTCTTCAACCGCGACAGCATCGAGTGGGGCAGTGCCGCGACCGTCGGGGATCTGCTGGCGCAGGTTCCCGGGGTGTACCTCTGGCGGGGTGGATTCACCGGCCGGCCGGAGCCGGTCAACTTTCAGGGCCGCGGCGCGACGTCGGCGGAATACGAGCTGGACGGCATCCCCTACGTCGCGGCCGGGGTGGACAGCGTCGGGGTGGACCCGGCGCTCTTCTCGCTCAGCTTTCTCGAGCGGATCGAGGTCGAGCGATGGCCGGGGCTGCTTCGGGTGCGGCTCTTCACCCGCAGGCAGGACCGGCTCTCGCCCCGCTCGCGCATCGGCATCGCGAAGGGCGACCGGGATTTCGCCCGTTACGAGGGTGACCTCGAGCGCCGGTTTCCCGGTGGCATCGGCTTCGCGCTCTCGGCCGACTACCTGAGCTCTCCCACCGCAAGCGGCGTCAGCAGCAGCTACTCCAATACCCAGTTCTGGGGTCAAGGCAGCTACGCTCCGTCCGCCAAGTTCGGCATCCAGTATCAACTGCTCCGCTCCCGCCCCAATCGCCGCGCGTTCACCATCTCCGACGTCACGGCCAACGACACCATCGGTCCCGGCTTCAAGGCGGCGCGCACCGATGCGCAGATTCGGATGTCGCTCCGCTCGCGCGAGGGCGGGCTCGGTCCCGGCCTCGACCTGGTCTACGCTCGGTCGGCCTGGGACAGCCCGGGCATCGATCAGCAGATCAACCAGCTTGGCGGCTACGCGTCGTTCCGGGCGCCGACCGCCTCCCTTGGCGTGTCCGCGCTGCACCGGAGCCGATGGACCTCGCTCGATCTGCGCGGCACCGCGGGCTGGACGCCGCTCGACGCGTTCAGCGCCAGCGTGGAGGGAGTGCACCAGAATCACGATGCCGGGCGAAAGAGCGACTATGTGGCGGTCGCCGCCGGGCTCCGCCCGGTCCGGGGCCTCGCGCTCACCGGCACCGCGCGCCTGGGCCAGATCGTGGCCGCGCCCGCCATCCTGGCCGACACCGCGCAGAAGCTTCGCGATTTCGGGGTGACGCTCGGCTGGGACCGCAGCCGTCTCGGGCTCCAGATCGGCTGGAGCCGCACGGCGGCGTTCAGCCCGTTCGCCTACGCGGAGTTCCCCGTGGTAGCGTCGCTCGCTCCCACGCCCGACGTCGATTGGCTCACGCTCGCCGTCCGGGTCGCGCCGCTGCAGTGGATCACCCTCGAGAGCCGCTACAGCGATCCACGGAAGGGCACGGTGGACGGCGTCCCGCCGACCCATTCGCTCAGCACGGCGACCATCCGCTCCAAGTTCCTGCGCAAGTTCCGCAGCGGGATCTTCGATCTCAAGCTGCAGCTCAGCATGGAGAGCTGGGGTCGAGGCATCATCGGCCGCGACGCGAGCGCCGCGCCGATCACCCTTCGCGGCGCGACATTCTACGAGAGCCTGCTGGAGATTCAGCTGCAGAGCTTCACCTTGTACTGGGATCGACGGAATCTGACTGGTTCGAAGCTGACCTACGTCCCCGGGTTCCAGATCCCCTCGTACGGGAGCAACTTCGGGGTGCGGTGGGAGTTCGCGAACTAGGGAGCGGAGCTGGGTTGTGATCCCGAGGAGCGTCAGCGACGAGGGATCCTGCTCGCGGATTCCGACCGCCGCCGCGTGCCGAGCGGCCGGCCTGGCATGGTACTCCTGGCCGGGCATCGGCAACAGCGCACCACGGAAGCACGGAAAACACGGAGACCGCACGGAATGCTGTGCGGAGCACCTCTCATGTCCCAAGAGAGAGGGTTGCCGCACCGCCCCCACTCCCGTCAGCGTCTCGATTGCTCATGTGGTCGAACTCCGGCTGTCCGCGCCGATGCTCCTGGAACTCTGCGGCGATCGCGGCGATGAGCTCAGCCCATCGAGTTGGAAGCGAGTCTAGGATCGGACGACCTCGTGATCTCTCGGGTGTCGTGCCGCATCCACCCGTTCACACTGTGGCCAGCGTACTCAGGTATCGCGCCCGACTCACTGCACCTCGATGGGCGCTGTCCACCGAAACGGCCCCCACGCCATCGCGAGTGTGCCGTGCCTGGCGTCGGTCGCCTCGATCGAGATGGTGAACTTCTCCATCGGTGGGTCCACGCTATCTGATTTCATGGGCGCCGTGCCCAGATCCTGGACCCGCCTGTACTCCGTTCCCCACTGCCCGGTTTGTCGATTCACGATGAGGTCGACGCCTCCGACGTGCGGGACAGTCCAGAGTGTGTACGTCCCGGCCGGCAGCGACAACCCCGCGAGCCTGATCGGCGCCGAGGTGGTGAACTGGGTCGCGGCATTCGCGCCCGTGCGCCAGACACGATCATAGCTGATCACGTTGCCCAGGAGCGTGCGCCCGCGCGCCAGGGGACGGCCGTAGTCCACCGAGAAAGCCGCGGTGCCGATGGTGGCGCGGGCGGTATCGCGCACGCTGAGCTGCGAGGGGCCGGTGCGTCGTTCCGCGGCCGCCAGACGATCCCCGATCGAGTCGATATCGGGCAGTGCCCTCGTCCTCGTAACGGCGACCTTGTACGTGCTCCGCATCCCCGAGTAGGTCAGCATCCGACCGAGGCTGTCGACCGTCACGTCACCGGTCCCCGACAGCCAGTCGTGCCGCAACTCCACCTTGCCCCCGGCCTGCGGGTGCACGAAGCCCCGATGGAGCGTGAAGCTCGGCCCGACGTCCCGATCCGGATAGAACTGCCGGAACGGCACGCTATCGCCCGGCGCGAGTCCGGTCGCCGCGGCGCGGCGGAGCGCCGCCGCGATCTCCAGTTCGATGACGCTGTACATCATCGACACGTGCGGCACGGTGATAGCTCCGCCCGTGGCGAACGAGGTGTCCCGCACGCCGCTGCTGTCGCGGACCGAGATGGTCACCTGCTCCTTGGAGAAGTCGGCCGTGATCCGGCGTCCGCGTTCCCTCGGCGACCGGCCGTTCGGCGTGCGCACGTCCATTACCATGTGCCGGATCGTGCCATCCTTGTTCAGGTCGAACTCGGTGTGCCGCCGTCGCACGAACGGCCACCTATCCACGCCGTCGGTGACCAGCCGCGTGGGCGAGCGAGCGGTCCGTTCCACGGAGACGGTGTCGTTGCCGAGTGGGGCCACGAAGCCATAACGCTCGGGCGGCGTGGCGCTGCTGCAGGCCAGGAAGAGGAGAGGGAGGAGCGTCGAACGCGTCATCTGATGCCCCTGGTGACGGTGAGAGCCTGAGCAGTTCTGGGTTGGCGCCGCTGGTGCCGCCGCGACTATGGGTGGGACGACCGAAGGAGGGGGTCGCGACACAGGTCGGCGGGCTGTTGGCGGCCTGCGCGGGTCAGTGAGCCCGCCCACCACCAATCGAAGCATCCGGGACGTGCGCCGGCCCGTCGGGCATCTCGGTTCTCAAGTAGGCTTGCCACGCTCGTTGGGCACGGCGGAGATCCTCTGCTGTCGGCTCCTCGCCCAACCCGGTGCTATCGGACCAGGTGTCGGGTAAGCGCCCCGATGTGAGTCGCTCTTGGAAGAAGGGGGTCCCTTGAAGCACCTGGGCGCAGACCATTCCAATCGGGAGATTCCTCTTCTCATATCCCAGAACTCGGGACGGCTTGCACGAGGCTGAGTTTAGCGCGGTCCGGCATACTCAGGGAAGCTCCATCCTGACCTGAACGTCGGTATGGGTTACCCACTACCTGATCGCTGCCCGGTATATACTGGGTGCCTGGCCGCACGTTACTATTGACACGACACGTACCGTGGCATTCCCGATCGTCGTGACTCTGGCCGGGGTCACGGACAATCCCACCGAGACAACAGATGCCCTCGTTGAGCCGGATGGTGGTGCTCGTCGAGCTGTTCGCCGTGTTCGGCGCCCGCGACCTGACGGCTCAACGCGTCACGACCGCGGCGTTGTATGGCGCCGTACGCGGGCCCGACTCGGCGGGGCTCACCTCGAGGTCGTGCACAACCCGCAGGGAGTCTCAGGTACGGGTCTGACCACGGGGGCGAAGTATCAAGGGGTGGGAGCGTTTCCTCAGGATGAGTTCAATGTCAAGGTGGGGGAGGAGCATACCTCTGTGGCCAACATCCCGCTCATTGGCCAAGGTCCCGGCAATAACCTCCTCATTCACG
>JBBSHB010000081.1:0-13332 GCA_038253515.1 Gemmatimonadales bacterium | reverse complement strand
GACATGGTGGCACACCCCGCGTGAGTGGACGGGCACTGAAGCGCCGGTACCGATGACTTGGGCTGCGTGTAGGGTCGGCCAGGACTGACCGGTTGAGAGGCTGTGACAACAAGATGGAGCGGAGGAGGGCGACTGGCTAGTCGGCCGGTGGGTCGGGCCTTTTCGTCTCAGCGGGTGAGCGCGGCCGCGCGCCAGGCATGCACGACTCTTCCCGCGCGCCCCGGAGGAGTGGAGATTGCTTCCGCTCACTTCATCCGGGATCGGGGAGCCTCGAGCCATGGCGCGACTGCTGGTGCTGTTCGTGACGGCGTTCGTGGACATGGTGGGGCTCACCATGATCATCCCCCTGCTGCCGTTCTACGCCACCCACCTGGGCGCTAGCGCAACCGTGGTGGGGCTGCTGGTGTCTGCCTTCTCGGTAGCCCAGTTGGCTGTGGCGCCGGTCTGGGGCCGCTTCTCCGACCGCTACGGCCGCCGGCCCGTCATCCTCGCCGGCCTGCTGCTCACCGGCTGCGCTTACGTCATCTTTGCCTTCGCCCGGTCGGTGTTGATACTGCTCCTCTCCCGCCTCGTGCAGGGGTTGGGCGGCGGCACCATTGGGGTGGTACAGGCGTACGTGGCCGATGCCTCGCCCCCCGAGGAGCGCACCAAGAGCCTGGGCTGGCTCTCGGCCGTGACCAGTCTGGGCGCGGTGGCCGGTCCGGCGTTCGGGTCGGTGATGATCAGCGTGGGGGGGAGGGCGGCGCCGGGGCTGGCCGCGGCGGCGCTGGCGCTCTTGGTCGCTGGTTTCGCCGCGCGCTTCCTGGTCGAGTCGCGCCAGCTCCGGATGTCCGGGTCCCACGCCATCTCCACTACTAGCTCGCGCCAGGCGATCGGCCGGGTGCTCTCCCACTGGCGCGAGCCGGCCTCGCGGCTCATCTGGGTCTACACCATTGGCATCGGAGCCTTCTACGGCACCATCCAGGTCGTGCCGCTCCTGCTCACGAACCGGCTGGGCATCACCGAGCGGAACATCGGCTACTTCATCATGTACCTGGGCGGCATGGGCGTGGTGGTGCGCTCCCTCCTGCTGGGGCGGGCGGTGGATTATCTGGGGGAGGCGCGGCTCTCCCGACTGGGCCTCGTCCTGCTGGCGGCGGGCCTCGGCTGCACGGGCCTCGCCTCACACGGCGGCATCCTCTTCCTCGGCTTCACCCTGATGCCGCTCGGCACCGCCTTTCTCTTCCCCTGCGTCACCGGGCTGCTGTCCCGGGTGGTGCCGGCCAATGAGCGCGGGCTCTACATGGGGGTCCAACACACCTTCGGCGGGGTGTCGCGGGTGCTGTTCCCGATCACCGCGGGTCTCCTGATGGACCACTTCGGGGTGGGGGTGCCATTCTGGATCTCTGGACTCCTGGTGCTCGCCACCCTGCCGTTCGCCTGGGCGCTGGCCGATTCGCTTTCGCCCGACACCCCGGCCACCGTCGCGGTGCGGATGGTGTCGTCCGCGGATGTGACGGGGGAGTTTCCGGTGCAGAAGGTGGCGGAGGAGGGGGGGCCGGCGCGCGACCCGGTGGGGCCGCGAGGTACTTGAGCAGCTTCGAGCGGGTTCCGCCTCGCCGCAGTCTTGCCGCGGTTTCTGCCCACTCTTCGGCTTAGTTGAGCCCGAGACTCATGAAGCCACCGGCCGCCACGACATCAACTAGCGGAAGGTCCTTGCGCTCGCCCAGGCGCCTCGATGTCCGGCAGGGCGGGTCTGGCTGGCAAAAGCCTCTACTGCGCCGCAGATTATGAACGCGCTTTCCCGGCCCGAGGGCTACCTGGCCGGACCCTCGCCCGCACATCGCGACCGCTGCAGGCAGTGAAGCGAATGAGCAAGCGCCGCTGTCCGCACTGCCACACCATTACGCCGAGCGTGCCGTGAGCGACCCCACCAAGACGGCGCGGGACCCGGCGACCGAGCGGGCCGCCGAGCCGCCGCAGATGAGCCTCACCGGCCAGACGCTCGACGGGCGCTACTGCATCGAGGGACGGCTCGGCCAAGGCGGGATGGCGTACGTCTATCTCGCGCGTGACCTTGAAAGCGACGGCGAGGTCGCTATCAAGGTCCTGTTGCCCCAGCTGATTGGCGACACGGCGTCGGTGGAGCGGCTCCGGCGCGAGGCGGTCATCGCCATGCGGCTCGACCACCCGAATGTTTGCCCCATCCTCGGCGTGGGCGAGACGCCCGAACTGCCCATCTATCTGGTGATGCCGTACCTCGCGGGTGAGCCGTTGGCCTTGCGCGAGATGCGCCAGGGTCCGCTGTCGGTCGGCGAGGGGATCCCGCTGCTGCTTCAGATCTGCCGGGGCCTCGAGCACGCGCACGGGCTGCAGATCCTCCACCGCGATCTCAAACCCGAAAACGTCATGCTGGTGCCCGACCGCGACGTCGCAGGAGGTGTTCGGGCCGTGGTGCTGGATTTCGGCCTTGCGAAGGTGCTGCGCGACGAGCCGGGCCTGGTCAAGCTCACGCGGACCGGCATCGCTCTCGGCACGCCAGAGTTCATGAGCCCGGAGCAGATCCTCGGCTACCCGCTCGACTGGCGCAGCGACTTGTATGCGCTCGGCGTGCTCGCGTTCGAAATGTTCACCGGCCGCGTCCCGTTCGAGGGTAAGAGCCCGCAGGAAATCGCGCTCGCCCGGCTCAAAGGGGAGCCGCTACGGCTCCGCGGCCTGCGGCCCGAGCTGCCCGAGAAGCTGGAGAGCGTGATCGACCGGGCGCTGGCGCCGGACCCTGCGGGTCGCTTCCAGTCCATGGAGGAGCTGAGCGCGGCCCTCGCGTCGGTGACGGCGAAACCGGGGGTGTTCGGGAGACTGTTCGGTGAATCGTGACGAGTGAACCGTGAGCAGGCACTGCGCAGTGCCGATGTGCTCGGCGGGAGGGGTACCGTTTGCTCGGGCCGACCCTCCGCCGTCTTGGCTTCGGCGCGGGTGCGACTTCCGACGGCTTTACCCCAACTTTTCAGAGGAGGAGCGAGAGCTTCATTCTCTGACACGAAGTACGTCCATCAATTCGATGCGTCGTCTCAACGGTGAGCTGACGGCTTGGCTCCGTAGGAACGATGTCTACAAGAGGAAACCGCAGCCTTCACCCGGACGAACAGCGCTGGCGGCGGAGCTGCAGACCCTAGAGCTGCACCTCGAGCGATTCATGCGTCTGGTGGTGCCGTTCGCGGCGGAGGTTTCCCTGCGCCGCCTGCTTCTGGCCCGCGCTATGGGGCCGTCGCAAATTCAGGTCGAGATGGCCGACGCGGCTTCAGTAGCCGACGAACCGCCGCCTGCAGAGCGACCAGGTCGAACGGTTTGAAGAGGGTGGGCACATCGGGCGGCACCTGAAACTGGGAATGGGTGGCCAGGGAGTGATCCTCCAGGTGCAGAATCGGAAGGCTGGGAAAACGCTTGCGCAAGGCGCTCATCAGCTCGGCGCCATTGAGGCCTGGCATACGATTGTTCGTCACGACCACGTCGACCGTCTGATCCAAGGCCACGTCGTAGGCGGTCTGTCCGTTCGAGACGGCGATCACCTCATGGCCCTCGTCCCGGAGCGCCCGCGATACCACGGCCAACACCGACGGCTCGTCGTCCACCACCAGGATTCTCGCTGCCATATTCCCTCCCGCGGCTACTAGGGGGCGAGCTGGGCCGCCTGCCCTGGGGGGGCATTACCAACAAACCTAGGGTCCGGGTCCCGCATCCGCGGTGTGTGCCGTCACCAGGGCTCCGAGGCACCGAAGCAGTGAGCGCGACCCGGCGCCCCTCGGGTGATAGCGCGGGCTCGGCGTAGCGCCCGGGCCGGGTCAGGAGCGGCCGCTCGGTCCCGTCCCGCGCGACCCATACAGGACGGGTCTCGCTGTTGGGTGCGGAAGCGGGAACGTAGGCCAGGTCCCCTCGGTCGGACACGGTGAACGCCGCCAGCCCGTTGGACGGCACGACGGCGACATCGCCCAGCACCGGAATCGCCGGCCCGGTCACCGCCAGGCGCCGGAGGTCGAACGGCACCGCCAGCATCGACTCGCCATTGGCGTACACCAGCTGCCCGTGGCGAGGTAGCGGCCGAAGACGCCCCCCCGCACCAGCACCTTGCGCTCGCCCGTCCGGAGGTCGAGCAGCTCGATCTTGGCGCGCTCGATGGGGGTGGAGAAATTGGTGAACACCACGTGGCGGCCGTCGGGGAGGAACTGTGGCCACCAGTGGGCCAGCTCCCCCGCGGTCGAGTCGGGCGAGGTAAGGCGTTCCGCCGTGCCGCCGCCCGCGCTCACCTGCCAGAGCCCGCTCTTGTACGACTGGCTGTAGACGATAGTACCGTCCGGACCCCAGCTCCCGCCTCCCCAGTTCGCCTCCGCCAGGACGATCGGCGCGCCCTCCTCCACCCGCACTTTCTTCAGCTTGCCGCCCGCGGCGAACCCGATCCACGCGGCGTCCGGGGAGAAGAACGGCAACGCCCCGTCCTCGGTCCCGCGGACCGGCTCGACGTCCGTCCGGCCGAGCTGGCGGAGCACGATCCTCAGCTGTCCCGAAGCGGTCACCGGGATAGCGAGTCGCCGGCCGTCCGGCGAGAAGGCCGGCAGCGGGTTGCTGCCCTGAAGGCGGTCCGTCGGGGGAAGCTGGATGGAGAACCGGACCGGCTCTCCGGTCGGCCGCCCGCTCGCCCGCCCGCGCACGAGCAGTCCGGCGATGCCCAGGACCGCGAGCGCGAGGAGGGCCCAGGGGAGGGCGGGCCTGACAAGCCTCGCCGGATGGCGTGGGAGAGCGGTCCCACGGTCGTAGCAGGCGCCCCGGAATCCGTGCCCGGCGGCATCCGGCCGACCAGCGCCGCGGCGAACTCCGCCGCCGAGGCGAAGCGATCGGCGGGCAGCTTGGCCAGCGCCTGGTGCACCGCGGCCGCCACCGCGGGCGGCACAGTGTCGCGCGCGGCGGTGAGTGGCAGAGCCTTCTCCGTGATCACCTTGGCGACGATGGCCTGCGCGGTGGAGCCGAGGAACGGCGGGTCCCCCGCCAGCATCTCGTAGGTGATCGCGCCCAGGGCGTACACGTCGCTCCGGGGGCCGATCTCGCGCTCGCCCATCGCCTGCTCGGGCGACATGTAGTGGGGGGTGCCGAGGCTCATCCCGGTCTCGGTCATCCGGGTGCTTCCGGCCTTGCTCGCCGCCAGCGCGATGCCGAAGTCCGCCACCAGTGCCTGGCCGTCGTGCAGCAGGATGTTCTCGGGTCCTGATCTCCGCCAGGAACCGCTCGGCGCCGATCACCGCCGCCAGCTCGGGCCGCAGCAGCTTGAGGGCCACCGAGCGGCCGTGCCGGACGTCGTGGGCCAGGTAGACTGTGGCCATCCCGCCGGCTCCGAGCTCGCGGTCGAGCCGGTAGCGATCGGCCAGGGCAGCCTGCAGCCGGGTCAGGAGATCTTGCACGCTGGCCGCATGGGAATGAGGTGCTTCAAGATGGGCCGGTTGGATGCGACTGGCTAGGAGCCCCCCGGAACGCAACAGGGGCCGGCGTCGCTCGCCCCCGGCCCCTGTGCCTCCACCCGCACCTCACGCCGCTGGCTTCACCTCTCCCTCCTTCACCGGCTCCTCGCTCCCCGGAACGTCGGGTCCCTCCACCGCGTCAGGCCTGTCCGCACCCTTGGGCACGGTGATACTCAGAAGTGGCAGTTTCCCGGATCGGGGGCGTCGATGCGGAGTCCATCGGTTCCGGTACCCCCCGGGGGCGCAAAGTAGACCACGAGGTCCTCACCGGGCTCGTCAGTCTCGTTGCGGGCGATGTGGGCGTGCTCGCCGAGGTCCAGATAGCCCTGGCCCACGGTACGGACGATCGGCTTGCAGGCGGGGTCGTCGGACTCGTAGAAGGTCGTGGTGCCCGATATCACCTGAATGAAGACCGGGCCCGGGTGGGTATGCCAACCGCTCTGCGCGCCAGGTTGAAAGACGATGCGCTGGACCGCGACATCCAGCGCGGACTTGGCTTTGACCTCCACGTGCCAGTCGCCGGTGATTCGCTTGACCTTGAGCGGTGGGCCTGAAGGGTCGCCGAACGTCGCCCGGCCAAGGAAGAACGGCTCGGTTCCCGACCCTGCGGTGAACTGGGGTGTGGTGCTTGGGGCCACCGCCCGGCCGGCATCGTCGCATCCGGTGATGAGCAGGAAGAGCGCGAGGCCGCGGAACAGGGCGGGTGCCGAGCCAATCGGCGGGTCCAGAAGCTGTTGTGCCGGCATGAGATGCTCCGATCGGGGAAGGGGTTGCAGCTGAATCGTACCCGGCGTGCGGAGCCGCTCCGGGAGTACCGGTCGGGGTCACCGACCACTTCCCCGTGGGTCAGCAGCGGAGTACGTTCGACCAGTCTGCGTGGGACTCGTCACCCGACGGACCCCCGGAACGTCACCGGTCCGGGTGACGCCCCGCCTGCCGGATCTTCCGAATGATCGAGTTGCGCACGCTGGGTGCCCTGGAGGCGAATTCCGCCGGCGGCACACCGCTGCGGTCGGTGCTCGCGCAACCCCGACGCCTGGCGCTCCTCAGCTATCTCGCCCTCGCCTCGCCCCGTGGCTTTCATCGCCGGGACACCCTCTTCGCTCTCTTCTGGCCGGAGCACGACACCGAACACGCCCGCCACGCCCTCAGGCAATCGCTCTACTTCCTCCGTCATGCCCTGGGCGCAACGGCGATCATATCTCGGGGCGACGAAGAGCTGGCGGTCGCGCCGGATCAGCTCCGGTGTGATGCTGCGGAGTTCGAGCGCGCGATAGACGAGGGGCGGCTGGAGGCGGCCCTGGCGCTGTACCGGGGCGATCTGCTCCCGGGCTTCCACATCTCGGACGCGCCTGATTTCGAACGCTGGCTGGACCAGGAGCGCGCTCGGCTCCGGGGGCGGGCCCGGGAGGCCGGCTGGGCGCTGGCGGATGCCCGGGAGCGTGACGGTGATGCCGCCGGAGCGGTGAAGGCGGCGCAAGCCGCGGCCGCTCTTGCCCCCACGGACGAGGCGGCGATCTGCCGCTTGGTTCTCCTGCTCGCTCGCCTGGGCGACAGGACCGCGGCGGTGCGCGCGTACGAGGCGTTCGCCCGGCATCTTCAGCAGGAGTACGAGCTGCTGCCGTCCGAGCAGACCCGAGCGCTGCTCGCGGGGATCCGTGCGAAGACGGCATCCGCCACCATCCCGCCGGGGCCGGCGTCCGAGCCGGAGCCTCCCCCGCCACGCCGCGGCGAGGAGACCGTGGCCCGGCCCGAGACCTCGCGCCCGCCGGGCCGGCGGCAGCTCATGATCGGTATCGTGGCCGTCTGCGTGCTCATCGCCGGGACCTGGTTTGCCCTGGGAGTGCGCGGCGCCACATCCGGAGCCGCCGGGCAAGCCGGCGAGCCGCCGCGCTCGATTGCCGTGCTTCCCTTCCTCAACATCCGGGGAGACTCGACCGGCGACTACTTCAGCGACGGGGTCACCGAGGAGATTTCGCACGCGCTCACTCAGGTTCCCGACCTGCGCGTCGCGGCACGGACCTCGGCCTTTCAGTTCAAGGGCAAGGAAGCGGACGTCCGGGACGTCGGGCGCCAGCTGGATGTGGAGGCGGTGCTGGAGGGGAGCATCCAGCGCGAGGGCGAGGCGGTTCGGATTACGGTGCAGCTGATCGATGCGCGGAGCGGCTATCATCTCTGGTCCGGCAAGTTCGACCGCGCCGTCGCCGATCTCTTCGTGGTGGAAGACGAGATTTCCCGCACCATCGCGGATACGCTCAAGGTCTCCCTCGGCCTCGCCGCGCGTCCCGTCGGTGGCACAGGCGACGTCAGGGCGCACGACCTCTATTTCCGCGGCCTCTCGCTTCTGGCCCAGCGGGGCGCTTCGCTTCCGCAGAGCATCGCGCACTTCGAGAGCGCCCTGGCCAGCGACTCCACCTTCGCGCCGGCGTGGGCGGGGCTCGCGGCGGCCAACGAGCTGCTCCCGGCCTTCTACCTCAGCTCCTACGCGGAGGCGCTGCCCAAGGCGGAGCGCGCCGCGCGGCGAGCGCTGGCGCTCGACAGCACGCTGGGTCCGGCCTACACCGTCCTCGCCAACATCCACCGGGACCGGCTGGAGTGGGCCGACGCCGAGCAGTCGTATCATCACGCGCTGGCCCTGGCGCCGAACGACCCGGAGACCGTCCAACAGTACGGGCAGTTTCTCTTCTGGAGCGGTCAGGCCAAGTCCGCGCTACCGTGGCTGGAGCGGGCACGCCGGCTCGATCCACTCGCCCCGATTCCGGCGGCGACCTGCGGCACCGCCCTCCTGTTCGTGCACCAGTACGACTCCGCCGCGGCCATGCTCCGGCTGGCGTCTGAGCTCGGACCGACCCTGCCACTCCCCTACATGTGGCGGATGTGGACCGAGCTGAACGCGAAACGCTACGACTCGGCGCAACAGGCGGCGCGGCGAGGCGCCCAGTCGGCCGGCCTCGACCCCCAGGCATACAGCCCGATAATTCGGGGCGTAGCCGATCCCGTGCGGCGGCGGGATGCGCTGACCTTACTCGCGAGCATACCTGGCACCGCCCCCTGGAACTTCAGCGCTGCCTACCGTATGAACTGGTTCATCCTGCTGGGCGACACGGCGGCCGCCTTGGGCGCGGTGGAGGCATTGAAGACCCACGCGACCCTGTTTTCGGTGCTCAACCTCTGGAACCCCGCGCTGGATCCGATCCGCGAGCACCCACGCTTCCGCTCGACGCTCGAGCAGCTCGGCCTGCCCTTTCGAGGAACGGAGCCATGACCCTTCGCCTCATCGCAACGCGTCCTGCCGATTTGTTGCCTCATGAGGTCGCCCCGGGCATCGCCGCGATGATGGATCAGGGGCTGGCTGTCATCAAGCGCACCTTGGAGGGCAAGCGCGACTAGATTGCTCTCATCCCGACGCCCGGCTCTCGATCGATGGCAACCGTCGTTACCGAATCGCCCCGCCCCGGCCCCCCCGACGCACAGGCCCAAGCCATCACAGCGCAACCCACGGCGGCCGTCGCCTGGCCGCTCTCCGCGGTGCTGCTCTCCTCTGTCGGCATCGTCGTCGGGATCCTCTGGGACATCTCCTGGCATAAGACAGTCGGCCGAGACACCTTCTGGACCCTGCCGCACCTCCTGGAACAGCTCGGCGCCATCGTCGCCGGCGTGAGCTGCGGCTGGCTCGTGCTGCACACCACCTTCGCCGGCTCGGCCCGGCAGCGCGCTGAGTCGGTGCGCTTCTGGGGGTTCCGCGGACCGCTGGGTGCGTGGGTCACCATCTGGGGCACCTTCGTGATGATCACCTCGGCCCCGTTCGACGACTGGTGGCACAACGCCTACGGTCTCGACGTCAAGATCATGAGTCCACCCCACATGGTGCTCGCCGTGGGGATGATCTCCGTCGTCCTCGGCGGGATGCTTCTGCTGCTCGCGGCGCAGAATCGGGCCACGGGTACTGGAGAGGTAAGGAAGCTCGCCCGAGCATTCGCCTTTGACGGGGGCCTGCTGGTGGTCATGGTGGCGACGATGATCTCGGAGTACGCCAGCCGCCCGAACGACATGCACCAGCCGCTTTTCTATCAGGTGGCGGCCGGCGCCTTCCCCGTGTTGCTCGTCGCCCTGGGCCGGTCGGGCCGGCTGCGGCTGTCGGCGACCGCCAGCGCCGCGGTGTATATGGGCCTCATCCTGGCCATGCTGTGGATCCTCCAGCTCTTTCCTGCCCAGGCCAAGCTGGCGCCGATCTACACCCGGGTCACCCACATGGTGCCGCCCGAGTTCCCCCTGCTGCTGATCATTCCCGCGCTCGCGATCGATCTGCTGCTCCAGCGAGTCGGCCGGCACCACGACTGGCTGCTGGCCGTGGGGCTGGGCCTGGTGTTCCTGTCGCTGCTGGTTGCGGTCCAGTGGTACTTCGGGGAGTTCCTGCTCTCTCCCGCCGCGAGGAATTTCTTCTTCGCGGCCGATCAGTGGCCATACATGGTGCGGCCGGGGCCCTGGCAGCACCGGTTCTGGGGTGTGCCGAAGGATGCCGCCGGCAATCTCTACGGTCCGGCGCTCGCCCGTGGCCTGGCCTTCGCGGTCCTCTTCGCCGTAGGGTCGGCACGGGTCGGGCTCTGGTGGGGGAACGGGATGTCGCGGGTCATGCGATGAGCCGCTCGGCCACTCGCATCTTCGGTCTCGCGGGCCTGGTCGCGCTCTGCTCCGCCCACGTGGGCAGCCCCGACGTCTGGTACGAGGGGACCGCGGGACCCTACCACATCGTGGTGTACGTCCGCCTGCCGGGCGTGATTCCCGGGATCGCCGATATCAACGTCCAGGTGGTGGACGCCAGACCCGAGCAGGTCACCGCCATGGTGAACCTCTTCGACGCCAGCGCGGGCACCCCTCCGCCGGACGTGGCCCAGCCCGTCGGCGGCGGAGACTGGTACGCCACCCGGCTCTGGATCATGGCGCCGGGCTCGAATAGCGTCACCGTCGCCGTCAGGGGAGCCAAGGGAGCCGGCACGGCCATCATCCCGGTGGCCGCCGTGCCAAGCCGGCGACTGCCGCTCCAGCGCTCGCTCGGCATCGTGCTCGGCGGGCTGGGCCTGTTCCTCTTTGCCGGCATCGTGACCATCGCCGGCGCGGCGGTGCGGGAGGGCGTTCTGCCTCCTGGCGAGGCGCCCAGCCGGCGACGCATCTGGGGTGCGCGAGGCGCCATGGTGGGGAGCGCCCTGATCGTCGGGCTCCTGCTCCTGGGCGGATGGACCTGGTGGGACAGCGAGGACCGCGGCTTTCGCGAGCGGATCTACCGACCGTTTCCCGCGGCGGCCACGGTCATCGGGACCAGCCCGCGTCGGATGCTCCGGCTCGAGATCATGGACTCCGGGTGGGCCATGCGGGCCGACTCGGTATGGCTCAAGCAGCATGGCCAACGCGCCTGGCCGCCGCTGGTGACCGACCATGGCAAGCTGATGCACCTGTTCCTCATCCGTCAGTCGGACATGGGCGCGTTCGCGCACGTTCATCCGGTCACCGTGGACTCGGTGCGTTTCGACGTTGCGCTTCCCGCCCTTCCGGCCGGCCGGTACCGGGTCTTCGCCGACCTCGTGCACGAGAGCGGCTTTGCCAAAACGCTGGTCGCGAGTGTCGATCTCCCGGGCCCAACTCTCCCCGCTCGAGGAGACTCGGCCGGGGACGACGCGATCTATCTCGGCTCCCCCGCCGCCGACCGGGCAATCCTGCCCGACGGCGCCACCATCACCTGGATCCACGGGAACGCTCCGCTGGTCGCGGGCGCTCCGGCGACATTGCGCTTCACGGTGGGGGAGCCGGACGGACGGCCAGCGTCACTCGAGCCCTATCTCGGCATGCCGGGACACGCGGTGGTAGCCCGGGACGACGGCGCCGTCTTCATTCATCTGCACCCCATGGGGACGGTCTCGGCGGCGGCGCAGGCGACCTTCACCCTCCGCCGGCAGGGCGACACCGCCACCGGCGCCATCGGCTCGCGCATAGCGGCCCAGGATTCCGCGATGGCGGCCATGACGCACTCCTTCCCCGGCGGCCGAATCTCCTTTCCCTACGCCTTCCCTCAACCGGGGCGGTACCGCGTCTGGGTCCAGGTGAAGCGGGGCGGACGGGTACAGACGGCGGCGTTCGACGCCATGGTCCGGCCGGCACCGAGTCGCTGAGCCGGCACCTGTGGGTGATTGATGCCAGCCACCTACGTCCTCATCCATGGCGCCGGCGATGTGGGATGGTACTGGCACCTCGTCGAGGCCGAGCTGCGCGGGCGTGACCACGACGTGGAATGGAGTCACAACCCTCTGCCCTGGATGACGGAAAAGGCGCGAGCCGTTCCGCCGGCGTGTTACTGCGGGAAACACGGATGCGTCGAGACGTTTCTTTCCGGTCCCGGCTTCGAGCGTGACTATGCTCTCTCGGCCGGTGCGCGGCGCCAAAGTCCTAATGAACGCGCATGGGGATTCGAGTGGGGTGCGGCGTGGCTGTGGGGCTGAGAGTAGTCCTCGTCTGAGGCGGGCCGGCTCCCGGGCTATTGAACGATCACCTCGACCGAATCCGCCGCGTCGGCGCTCTGGACGATGATCCAGGTCCGGCCCGCGGCGATCCCCCGCACCTCCACCCGACCATGCGCGCCGCTGATCCGTGTCACCGATCCGGCCCGCGGGATGAACGTGAGCCCCTCCGAGCTGAGCCGGCCGGCCGAGCCAACCAGCGAGGCCCCAAAGGACGAACGCTCGCCGCGCGAGAGCGTCAGCCGGTCGAAGGAAGTGAGAATCGCTCCACCCGAGACCGGGGTTTCGATGGTCGGCTGCACCGGATTGTCGGCGGAGCAGCCCCCGAAGCAGAGCGACAACGCCGCGAGGGCCGCGATCGAACGCGGGGACGACAAGGGCATGGGGACCTCCGAACCTCATTATACCGATTCGTCAGGGCGCTGCCAGAGTGGGACCGCTGGCAGAGCGCCGGCCCGGACGCTAAATATCGGATCGCCGCCGCCGTCGTCCCCCGCCTTCGGGGGCGCCCCGCCGGATCCACCGGAGTAACGTATGGCACATACCCCGCTGTTCGACAAGCTCATCCATGCCGTCCGCGTCGCCGGAGAATCCCTGGAGACCGGCCGGCCGGTCGACGAAATCCTCGATCGGCAGCATCGCGACCGGATCAGCCGTCGGGAGTTCCTCCAGGCCGGCGCGCTGGCTGGTGTGGCTCTCACCGGGTTGCCGGAGATGGTCCGCCGGACGCGGGTGATCAGCGCGCCCCGGGTGGCGATCGTGGGCGCGGGTCTCGCCGGCCTGACCTGTGCCTACCGGCTCCGGCAGGCAGGGGTGATCGCCACGGTCTACGAGGGCAACACCCGCCTCGGCGGCCGCTGCTGGTCCCTCCGGGGCGAATTCAAGGAGGGGCAGATCGCCGAGCACGGCGGCGAGCTGATCGATCAATCCCACAAGGAGATCCGCCACCTCGCCCAGGAGCTCGGCCTGGGACTCGACAACCTGCTCGCCGCGGAGCAGAACGGCACCGAGCCGTTCTACTACTTCGGCGGCCGGCGGCAGACCTTCGCCGAGACTACCGACGCCGTGAAGCAGATCTGGCAGGTGATGCACGCCGATCTCTCGGGCGCCAGCTACCCCACCACGTACAACAACTACACCTCGGTCGGGTACGCCCTGGATCACCTCTCGATCCTCCAGTGGATCGAGAGCCGGGTCCCGGGCGGCCACGCGTCGCCGCTGGGCCAGCTCCTCGACGTCGCCTATAACATCGAGTACGGCGCGGAGATCTCCGACCAGAGCTCGCTCAACCTGCTGTACCTGCTGGGCTTCTCGGGCCAGGGGCAATTCCGCATCTTCGG
>JBBSHB010000080.1:0-13422 GCA_038253515.1 Gemmatimonadales bacterium | reverse complement strand
AGATCGACGTAGCTGAACATCACCCGCTGGCCCGGCTCGGCTCCCCGCATCGCGCGCTCCTGGCGTTGAGGTCGCGCCACGATACATCGCGCGTGACCTCCGCGCCAGACTTCGTCACCCGTTTTTCAGCAGCCTGCTAGGGCTTGATACCGGCGTGAACCAGATACCGGTCCACGTCAGCGAAGAAGTCCGTGATCAGCGGCACCGCCCCCCTGTACGCGTATGATTGTCCCTTATCCCGGGGATGGCGGTGGCGGTGGTCCGATACAGTGGCGCGGGACCGCTTCACGCCCTTGCGCGTGGCCTGCGGAGTGTGGCTGTTATCGTGTCCCACCAACCGCGCATTATCCGGGCCGTGGAACGTGAACGAGTATTTCAGGCCATGCGGGCGGGCCCCTGTCACCTTCACTTGCTGGATCTCGAACTAGGCATAGTAGCCCGATCCATATTCAACTCGTGTACCGTGATACCCCAAAAGGAGCAGCAGGTCGGCGTGGCTCGTCACTAGGACCACCCTTGGATGCCCGGCCACAATATTATCCTCCCTGGATAATACTATAGCGCCACTCTCATCGCAACCAGCTCCAGCCGTCCAGGTCTATCTACGTGCCTGGGTCACGCGTGGCGCTGAGGGACAAGGGATGGGAACCATACAGTTACCTAGATGCTGGCGACGTGTTGCTACGGCTCGGTGAGCTCACCACGAACGGACAGCTCCGACCTTGCCTCTGTGTGCAGGCGAACTGCTCGGGACTGTGGTGCGAGACAACAATCTACTGATGTCGCGGCGTGCCAGCTGCCTCGGTATGAGTCCTATTACCGCCATTGTGCCGTCGTGGCGATGGCGGCCCTGGCGTGGATCGTCGCGCCAACCGAGGCCATTGCCAGCCCGCAGGATCGCCGGGGGCTAGACGCCTACGCCGCGGCTCTGGGGATCGCTCCTACGAGACCAGAGGCGCGGGGTGCCAGCCTGGCAGCCGAGCGGGAGATCATCGCGCAGTCTCAGTGGGAGTGGCTGGATGAACTGACCTACCGGAATAGAGGGGCGAGTTCCGACATCGGCCCTCAGACGTCCAGATTGTTCACGTACTTCGCGTTCCGCTCGATGAACTGGCGGCGCGGCTCGACCTCGTCGCCCATGAGCTCGTCGAAGAGCTTGGAGGCCTCGACCGCATCCTCCATGGTGACCCGCAGAATGGTGCGGGAAGCCGGGTCCATGGTCGTGCGCCAGAGCTGCTCCGGGTTCATCTCGCCCAGGCCCTTGTAGCGCTGGATGTTGATGGAGCCTTTCCCCTCGCCGTTGCTCATCCGCTTGGCGTATTCGTCGCGCTCGACCTCGGTGTAGGCGTAGAACTCCTCCTTCCCCTTGGCCACCCGGTACAGCGGCGGTTGCGCGATGTACACGTACCCCGCCTCGATCAGCTCCTGCATCTGGCGGAAGAAGAAGGTGAGGAGCAGGGTCCGGATGTGGGCTCCATCGACGTCGGCGTCGGTCATGAGGATGATCTTGTGATAGCGCGCGTCCTCCAGCTTGAAGTCCTCCCGGACGCCGGTGCCGACCGCCGTGATGATGGCGCGGATCTCCTCGTTGCCGAGGATCTTGTCGATCCGGGCCTTCTCCACGTTGAGGATCTTGCCCCGGAGCGGCAGGATCGCCTGGAACGAGCGGTTGCGGCCCTGTTTGGCGCTGCCGCCGGCCGAATCGCCCTCCACCAGATAGATCTCCGAGTGCGCCGGGTCGTCGATCGAGCAATCGGCCAGCTTGCCGGGGAGCACCATGTTCTCCAGCCCGGACTTCTTGCGGACCAGGTCGCGCGCCTTCCGCGCGGCCTCGCGGGCCCGGGCCGCGCTCACGGCCTTCTCGATGATGGCCCGGGCGACCGGCGGGTGCTCCTCGAGGTAGTTGCCGAGGTGCTCGTTGACCAGCGTCTTGACGATGCCCTCGACCTCCGAGTTGCCCAGCTTGGTCTTGGTCTGTCCCTCGAATTGCGGCTCCAGCACCTTGGCATGGAGCACGCAGGTGAGCCCCTCGCGAATGTCCTCGCCCGAGAGAGTGAAGTCCTCCTTCTTGAGGAAGTCCCGGCGCTTGGCGACGTCGTTGATGGTCCGGGTGAGCGCCGCCTTGAACCCGGTGAGATGGGTGCCGCCTTCGTGGGTATTGATGTTGTTCACGAAGGTGAAGGTGTTCTCGTTGTAGCCGTCCTCGTACTGCAGCGCGACGTCCACCTCGACGTCGTCCTTGGTGGCGGTGAAGGCGATCGGCTTCGGATGGAGGGCCTTCTTGTTGCGGGTGAGCCACTGCACGAATTCCACGAGGCCGCCCTTGGCGAAGAAGGTCTCCTCTTTCTTCTCGCCTTCGCGCTCATCCTTGATCGTGATCGTGATGCCCTTGTTCAAGAATGCGAGCTGCCGCAGCCGGTCCGCCAGCGTCGTGTAATGGAACTCGAGCACGGTGAAGATCTCGGGATCCGGCTTGAAGCGGACGGTCGTGCCGGTGCCCCGGGCCTTGCCGAGGATCTCGAGCTTCTTGACGGTCTTGCCCCGCACGAACGCCATCCGGTACCGACTGCCGTTGCGGTCGACCACCACCTCGAGCCGCTCGCTGAGCGCGTTGACCACCGACACGCCGACTCCATGGAGGCCGCCGGACACCTTGTAGGTGTTCTTGTCGAACTTGCCGCCCGCGTGCAGCATGGTCAGCGCGACCTCGACGCCCGACATCTTCTCGGTGGGATGGATGTCCACCGGGATGCCGCGCCCGTTGTCGGAGACGGTGATCGAGTTGTCGGCGTGGATGGTGACGGTGATCGAGTCGCAGTGGCCGGCGAGCGCCTCGTCGATCGAGTTGTCCACCACCTCGTAGACCAGGTGATGCAGGCCGTTCTCGCTGGTCGACCCGATGTACATCCCGGGGCGCTTGCGTACGGCATCCAGTCCCTTCAAGACCTGGATCGATTCGGCTTGGTAGTCGGGTTTGCCGTCCGCGACGGCGTTCGGATTCTTGGCCATAGTCTCCATCGCTCAGGGCCGGGGCCGGTCCAGGAGACCGGGCACCCAGCGGATTTCCTTCACTCTCCCGGTCCGGCCGGCATTGAGCCGGGCCAGGATCTTGGGGGTCATCAGACTCAACTCGTTGGCCCACGGCGCGGTGGCCACGCGAACCCGGAGCACGCCGTCCTGGGTGACCGACTCCGGCGCCGTGACCGCCGCGATCTGAGGACCCACCAGGCTCGCCCACTCCTCGATGATGCCCGCCTGCTGCATCCGCTTGGAGAAACCCGACTGCCGCAGGTAGCTCGCCAGGGCGTCGGCCAGCGTGGTGGGACGGCGCTTCTCGGTCACTGCTCCAGCCTCCCGGCGTCCACGGACCAGACCGGCAGGACGAGATCGGGCGGCAGCTCGTCGGGACGAGGAGCGGTGACGAACACCTGGCGGCTGCTCTCGTCCAGAAGTCGGTGTGCCAGACGGCGCTGCCGTTCGCGGTCGAGCTCGGCGAAGACGTCGTCGAGCAGCAAGGCCGGCTCGGTGTGGCACGCCCCCCGCAGCGCCGTGAGCTCCAGCAGCTTGAGCGTAACCGCGGCGCTCCGCTGTTGCCCGGTCGAGCCGAAGTCGCGCAACGCCTTCCCGCCGATGTCGAGCACCAGGTCGTCGCGGTGCGGACCAATCGTGGTCATTCGCCGCGCCCGGTCCTGCGGCACCACGGCCTCGAGCGCCGCGGGCCAGGACGCCGGGTCCGCCAGCTCCTCCGCGCCCCGATAGACCAGTCGCGCCGCACCCCGCTCCCCCAGGCACTCGAACTCCCCGGCGAACTGCTCGGCGGCGTCGACGGCCCACAGGTACCGGGCCTGCACCACCTCCGCCCCAGCCGCGGCAAGCGGCGCGTCGAATGCCCGAACGATTTCGTCGCGGCCCTGCCGCAGCGCGCTGTTCCGCTGGGCGAGCGCCGCCCGGTAGCGGGAGAGTGCTCGCAGGTACGGTCGGGACGCCAGGGAGAGCAGCCGGTCCAGGTACTGCCGCCGCTCGCTCGCGGGACCCGACGCGAGTCCGACATCGGTCGGTAGGAACACGACCGCCAGCCAGGAACCCACGGCATCCGCCAGACGGGCGGGCTCTTCGCCGTCCAGCAGAATCCGTTTCCGGCGACCCGCGGCCTGGTACGTGGTGACGAGCGTCTGCACCGCCCCGCCGGCCACGTCGGCCTCCACTTGAAACCCCGGCCCGTCGAACCGCGCCACCTCCTGATCCGGCGCTCCGCGGAACGAGCGGAAGAGCACGGAGTAGTAGATGGCCTCGAGCAGGCTGGTCTTGCCCTGCGCGTTGCTGCCGAGGACCGCCGCGCCGGCCTCGGGCGGCTCGCACTCGAGGTCCGCCAGGTTGCGAAACCCCCGCGCCACCAGCCGGCGAAGCCGCACTATTGGATGCGAAACTGGCGGCGGGCCGGAGCGCCCTGCTGACCCAGGAGATCCACGGCGTAAATCCGCACGACCACAGTGGCGCCGGAGTGGCCGGTGGTGGAGATCGGAACACCGAAGAACGTGGTGTCGGCTCCGCTGGCCTTCAGCGGCGTGGCGTCCTGGGGCACACCTTGGATGTCGAAGTACACCGAGTCCACGCCATCGAGGTCGGATGCCCGTCCACTCAGGACAAAGGGATCGCCCTCGCGGACAATGCTGTCATCGACAGCGGGGGTCAGAATTTCGGTGACCGGTCCGCTACCGTCGCTGCCGGTGGGGAAGGTGAGACGCTCGCGCTCGCCACACGCCGCCAGGATCACGGCGGCCATCGCCCATCCAGAGGCCTTCTCGGGCATCACCCAAAAATAGCCGGATCGGAGGTGAAATTGCAGGCTCATTTGCCCTCGAAGGACGGCTTCCGCTTCTCCAGAAAGGCCCGGGTTCCCTCTCGCATGTCCTGGGTGGCGGAGAGCAGGCCGAAGTAGTTGGCCTCGAACAAGAGGGCGTCGTCCAGGCCCATCCCCAGCCCGGCGTCCACCGACTCCAGGCAGGCGCGGACGGCGAGCGGCCCGTTCTCGAGTATCACACGAAGGAGCCCGGCGGATTCGTCCAGCAGCCGCTCGGCGGGCACCACCCGGTTGACCAGCCCAATGCGGAGTGCCTCCTGGGCGTCGATCATCTCACCCGTCAGGAGGAGCTCGAGGGCGCGGCCACGGCCGACCAGGCGCGGCAGCCGGACCGTGCCGCCGTAGCCGGGTCCGATGCCCAGCTTCACCTCGGGTTGGCCGAACTTGGCGCCCTCGCTCGCGATCCGGAGATGACACGCCATGGCGAGCTCACACCCACCGCCGAGGGCGAACCCGTTGACGGCGGCGATGACCGGTTTGCCGCAGCGTTCCAGCCGCCGCATCATCGCCTGCCCGGCCAGCGACCGGGCTCGCCCGTCCATGGCGCCCTGGCCGCCGACCTCCCCGATGTCGGCGCCGGCCACGAACGCCTTGGGGCCGGCCCCGGTGAGAATGACGCCGCGCACGGCGGCATCGGTCTCGATCCGGGTCACAGCCTCGTCCAGCTCGGCGATGACGGCGGCATTCAAAGCGTTGAGCTTGTCCGGGCGGTTGACCGTGATTCGCGCGATTCCATCAGCAAGGTCGAAGAGCAGCGTCGAGAAGGCCATGATGACCACTGAATGAAGGAGGACGTGGAGCGGCGGTGGCCTGGGACAATCTGCAAGTCTGCCTCTCCTCGGGTCCCGTGTCGAGGGGCGTGGGCACTATCTTCCCGGCATGACGATGCCGACACCGATTGGTTGGACCAGAGATCTGGGCGTGCGAATCCTCGACCAGACGCTCTTGCCGGACCAGGAGCGCTACCTCGATCTGGAGACCGTGGAGCAGGTGGCCGAGGCGATCCGGATGCTGCGGGTGCGCGGCGCCCCGCTCATCGGCATCGCGGCGGCGATGGGGGTGACGCTCGAAACGCGAACCAGCCACACGCTCGCCGGCGTCCAGGCGGCTGCCGCGACTCTCGGCGCAACCCGTCCGACCGCGGTCAACCTGCGGTGGGCACTGGACCGCATGGTCTGCCGCGCCAAGGACGCGGCGGCCCAGGGGCAAGACCTCCGGGACGCGCTCCTGGCCGAGGCACGTGCCATCTGGGACGAGGACCGCGCCATGTGCGCCCGGATCGGCGCCGCCGGCCTGGCGCTCCTGGGTGAAGAGCCGCTGGTGCTCACCCACTGCAACGCGGGCGCGCTGGCCACCGGTGGCATCGGCACTGCCCTCGCACCCGTGTACACCGCGCACCAGGCCGGCCGGCGCGTGGGGGTGATCGCGGATGAGACCCGTCCGCTGCTGCAGGGGAGCCGGCTCACGGCGTGGGAGCTCACCCGGGCCGGGATCCCCGTGACGGTCATCGCCGACGGGATGGCGGCGAGCCGGCTCCGCCGTGGGGACGTCACCTGCGTGATCGTCGGGGCCGACCGGATCGCGGCCAACGGGGACGTGGCGAACAAGATCGGCACGTACGGCGTCGCGCTCGCCGCGCGAGCGCACGGGGTGCCGTTCTACGTCGCGGCGCCGACCTCGACGGTGGACCCTGCGACCCCGGACGGCGCGGCGATCCCGATCGAGGAGCGCGGCGCCGACGAGCTCACCAGGTGGCACGGCCACGCGGCTGCGCCGGCCGGGGTGGGGGTGTGGAACCCGGCGTTCGACGTGACGCCGGCCGAGCTGGTGACGGCGATCATCACCGATCGCGGGGTGTTCGCCCCGCGCGATCTGTCCCGCGCGTCGGTCTCCGACCAGGCTTCAGCCGTCCCCCACCCATCCGCCTCCGCCTAGCCGCCGCCGGATCCCGGTACTCGTGGCCTCCATCCTCGCCCTCGACCAAGGCACCACCGGTTCCACCGCCCTCTTGATCCATCAGGACGGCACCCTGCTTGGCCGGGGCTACCGCGAGTTCACCCAGTACTACCCGCGACCCGGCTGGGTGGAGCACGACGCCGAAGAGATCGTCCGCGTCTCGCTCGAGGCGATGCGCGAGGCGCTCGCCGCGGCGGGCGAGCGGCCGGTGGGATTGGGGATCACCAACCAGCGCGAGACCGCGGTGCTGTGGGATCGGCGCACGCTGGCGCCCGTGGCGCCGGCGATCGTCTGGCAGGACCGCCGCACGGCGGATCGCTGCCGCGAGCTGCGCGAGGCCGGGCTCGAGCCGATGCTCCGCCGCCGCACCGGTCTGGTGGCCGATCCGTACTTCACCGCGACCAAGCTCGAGTGGCTGCTGCGCGATCCGGCGCTCCGCGGCCGCGCCGAGCGGGGGGAGCTGGCCGCCGGCACCGTGGAGAGCTGGCTGGTCGCCCGGCTCACCGGTGGCCGCGCGCACGTCACCGATCACACCAACGCCTCCCGCACGCTGCTCTACGACCTGGCCGCCCGCGACTGGGAGCCCGAGCTGCTGCGGACGTTCGGCGTGCCGCGCGAGATCCTCCCCGCGATCGTGCCGTCCTCCGGACCCGTCGGCGAGACCGATCGGGAGCACCTGGGGATCAGTCTCCCGATCGCCGGGCTCGCGGGCGACCAGCAGGCCGCGCTGTTCGGCCAGGGGTGCTGTCTCGAGGGGCTGGCCAAGAACACGTATGGCACCGGTGCCTTTCTCCTCGTATACACCGGTCAGCGCCTGCCCGAGCCGGCGCCGGGGGTGCTCGCGACCGCTGCCTGCGGTCCGCGCGGCGAGCCGGCCTACGCGCTGGAAGGCAGTGTCTTCATCGCGGGGGCAGCCGTCCAGTGGCTGCGTGACGGGCTGGGTCTCATCGCGAGCGCGCAGGAGACCGACGGCATGGCACGCACGGTCTCCGACACCGGCGGTGTGCACTTCGTTCCGGCCTTCGTGGGGCTGGGCACGCCCCATTGGGAACCGGAGGCACGTGGGACCATCACCGGCATCACCCGGGGCACCAGCCGCGCTCACCTGGTCCGCGCGGCGCTCGAGGCCATGGCGTTCAGCAGCGCCGATCTGCTGGAGGCGATGTTGGCCAGCGGCGACATCCGGGTCCCGGCACTCCGGGTCGACGGAGGCGCCGCGGCCAACGACTGGCTGATGCAGTTCCAGGCGGACGTGCTCGGCGTGCCGGTGGAACGCCCCGACATGGTGGAGACCACCGCGCTCGGCGCGGCGGGCCTGGCGGGTATCGCGCTCGGCGTCTGGCGCGATACGGGGGAGTTCCTGGGCGGGCGGCGCTTCGACCGGTTCGAGCCGCGGAGCACCGGGGTCGAGCGGGAGCGGTTGCGGCGCGGCTGGACCCGGGCGGTATCCGCGGCCCTCGCGTGGGCCCGGGACGGGCGCGCCGCGCCGGGAGACCGGTAGCTCGGTCCGGACCACCGACCGCTGCAACCTTGCTAGATTCACCGGTGGGTCGCCCCCCACATCGCCGGTCCCCGTGGAGCGCTTCATGAAGGCTGGTCACAAATTCCTGCTGGGCGCCGCGCTCATCGTCGGGAGCGTGGGGTTCCTCATCGCCGAGGGTGTGAAGGAGACCGGGGTCTACTTCTTGACGCCTGCCGAGCTCGCCGCCAAGACCGCGAACGACCCCACCTTCGTCGAGAACGTCGGCTTCAAGGTCGGCGCCAGGGTGGTGCCGGGCTCGGTCCGCCGGGACAACGCGAACCGCAGGATCGATTTCAAGGTCTCCGACGGGGTCAAGACCTATCCGGTCACCTACCGCGGTCTGGTGCCGGACACCTTCACCGACGCCAACGACATCGAGGTCGTGGTCGAGGGTCGGCTCGGTCGAGACGGAGTGATCCGGGCCACCGACGTGCTCGCCAAGTGCGGCTCCCGCTACGAGGCCGTTCCCAAGGCCTGAGATCCTGCCGATGACGCTGCTGGGACAGTTCGCGCTCTGGGTCGCGCTCCTCCTCGGACTCTGGTGTGTCGCGATCGCCTTCACCGGGCGCTGGCGAGGGCGGCCGGAGCTGTCGGCCACCGTGGTGCGCGCGGTGTACGCCATCTTCGGCTGCCTGGTGGTGGCCTCGATATCGCTCTGGAAGGGCCTCATCAGCCACGACTTCAACATCGAATACGTGGCCGCCTACACCAGCCGGAACCTGCCGCCGTACTTCATCGTCTCCGCCTTCTGGGCCGGACAGAAGGGCTCGCTGCTCTTCTGGGCGGTGGTCCTCTCGCTCTTCGCGAGCCTGGCCCAGCTGCTGACGCCACGCCGGTACTCGGAGCTGATGCCTTACGTGGCGGGCGTCACTTCCGCCGTGGTGGCCTTCTTCGTGAGCGTGATGTTGTTCGGCTCCAATCCGTTCGAGCGCCTGCCTTTCACCCCGGCGGACGGCCGAGGGCTCAACCCGCAACTGCAGAACGTCGGCATGGTGATCCACCCGCCGATGCTCTATCTGGGCTACATCAGCATCACCATCCCGTTCGCCTTCGCCATCGCGGCGTTACTGTCCCGCCGGCTCGATACCGGCTGGATCCAGGCGATCCGCAAGTGGACGCTGGTGAGCTGGCTCTTCCTGTCGATCGGCATCACCCTGGGCATGTGGTGGGCGTACGTGGAGCTCGGCTGGGGCGGCTACTGGGCCTGGGATCCGGTGGAGAACGCGAGCCTCCTGCCGTGGCTCACCATGACCGCGTTCCTCCACTCGGTGATGATCCAGGAGAAGCGGGGGATGCTCAAGCGGTGGAACCTGGGGCTGATCGTGGGGACGTTCCTGCTCAGCATCTTCGGCACCTTCATCACCCGATCGGGCGTGATCGCGAGCGTGCACAGCTTCACCCAGTCGAACGTGGGCTACTTCTTCTTGAGCTTTCTGGTGCTGGCCGCCGTACTGTCGTTCACGCTGCTGTACACCCGCTGGCCGCTGCTCGAGGCCGACGTCCAGCTCGAATCGATGCTGAGCCGGGAGGCCGCGTTCCTGTTCAACAACCTGCTGTTCGTGGGGATCGCGTTTTCGGTGCTGTGGGGAACGCTCTTCCCCATTCTCTCCGAGGCGGTGCGGGGCACCAAGATCACGGTCGGCCCGCCCTTCTTCAACCGGGTGAACGTCCCGCTCGGCCTGCTCCTGCTGGGGCTGACCGGGGTGGGGCCGCTGATCGCCTGGCGGAAGGCGTCGGCGGCCAATCTGCGGCGGCAGTTCGTCGGGCCGCTCGCGACTGGCGGGCTCGCGCTGGCCGCGCTCCTGGCCGGCGGCATGCGCGACCTCTACCCGCTCATGGCGCTGTCGCTCGCCGCCTTCGTGGCCGGGACCATCGGGCAGGAGTTCTATCGCGGCGTGCGGGCTCGCCGGCGGATGCACGGCGAATCGACCCCGGTCGCCTTTGCCCGTCTGGTCGCGCGGAACCGTCGCCGATACGGCGGCTACGTGGTGCATGCCGGCATCCTGATCTACTTCGCGGCCTTCGCCGGGATGGCGTTCAAGGTGCAGCAGGAAGCGACCCTCCGGCCCGGGGAGTCGGTGGAGCTCCGCAGCCCGTTCGGCCACGTGTATCGGTTTACCCACGTCGGCATCTCGCAGTACGAGGCGCTCAACCGGGTGGTCTCCGCCGCGACGGTCGAAGTGGAGAAGGACGGCCACAAGGCGGGCCTGCTGACCTCGGAGAAGCGGCAGCACGTGGACAGCTTCAAGCGGCCGACGTTCGAGCCTTCCACCGAGGTCGGCATTCGCAGCAACCTGCAGGAGGATCTCTATCTGGTGTTCGCCGGCGCGGTGGACGGCACGGAGCGGGCGGTCTACCGGATCAACATCAATCCGCTGGTCTGGTGGGTCTGGTTCGGCGGGTTCGTCCTGGCCTCTGGCGGGATTCTGACGATGTGGCCTGGCGGCGGGCCGACAGTGTCCGCCCCGCGCCAGGCGCAGGCGGGCTACCGGGTGACGCTGGTCGGGGCCGGGAAGGATGACGCATGATGGAGCGCGATGACGCCGCGGGGCGCGGCCGCCGTGCCTTTGTCCGGATGGGGATCGCGGCGCTGGCGTCGCCGCTCCTGAGCCGACCGATGCGGGGATCGAGCGCGGGCATGGCGGCGGCCGCGGCTCAGGACTCGCTTGCCGGCCGGGGCACCATGGGCACACTGGGGGATCCCGAGGCGGTGGGTCGACCGAGGCGGCCCACGGATGCGCGGGAGAACGGGTCCGAGATTCAGGCGATCGAGCAGCGACTGGCCTGCAACTGTGGCTGCACCCTGGATGTCTTCACCTGCCGCACCACCGACTTCTCCTGCACCTACTCTCCCCGGCTGCACCGCGAGGTGCTGGCCCTGCGGCAGAAGGGCCTCACGGCGCAGCAGGTCCTCGACGCGTTCGTGGCCAAGTACGGCGAGAAGGCCCTGATGGCTCCCAAGCCCGAGGGGTTCAATCTGGCCGGGTACTTTGTGCCGGGCATCGCCATCGCGGCGGCGGGCGTGGCGCTGTTCGCGGTGATCAGCCGCCGGCGCGCCGCATTGGCCGAGGGGAGTCCACCCCCGACGGTCGAAGGCCCGGGGCACTGCCCCAGTCCCGAGGAACTCGAGCGTCTCCAGCACGCCCTGAACGAGGTCGAGGACTGATGACCTGGGAGGCGGTGGTGGCGGCGCTGGTCGGTCTCGCCGCGGTCTGGACGGTGCTCCAGCCGCTGCTCCACCCGTCCAGACGTGCGCCCCCGGTGTTCGAGCCGCTCGATCCAGAGGAGACGCCCAAGGGAATCGCCCTGGCCGCGCTCAAGGAGATCGAGTTCGACCGGGAGACCGGCAAGCTCTCGGATGCGGACTACGAGCTGCTCAAGTCCCGGTGCACCACCGCCGCCCTGGACGCGCTGCGTGCCGAGTCGGCGGCGGTGCCCGACGACGTTGAGGGCATGATCGCTGCCAGGGCTCGCGCCCTCCGCTCCGCTGCGACCTCGACGTCGCGGGGCGCCCCGTCGTGTTCGGTCTGCGGCCCGCGGCCCGAGCCGGACGCGGTGTTCTGCTCTTCCTGCGGCCGCCGGTTTCCGGTGGCCGGCACCTGCGACCGCTGTGGCGCCCCGCTTGGCCCGGACAGCCAATTCTGCGAGCAATGCGGCAGCCAGGTGGCGGCCTGACGCACTGCGGCCGGATTCCGATGCATGAGTTCACCACGGAGACACGGAGGACACGGAGACCGCACGGAGAAACACGTTGTTGTTTCTTCCTCCCTGTGACTCCGTCTTTTTCCGTGTCTCCGTGGTAAAGGGGAAGGGTGATGGGCTCCTGCGTCCCCTACCTCGGTGGTAAATCAGCCGCGGGTGTTACTGGAATTAGCCAAACGGCACTAGCGCAGTTTAGAGCCGATAAGCCAGGCTGGCGCTGAGCGTGCGGCGCCAGAGCGCCCGCGGCTCGTAGCTCGGATCCAGGTCCTCCTGGGCGAAGGGAGACGCCGGGGTGACGGCCAATCCCGCCCGCATCGTGCCGGCCAATCGACTGCCGAGCGGCACTTCCAAGCCGAATGCCGCCGCGACGCCGAGCCGGACGTGGGAGATCTCCCCTGCCAGCCGCCACAGCTCGATCAGCGGTCCCCCGTAGACCCTCACCCGGCTCTCCGGGCCGAGCCGGGTGATCCCGAGTGAGATTTCCGGCGAGACGCCGTACACCTCGAGGACGCCCTTGGAGGCGACGACCGCCTCCTTTCCCTCCAGCGCGAGGCTGGACCCGGCGTAATGGAAGCGCACTCCAACGCCCACGTTGCCCCGCGAGTAGCCCAGGCCAACCCCGACCAGCGTGGGCCGGTAGGGCCGGAACGAGCGTTCGCCGCTGACCTCCGCCGAGCCGCCCCAGAAGCGCGCGGACCCGATCTCCGCTGCCACCGCCCATTGCGCTGCGCTGGGACGTGGCAATCCGGCGACGACGAACAGGGCACAGAGGGCCGCGCGGGTGTGGAATGCGCGCATGGTGCTCACCGCATCTGAAGTTTGAGCCAACCGTTGGTGACGTTGCTCTCCCCGCGCACGATCCAGTTGAAGCCGGTGTGGGACTCGTGCACGACCACGTCCTCGATGGCGTTGCCGATCAGATCGTCCTGCGAGGTGATGAACGAGTAGGCCGCGCGCAGGATCTTCTGGAGCGCATTGGCCCGCTTGACCAGCTTGGTCAGCCCGCCGGTGATCGTGTCCTTGCCCCCGGTGAGGTTGGGGTAGCTGCTCTGCAGCGTGTTCTGAAACGTCTTGAACCGTTGGCCGTCGAGCCGGATGCTGCAGGCGCCGTCGTCGTCCTCGAAGGCGACGATCCGGAAGTTCTGCCCCGGATGCTGGCTCTTGTACGCGTCCAACTGGGTCTGGGTGAAGAGCAGCACGCTGCCGGTCCAGTCCAGGGTGTTCTGGTCGAAGGCGTAGTAGCCGCCGGCGTGTTCTCCGGCGCACTGATAGCTGGTGAGCGAGTCCGTGGCTCCGGACTGGCCCAGGATGTGGATCTCATATTCGGGGCTGCCCTTCAACCAACCTTCAAAGTCCTGAACGAAGTGGCTGGCGGTCATGT
>JBBSHB010000079.1:0-13552 GCA_038253515.1 Gemmatimonadales bacterium | reverse complement strand
GCAGCGAGGGATCTTGCCCGCCGGTTCCGGCCCGCCGCCACGGTGGTCCGATCCGTTGGAGAAGAGCCCTCGCTCCGCTCGGGAGGACAGAGCCACGCTCGGGATGACAGCACGGGCGCTCGGGATGACAGCACGGCCGGCCCGGGATGACGGGCCGCCCCTACCCCGCCAGCGCCCCGCAGAACTCGGTGAACACCGCGACATAGCGGTCGACGTCGGCGTCGGTGTGCTGGACCGACAGGGTCCACTGCTCCTCATCGCCGGGGGTCATGAAGATGCCCCGGTTGAGCAGCCAGGGGTAGGACGCGGCGAAGAGCTCGGGGGTGGTCTCCAGGAAGTCCCGGTAGTTGGTCATCGGCGTGGGGCGGTAGGAGACGCACCCCTTCGCGCCCAGATCGACGGTGTGGGCCGGGATGTGATAGCGATCGATCGCCGCCTGGCATCCCTGCGCCAGCCGGGTGCCCAGCCGGGCGAAGTGGCGGTAGGCCTCGGCGGTGAGCACCTCGGTGAGGACCACGAGTCCCACCTGTGCCACCAGCGGGTTGCCGTTGTAGGTGCCCTGCTGGGAGACGCCCTGCTCGATCAGGCGCATCAGGTCCTCCCGGCCGCCGAACGCCGCCGCCGGCAGCCCGCCGGCGATGGCCTTGGCCAGGCAGATGAGATCGGGCTGCACGCCGAAGCGTTCCGAGGCGCCGCCCGGAGCGATGGTGAACCCGGTCTTGATCTCGTCGAAGATGAACACCACCCCATAGCGGGTGCAGAGCTCCCGCACCCGCTCGAGGTACCCTGGCTGGGGCACCACGATGCCGAGGTTCATCATGGCCGGCTCCATGATGAGGCAGGCGATCTCGCCGCCCTTCTCGGCGAAGACCCGCTCCAGATGCACGGCATCGTTGAAGGGGACCACCTCGATGTACTTCGAGGCATCCTTGACCATGCCCTTGGAGACCGGCGCGCTCGCCGGCCGCTCCCGGCCACCCATGGTGTCGGCGTTGGGAATGACCGAGAACATCACGCTGTCGTGGTGCCCGTGGTAGGACCCCTCGATCTTGCAGACCACGTCCCGGCCAGTGGCGGCTCGGGCCACCCGGATCGCGTCCATGGTGGCTTCGGTCCCGGAGTTGGCGAACCGCAGCATCTCCAGCTTGAACCGGCGGCAGATCTCCTCGCCGAAGGCCACCGCGGCCTCGGTCGTCACGGCGAAATGAGTGCCTCGGCTGGCCGCCTGCTGAATCGCCTCGACGACCCGCGGGTGGGCGTGGCCCACCACCATCGCGCCGAATCCTCCGTGGAAGTCGAGATACTCCGCTCCATCCTGGTCCCAGATCCTGCTGCCCTTGCCCCGACTGACGTAGATCGGATACGGCTGCATCTTCTGAAACGAGGAGACCACGCCATAGGGAAGGATCCGGCGGGCCCGCTGGAAGAGCTCGGCGGACCCGCGGGTGCGGGCGAGGAGCCGGGCCATCTCGGCCTGGCCGATCTCCTGGGCGCAGCCGAGGAGACGATCGCGTCCGGCGCGCTCGCCGGAGACGAGAGTGGTGCTCATAGGGTTACGTCCTGTGTGCCGGTGGACTCGGGAATGCCATCGCCTCGGAGGGATCGCCCGATGCCTGCCGCTTGAGGTTGAGCCTGCCAATGGCAGTTGTCAACTCCCAGGGCTGGGGGCAGATTGAGTTTCCATCCGCCAAGATCAGGGAATGACCACACCAGAGAGACTCGACGCCGCCAGCCTCCGACCCACCCGGAGGGAGTCCGCCGCGTCGCCCGCTCCGGGTCCCGTCATCACGCTGGAGCACGTGGTCAAGCGGTTCGGCAGCTATGTCGCCGTCGAGGAGGCCCACTTCGCCATCGGACGAGGCGAGTTCTTCTCGCTGCTGGGCCCCTCCGGCTGCGGCAAGACGACGACGCTCCGAATGATCGCCGGGTTCGAGCAACCCTCCGCGGGTCGGATTCTGCTGGAGGGGAAGGACGTCTCCCGGGTGCCGCCCTACCGGCGGAACGTCAACACCGTCTTCCAGCACTACGCCCTGTTTCCCCACATGAGCGTCGCGGACAACGTGGCCTTCGGGCCCCGCAGCCTGAAGCTGAGCGACGAGGAGATCCGCCGGCGGGTTCGGGAGCTGCTCGAGGTGGTGCGGCTGACCCAATACTCGGCGCGGAAGCCGGCCCAGCTGTCCGGTGGCCAGCAGCAGCGGGTGGCACTGGCGCGGGCCCTCGCGAACTATCCCAGCGCGCTCCTGCTGGACGAGCCGCTCGGGGCGCTCGACCTCAAGCTGCGCCAGGCGATGCAGATCGAGCTCAAGCGGATCCAGCGCGAGGTGGGGATCACGTTCATCTACGTGACCCACGACCAGGAAGAGGCGCTAACGATGTCCGACCGGATCGCGGTCATGAACGAGGGCCGGGTCGAGCAGATCGGCACGCCGGAGGCCATCTACCACTCGCCGACCTCGGTCTTCGTCGCCAACTTCATCGGGGTCGCCAATCTGCTCCCGGCCACCGTGCTGCAGGCGAACGGTCGCCAGGCCATGGTGACCGTCGCCGGTGACCGCACCGTGTCGGTCTCCACCGGCGAGTGGGCCCTGCCGGTCGGGTCGGCCGCGACGGTCATGGTCCGCCCGGAGCGCCTCCGACTCTCCGAGGGGGCGCCGGCCGCCGGTGCCGCGGTCCCCCTCACCCTCCAGCACGCCATCTTCCAGGGTCCGGTGGTCCGCTGTACCCTGCGCGCGGCCGACGGGACCGACGTGGTGGCCCACATCGGTCCCGAGCAGTCGCTCCCCAGTCTCCACCCCGGCCTGATTCTCTGGGCCAGCTGGGACATGGATGCCGCCCGAGTGCTGCCGCCGGCCGGTCACCCGGTCGCGGTCGATGCTGATTTGCGGACTACCGTCGAGCGGGCCATGCCGATGCCCCGCCACGATTCCCCCCCACCCTTAGGAGCGCAGCCATGAGTCGCCGAGATTCGGATCCGCGGGATGACCAGCTCCACGAGTTTCTCCGCCAGGCAATCAGCCGGCGAGGCTTCCTGGCACGGACGGCGCTCGGCGCCGGCGGGCTGGCGCTGGGTGGGAGCTTCCTCGCCTCCTGCGGGGGCGGCAAGGAAGGCGCGCCGGCAGCCGGCGCGCCCGCGGCCGCTGGAGGCACCGGGGGCGGACGGACGCTCCGGATCTCGAACTGGCCGCTCTACATCGACAAGCAGACCGTCCCGGAATTCGAGAAAGCCACCGGCAGCAAGGTCGAGTACACCGAGGACATCAACGACAACGACGAGTTCTTCGCCAAGATCGACGAGCCGCTCAAACGGAACCAGAGTGTCGACCGCGACATCATCGTCCTGACGGACTGGATGGCCGGCCGGTTGATCCGCCTGGGATACGTCGCGGCCCTGGACGGGAGCAAGTTCCCCAACAAGGCCAACCTGGTCGACAACGTGAAGGATGTCAGCTTCGACGCCGGGCGGAAATACAGCGTGCCGTGGCTCTCGGGCATGACCGGCGTGGGCTACAACCCGAAGAAGACCGGCCGGGAGCTCACCAGCGTCAACGACATCTTCGACCCGAAGTTCAAGGGCCAGGTCACCATGCTGACGGAGATGCGGGACACGATCGGGCTGGTGATGCTGGGCATGGGGAAGGACCCGACCAAGGCGACCGTGGCCGACGCACGGGCCGCCGCCGCCAAGATCAAGAAGGCACGGCTGAGCGGTCAGATCCGCAAGTTCACCGGCAACGACTACGCCGAGGACCTGGCGGCGGGGAACATCGCGGTGGCGCTCGCCTGGTCGGGAGACATTCAGGGGCTGCACGCCGACAACCCGGACCTGGTGTGGCTCGCGCCGAAGGAAGGGGCCATGCTCTACTCGGACAATATGCTGATCCCCAAGACGTCCGACCGGCAGGATCTGGCGATGGCCTGGATCAACTACGTGTACGAGCCGGTGCACTCGGCCCAGATCGTGGCGGCGGCGCCGTACCTCTCTGACGTGAAGGGCACCGGCGCCGCGCTGGCCAAGATCGCCCCCGATCTGGCCAAGAGCCCGCTGGTCAACCCGCCGGACGATCTCCGCGCCCGGCTCCACGTGTTCAAGGCGCTCGACGAGAAGGAAGAGACCGAGTTCAACCGCATCTTCCAGGACGCCATCGGAGCCTGACGACACATGGCGGGCACCGCGGCAGGGGGGTCGAGGCGCAGTCGCCTGGCCCCCTACCTGCTCATCGCGCCGGGCATCCTCTGGCTCATCGTCTTCTTCGTGGTGCCGATCATCACCCTGGCAGAGACCTCGGTGCACGTCATCGACGCGCCCTGGTGGGATGGCTACCACCGGGCGCTCACCAATTACGGCCAGCACTTCTTCCGCTCCTTCCGCTACGCCCTGATCGCCACCCTGCTGGCCATCGCGCTGGGGTACCCGCTGGCCTACGTGATCGCTTTCCGCGCGGGACGCTTCAAGAACCTGCTGCTGGGACTGGTGGTGCTGCCGTTCTTCACCACCTTTCTGGTCCGCACCTTCGCCTGGAAGACCATCCTGAACGACGAGGGGCCGGCGGCCTGGGTGCTCCGCCACCTGCACCTGCTGGCGGAGGGCGGGCGCCTGCTCGACACCACCCTGGCGGTGGTCGGCGGGCTGACCTACAACTTCCTCCCCTTCATGATCCTGCCGATCTACGTCAGCCTGGAGAAGATCGACCGGCGGCTGGTGGAGGCGGCCGAGGACCTGTACTCCACTCCAGTGGGCGCGTTCCGGAAGGTGGTGCTGCCGCTCTCGCTCCCCGGGGTCTTCGCGGGCAGCTTGCTCACCTTCATTCCGGCCGCCGGTGACTTCATCAACGCGCAGCTGCTCGGCAGCCCCAATCAGCAGATGATCGGCACCATCATCCAGAACCAGTTTCTGGCCGTCCGGGACTATCCCCTGGCGGCCGCGCTCTCGTTCGTCCTCATGCTGATCATCACCCTCGGCGTGCTGGCGTACGCCCGCGCGCTTGGCACCGAGGAGCTGGCGTGAGGCGGCTGACCCGCTGGCTGCTCGACGGGTACGCCGCGCTAGTGCTGCTCTACCTCTTCCTGCCGATCTTCGTGATCGTGCTCTACAGCTTCAACAAGCCGGCCGGCAAGTTCAACTTCGTCTGGAAATCGTTCTCGCTGGACGCCTGGCGCGACCCCTTCCAGTACGAGGCGCTGGTGGAGGCCATGAAGCTGAGCCTGCGCGTGGCGGCGCTCTCGACGGCGGTGGCGACCGTGTTCGGGACCCTCATCGCCCTGGCCCTGGTCCGCTACCGCTTCCGCGGAAGCGGCGCGGTGGGCCTGCTGCTGGTGCTGCCGCTCACGACGCCAGAGGTGGTGCTCGGCTCGTCGCTGCTCACTCTCTTCCTCAACGTGAACGTGCCCACCGGATTCACCACCATCGTGATCGCGCACATCATGTTCTCGGTGAGCTACGTGGCGCTCACCGTGCGGGCGCGGATCCGCGGGTTCGACTGGACGCTGGAGGAAGCCGCGATGGACCTGGGCGCGCCTCCCTTCCGGGTGTTCTGGAAGGTGACGCTGCCGATCATCGCCCCCGGCATCGCTGCGGCGGCGATGCTGGCGTTCGCGCTCTCGCTGGACGACTTCATCATCACCCTGTTCAACGCCGGTAGCCGCGTCACCTACCCGCTCTACGTGTACGGCGCGCGCCGAGCCGCCTTCCCTCCCCAGATCAACGTCCTCGCTACCGCCATCCTGTTCGTGAGCCTGCTGGCGCTGGGCGCCACGGTGCTATGGCAGCAGCGGACGGTGCGGGAGAGCACCCCCGCCGCACTCCCGCTCGCCTGAGGCGCTCCGCCTCCCCGGTGCTCCCCATCGAGCAGGCCTGCTACTGGCTGGCGCAGCGCGCCCCGCGCGACGCCAGCCCGCTGGAAGGCGCCGCCGAGACAGAGATCGCGGTCATCGGCGCGGGGCTCACCGGCCTCTGGACCGCGCTCTTCCTCAAGGAGCTCGCCCCCGCGCTCGAGGTGACGGTGGTGGAGCAGGGCCTCACGGCGCACGGCGCGAGCGGGCGCAACGCCGGCATGCTGTCGGAGACGGTGGACCACAGCCACGGACTCGCGATCGAGCACTTCGGAGAGGCGGAAGCGCGCCGGCTCGCCCGTCTGGGCGAGAGCAACGTGCTGGACCTGGTGGCCTTTCTGGAGCAGCAACGGATCCGCTGCGACTACGAGCCCACCGGCCGGCTCCTGGTGGCGCTCACCCAGAGGCAATTGGAAGACGCCCGCCGAACCGTCGAGATCGCCCAGAGCCTGGGACTGGACTCGTTCCGCTATCTCGACCGGCAGGCGGTGCGAGCCGAGCTGGATTCGCCCCTGTACCTGGGTGGTGTCTGGGTGAGCGGCGGCGGCATCCTCGATCCGGTGAAGCTGGTGGATGGGCTGCGTGAGGCGGCCGAACGCCGAGGGGTGCGGATCCACGAGCGGAGCCGGGTGACCGCCCTGGAGCAGCGGGGGGCCGGAGCCAGAATTCACGCCGAGGGCGGGAGCCTCGACGCGCGTCGCGTGGTCCTCGCCACCAGCGCTTACACCCACCATCTCCTGCCGGCCCTCACCCACCGATTCATTCCGCTCTACGACTACGTGCTGGTGAGCGAGCCGCTGTCCGCCGCCCAGCGTGCGGCCGTCGGCTGGCCTCGGCGGCAAGGCGTCACCGACGGACGGGCGTTCTTCAACTACTACCGGCTCACGGCCGACGATCGGATCCTGTGGGGGACCAGCGAGGCGACGTACTATCCGGGGAACCGGGTCGATCCGGCCTGCGATCATTCCCCGGCACACTATGAGGCGTTGCGGCAGAGCTTCCGGCGGCACTTTCCCGCACTCGACCGGCTGGAGTTTCCCTATGCCTGGGGCGGCGCGATCTGCTCGACGACGCGGCTCACCCCGTTTTTCGGGCGGGCGCTCCAGGGACGGGTCCTCTATGGCCTGGGCTACACCGGCCACGGCCTGGGCACGACCCGGTTGGCCGGACGCATCCTCGCCCACATGGCGCTCGACCGGCCGAGCGAGCTCCTCGACCTGGCGCTGGTTCGGCGGAAGCCGTTTCCCTATCCGCCCGAGCCCCTTCGCACCTGGTCGGTGGCCGGCGTGACACGGGCGCTCCGCCGGGTGGACCAGGGAGAGCGCCCGAGCCTGCTGCTTCGGCTGCTCGATCGGATGGGGCTGGGGTTCTCGAGCTGAGCGCCTAGCGCTCCACCCTCCCCAGCGCGGCGTCCAGCACATCGAGCGTGAAATCCACGTCGGCCGCCGTGATGCACATCGGCGGCTTGATGCGGAGCGTATTCCCGAAGAGGCCGCCCTTCCCCACCAGCACGCCCATCTCCCGCAGCGCCTCCCAGACCGCGAGAGTCTCCTGGGTGGCCGGCTCCTTGGTCTCGCGATCCTTCACCAGCTCGGCGCCCAGCATGAGCCCCATCCCGCGCACGTCTCCGATGAGACGATGGCGCGTCTGCAGCTCCTCGAGGCCGGCCTTGAGCCGCCCACCGACGATCCGCGCGTTCTCCTGCAGACCGTCTTCCTCGATGATGTCGAGCACCGCGAGCCCCGCCGCCATCGAGACCGGGTTGCCGCCGAAAGTGTTGAAATGGATCCGCTGGGTCAGGGCCTCGGCGATCTCGCGCCGGGTGGTCACGGCGGCGAGGGGCCAGCCGTTGCCGATTCCCTTGGCCATGGTGACGATATCCGGCACTACGTCGGAGCGCTCGAATCCCCAGTAGTGCTCACCGGTGCGACCGAAGCCGGTCTGCACCTCGTCGGCGATGCAGAGCCCGCCGTGCTCCCGGGCGACGGCGTACGCTTCCCGCAGATAGTTCGCCGCGCCGTGGGTGACGCCGCCGACCCCCTGGATCGGCTCGGCGATGAACCCGGCGATCTTGCCGGGCGTGGAGTAGCGGATCAGGTCCCGGACGTCCTCCGCGCTCTTCCGGGCGATCTCCTCCGGCGTCCCGCCGAAGGGGCTCCGATACGGATCGGGATTCACCGCGTGATGGATGCCCAGGTTGGGCTGCTGGGGGAACTTCCAGGTGTGGTGCGAGGTGAGCGCCATGCTGGACGGTGAGCCACCGTGGTACCCGTTCCGCACCGCGACGATATCGTTGTGCCCGGTGAAGGCGCGCGCCATGAGCACGGCCAGGTCGTTTGCCTCGCTCCCGCTGTTGACGAAGTAGGTGACGTCGAGCCCGGGCGGCATCTTTTCCGCGAGCCGCTTGGCCAGCATCGGGAAGTTGGGGTGCAGGTAGATGGTGGTGGTGTGCTGGATCGCGTCGATCTGGGCCTTCACCCGCTCCACGAACTTGGGATGGGAATGACCGCAGGAGACCGTGACGATGCCGGCGAACATGTCGAGATACCGGCGGCCGGTCTCGTCGTAGAGGTACTGCATGTACCCCTCGACCAGCATCAGCGGATCGCGGTAGTACAGGAACGTGCTGGGATGGCAGTACTGCTTGCGCATCGCCAGCACCTCCTGCTTGGAGGGGCCGGCGTAGGGGCGGGGACGGTGGTCGCTCGGTGGCATGGTCGGCCGGGCGGGGGCGGTCGTCGTCACGTGAGGCTCCTTCTTGAAGACCGGGACAATCAGTGGCCTGCGGTCATCCCGAAGACCCGGCTGTCATCCAAGCGCCCGCCCTGTCGTCCGAGCGCCCGCCCTGTCGTCCGAGCGCCCGCCCTGTCGTCCGAGCGCCCGCCCTGTCATCCCGAGGAGCGCAGCGACGACGGATCTTGCTCGCGAATGTCCGGGACCATCGGGCAAGATCCCTCGCTTCGCTCGGGATGACAGAGGGGTCCTCGGGATGACCCTCTCACTTCGACATCCAGTTCGTCCCCGCCTCTCGATTCCACTTGGTCGTGATCTTCTTCGCCTTGGTCCAGAACTCGATCGAGCCGCGGCCGGTGATGTCTCCGACCCCGAACTTCGAGTCGTTCCACCCTCCGAACGGGAACGGCTCACGGGGGACCGGCACGCCGACGTTGATGCCGACCATGCCGGCGCTGGCCCGCTCCATGGTCTGCCGCGCCAGGCCACCGCTCTCGGTGAAGATCGAGGCGGCGTTGCCGTAGGGCGACGCGTTCTCCAGCGCGATCGCCTCGTCGAGATCCCGGGCCCGCACGATGGCCAGCACCGGCCCGAAGACCTCCTCCCGGGCGATCCGCATGTCGGGCCGCACCTGGTCGATCACCGTGGGGCCGACGTAGAACCCCTGCTCCTTGCCGGGCACCACGGCATTCCGGCCGTCGACCAGCACCCGCGCCCCGCCCTGCTCCGCCTCGGTGATCGCCGCCTCGATCCGCTCCTTGGCCTGACGGGTGATGACCGGACCCACGTCCCGGCCGACCACCATGGCGCGGGCCTGCACCGCCAGCCGCTGCACGATGTGGTCGGTCTCCGACACCGCCACCATCACCGACGCGGCCATGCAGCGCTGGCCGGTACAACCGCTCATCGCGGCGAGCACGCCCCCGGCGGCCATCTCCGCGTCGGCGTCGGGCATGACGATGACGTGGTTCTTGGCCCCGCCGAGCGCCAGCACCCGCTTGAGCGCCGCGGTGCCCCGGCGATAGACCTCCTTGGCTACGGCCGTGGACCCCACGAAGGTGACCGCCTCGATGCCCGGGTGATCGCAGATCGCTTCGGCGGCCTCGCGCCCGCCGTGGACCACGTTGAACACCCCGTCGGGCAGGCCGGCCTCGCGCAGCAGCTCGGCGATGCGGCCGGCGCTCAGCGGGACCTGCTCGGAGGGCTTGAGGATGAAGACGTTGCCCATCGCGATGGCGTTGGGGAAGGTCCAGTGCGGCACCATCGACGGAAAGTTGAACGGGTTGATGGCGGCAACGACGCCGAGCGGATGCCGCTCCAGCCGGCACTCGACGCCCCGGCTCACCTCCATCACCTCTCCCAGCGACATCTGCGGCAGCGAGCAGGCGAACTCCGTCAGCTCGATGGCCTTGAGGATCTCCGCCTGGGCCTCGACCTTGATCTTCCCGTGCTCCTCGCTGACCAGCGCGCCGAGCTCGGGGAGATGCCGCTCGAGCAACGCCTTGTAGCGGTAGAAGACCTGCACTCGTTCCTTGATCGGGGTGGCCGACCAGCCCGGAAAAGCCTGACGTGCCGCGGCCACGGCGAGCTCCACCTCGGGCGCTCCCCCGAGTGGGACGCGGCTGATCACGGCGCCGGTGGATGGATTGACTACGTCCTGGAACCGGGGTCCGCCGGCCAACGGCTGGCCACCGATCCAATGTCGCACGTCGGGGTGCGGCCGGGTTGACCCGCGATCCTGGGCGGGCGCGGCGAGGGCATCGATGGAGGTCACGGATTCACCCCGGGGCGGAATGGGACGACACGACGGCGGTATCGGAGGGAGTGTGCCCGGCGGGGAGCGGAATGTCAATGCGGCAACCCGCTCCCCAGGCGTGTGGTGTTACTTGCGGACCGCGAAGGCCTTGGCGTCTGCCGAATCGTTGTTGAGATAGAGGATGACGACATAGGTCCCGGGCTTCCACTCCTTGGGAGGAGCAAAGCGAAACAGGGCATTGGTCTTCGCTCCGGTGGTGACGGACTGGGCAGTGGAGTCGAGCAGCTTTGGGCCCTGGGCCAGCCAGCGGGCGGCCAGGGTAGCCTGACCGGGGCTGCCCTGCAGCGCCGCGGAAACGTACACCGTATCCTGAGGCGCGAACTGAAACGTCGGCTCCGCGATCAGGTTCTCGGGACCGACCCGCTTCCCGATCATGACGTTGGCCAGGCGCGCCTTCCCGGTGGTCTCCGCCTGCTTGACGGAGTCCGCGACGCGCTTGGCGGAGTCCGCGGCAGCGCTTTCGGCGCGCTTCTGGTTGCTCTCGCCGCTGCACCCGACGAGAGAAACGGTCGCGAGCGTGACCGGCAGGAGCATCCGTGCGAATCGCATTCTCGCCTCCCGTAAGGGTCAGTGACGTTGGCGGCGGTAGGAATCGGATCGCCGTGACGGTCGTCACCGGCCATAGAATGGCGCCGCTATGGGCCGTCCGCCAGGGCCAGGAGACGTTTCCAGTGCGCCTCGGAGACGGGAATGACGGAGAGCCGGGACATGCGGACGAGAGCCAAGTCGGCGAAGGCAGGATCGGCCTTGACCGTAGTGAGCGTCACCGGTCGAGCCAGGCGCTTCCCGGCCTCGATGTCGACCACGACCAGCTTCGGATCGCCCTGCTTTGGGTCCGGATAGGGCGCGCTCGCCACCCGCGCGAGGCCGACCATCGCCTTCTCGTCGCCCGAGTGATAGATCAGGACCTGATCGTCCTTGGCCATGCTGCGGATGTGCTTGAGCGCGAGCGCGTTGGAGACGCCGTCCCAGACGGCGCGGCGCTCGCGTGCGAGGTCGTCGAACGAGTAGGTGTCGGTGTCGGTCTTGAGAATCCAGTACTGAGGCATCGGCTCCGGGGAGCTAGTTCGGTGGGGCTTCCCGCCGCTCGATCTCGGTCACGCCTTTTACCTTCCGCACCGCCTTCAGGACCTTCCCCAGGTGCGGCAGGTTGTCCACTTCCACGAAGATGTTGCCGAACACCGACCCGTCCTTGGTGTGGAGGTCGGCGCCGCGGATGTTGGTCCCGGTCTGGCTCACCGCCTCCATGATGTCGGCATAGAGGCCCCGACGGTCCTCCCCGGTGACAGCGAGACGCACGGCGAACGCTTCCCCGGCGGTCTCCTGCCAGTCGATGTCCACCCGGCGACCCTCGGCCGAGAGGGTGAGCAGATTGGGGCAGTCGGCGCGGTGGATCGAGATTCCCCGGCCCTGGGTGACGTATCCCACCACCGAATCTCCCGGCACCGGTTGGCAGCACTGGGCGTACCGCACCATGAGGCCGTCGACCCCCTGGATCTTGATGCCGCGCCCCAGACGGATCCGCTCGATCACCCGGCCGAAGACGGTGGGCTTCGGCTCCTGCATCTCGTCACCGGTGAGATCGGGATAGAGCGCCCGCATCACATGCCCGAGCGCCACATCCCCCCGGCCGACCGCGATCTCGAGCCCCTGCCCGTCGGCCAGCGAGAGCACCTCCGCGGCACGTGCGAGCCGGGCGTCGTCCGGCGCCTCCAGCCGGCGGCGGCGCACCTCGCGCGCCAGGATCTCGCGGCCGAGCGTGAGGCTGACCTTCTCCTCCTCGTGATTGACCCACTGCTTGATCTTCTGCCGGGCCCGCGCGGTCCGCACGTGGCTCAGCCAGTCGCGGCTCGGCTTGGCGGTCGCAGCGGTGAGGATCTCGACCGTGTCGCCGCTCTTGAGCTCCCGGTGCAGCGGCGCGATCCGCCCGTTGATCTTGGCGCCCTGGCACTTGAGCCCGACCTCGGTGTGCACGTGAAACGCGAAGTCGATGGCGGTGGATCCCTTGGGCAGCCGCTTCACGTCGCCCTGCGGCGTGAAGATGAAGATCTCGTCCTGGTAGAGGTCGATCTTGAGGAACTCGAGGAACTCCTCGGGGCTGTGGGTGTCCTGCTGGAGCTCGAGCAGCTGGCGGAACCAGCCGAGGTGCTGGTCCAGCTCGTCCCGCTTGCCGTCCTTCTTGTAGAGCCAGTGGGCCGCGATGCCGAACTCGGCCGTGCGGTGCATCTCCTGGGTGCGGATCTGCACCTCAAAGAGCTGCCCGCCGGGTCCGAAGACCGTGGTGTGGAGCGACTGGTACGCGTTCGACTTGGGCGAGGCGATGTAGTCCTTGATCCGCTCCTGGATCGGGGTCCAGTTGTGGTGGATGATCCCCAGCACGTGATAGCACTCCGGCACCGAGCGCACGATGACGCGGATGGCCATGAGATCGTAGATCTCGTCGAACGCCTTGTTCCGCTTCCGCATCTTCTGGAAGATGGACCAGAGGTGCTTGGGCCGGCCGGTGACCTCGTACCAGTCGATGCCGGCGCGCTTGAGCTCCTGCTCCAGTGGTGCCCGCAGCTTGAGGATGGTCTTCTCCCGCTGGGCCCGCTTCGAGGCCACCTGGTTCACCAGGTCGCGGTACTCGTCGGACTCCAGGAACTTGAAGGCCAGGTCTTCCAGCTCGGCCTTGATGCCGGCCATACCGAAGCGATGGGCCAGGGGAGCGTAGATCTCCCGGGTCTCCAGCGCGATCCGCTGGCGCCGCTCGGGCGGGAGGTGCTCCAGGGTCCGCATGTTGTGCAGCCGGTCGCCCAGCTTGATGATGATGACCCGGGCGTCCTTGGCGATCGACAGCAGCAGCTTGCGGTAGTTCTCGACCTGCTCTTCCGCGGAGGAGCGGAAGGTGAGGCTGGAGATCTTGGTGAGCCCGTCCACGATGCTGGCAATCTCGGCGCCGAACTCCTTGGCGATATCCTCGGTGCGGACGTCGGAGTCCTCCACCACATCGTGCAGCAGCGCGGCCGCGATGGTGGTGCTGTCCAGCAGCTGCTCGGCCAGGATGAGCGCCACCGAGATGCTGTGGGTGACGAAGTCCTCGCCCGACATCCGCTTCTGGCCCCGGTGGGCGGACGCGCTGAAGCGGAGCGCCCGCTCGATCAAGTCGAGATCGAGGCGATCGGCGTGACGCTC
>JBBSHB010000078.1:0-13997 GCA_038253515.1 Gemmatimonadales bacterium | reverse complement strand
GCTCGGCGTAGCCGGGAAACCGGTCCTGGATCGGGCAGGCGTTCTGGATGATTCCGCCGGCCGGGGTGCGCATCCCGAGCCCGATGAGCCGGCAGACCAGGGGACGGTCGGCGTAGATCCGGCAGCGGCCGGCGGGGTCCAACAGCGGGCACGGTTCGGCCGCCAGTGCCTCGGTCAGCCGGTCGAAGCGCGCCTCACCCAGGTCGGCGATGGCATGGGGCGCGGCCCAGCCGGGCTCCAGCGCCTCCATCCGTGCGACCAGCCCCTCGGCCCGGCGTCTTACCTCCAGCCAGTCGCTCTCCGGCAGGCCGCGGATACCGCCTTCGATCAGCTCCGCGTCGGCCACGGAGATGTCGAACGGCCCGTGGCAACAGGCGCTGCAGCCTTCGTGGCAGGGGATGACGTCGGGGTGGTCGCGGCGGCCCTGGTCGAACCAGGCCGTCAGGCGCTCCAGGAGAGCGCGATAGGCGGCGCGGGCGTCGGTGGGGGCGTTCATCGAGTCAGCGGCCACTCAGTCGAAGGCGACTTCCCTCAGGGCACGGGATGGAGTTGGATTGCGAAGACCGAGCCACTCGCGTCGGGAGGACCGGCGAGATCCCTCCGGACCGGGTAGCCGAGCCGCGGATCGAAGACGATGTCGCGCAGCGTGTGATCGCGAGCCGCCTGCGCGGCCCGATCGAACAACCCATCGATAGTCGGGAAATCGGAGGGCGTATCCGACACCGATTCACCGGTGGCGGCGAGGACGGCAGAGGCGACGGCGCCGTTGCGCACGTCGATCCTGAGCTGCTGGTCTTCCCATTTGATGAAGAACCTAGTGACCTCGTAGGTGTAGGTGTAGTCGCTCAAGTGTTGGGCCGACCAGGTCACCCGGTGGCCGCGTACATCGTCGAGCGTTGGGCCTGTGGCGTCCGCGCAGGCAGCGAGTGCCGCGGCGAGGATACAAATACCAGCGAGTCGGTGAATGGGGAGGGGCACGGCTGGTCCCATCGCGGAGGCTCGGCATGGGATGAAATGCTCGGGCGGGGTACGCAAGGTGGCGGACCTGTCTGGACTGTCGGCTGCATGCGCGAGTTCGTTGGCGCGCGCCTCAGACTAGAAGAGCACTCGAGCCACCCAACCCAAGCCGGCGAGCGCGACGGGCAACAGGGTGAGACCCACGGAAAAGACGAAGCCGTAGCGAAACAGGACCGGAGCGATCGCCGGGGCCCGCTCCCCCAGCGCCCGCCGTAGGAGGATATCCGTCACCGGCCCGAGAGTGTAGCAGACGTTGGCCAGGATGCCGTAGGCCAGCGGAACCTGCCAAGGGACGGCAAAGGGAAAGGGGTGCGGTGGAAGGTGACTCAGCAGCGTGACCATTCCGAGCGACACCAGTCCGGCGCCGCCGACCCAAAGATTGAACAACGGTCGACGCGCCTCCCACCATCGCAAGACCGACCACCAGCTACGGGGGTAATACAGTGGTGTGAAGAAGTATTTCTCAACGGCAGTCATAGGCGCCGCGCGGTTCGGGTATATCTACTTTGCCACACAAAGTCGTGCACGTCAAGTCCTTATCTACAGGTTCACCCTCGTGGGGTAGCGCGGCGACGTCGCCACGTGGGCCTTCACTACCTCGAAGGCGAACAGGGTATCGGTTGATCAGGCGCCCGTCCACCAGCCTGCACTCGAAGTTCGCGTAGCACTCGGCGATGAGGGGCGCGTCGACCCTTCGAGGCCTCGACCGGCGTCAAACCGAACTCCTCGAACTTGTCGACCTTCTTACTACCATGGGTGTTTCCGACGTCGATGACGGCGTCCACCAGATCGAAGGTCGGGATGTTGATCACGCACGCCTTGCTCCGGCGGGCGCATCAGCGGCCCATCGCAGGGGCCGAATCATGGCCCATCGCGTAATCCCGCCAGCAGGATGGCGAACGCCAGAATACCGAGCACCGTGCGCACCGCATGCAGATGGCCCCAGCGACGCAGCAACGCATCCGCCTCCGGCGACTCCGGCGCCAGCGCAGAGTCCAGGAGTCGATGGTTGGTCGGGAAGATGACGAGCAGGGTGAACGGCACCACGCTGCCGAGCATGAGGCCGCCTACCAGCAGGGGCGTGTGTCCGGTACGGTACCAGCCGCCGATGGCCAGCAGGAGCCCGAGGACGGCCAAGGAGGCCTGGAGCCTCGCACCCCGGTGGTAGCTGGGGGCGAACTCGCGGAGGGCGAGCGCCGAGCCGCACGAGAGGCGGGCCGGATGTTCCACCGCGGTCACGTAGAGTGCCGCCCCAGCGAAGAGTCCGGTACAGAAGACAGCCAGCGCCGCAAGGATCACGAGACGCCTCCTCGGGGCCGCTAGCGGCCAATGGTCAGCACGACTCGAAAACGCGCCTTCCCGCTCATCATGCGATCGTACGCTTCAGAGGCCCGCTCCAGCGGAAATGTTTCATTCATCGACCGCACGCCGCTGCGGGCACTGAAGGCGAGCGTGTCCTGCGAGTCGATCGACGTCCCGGAATACCAACCCTTGATCGAGCGACGACCCGCGAGCAACGATAAGGGGGATACCTGCATCGTGTGGGCCGCCCCAAGAATCAGCAGTGTGCCGTTGACGGCCAGGCCTCCCTGCACGGCGGTCATTGCCTCGCCGCTGGTGGCCGTCGCCAGAATGATTTTGGCGCCGCCCATCTTGAGGAGCTCCGTCGCGGGGTCCTGCGTCTGACTGTCGATGTACACCGACGCTCCCAGCTGCCGGGCGAGCGGTTCCTTGTCCCTCCCACGTGCGATGCCGACAGTCTGAAACCCCATCCTGGCGGCGTACTGAACCCCCAGGTGGCCGAGCCCACCCAGGCCGAGCACGGCGACGATGTCGCCGGGCCGTGCGCCGGAGTTTCGGAGCGCGTTGAACGTGGTAATACCGGCGCACATCAGGGGGGCCGCCTCGACGGGCGACAGCTCGGCCGGCATCAGAGCGACCGCGCTGGCGGGGGCGATCAAGTACTCCGCGTAGCCGCCGTCGGACGTGATGCCCGTGACTGTCCCGTCACACACGCGAAGAACTCGCCTCGGCGGCAGGGGTCGCAATGGCCGCAGTATCCGCCGCTCCACCCCACGCCCACCCGCTGGCCCGGCTGCCATTCAGGCGTGCCGGGGCCAACCGAATCGATCACTCCCGCGATCTCATGACCGGGGACCCGCGGGTACTGAATTCCCGGATAGGCTCCCTCCTTGGTGAGGGAATCGCTGTGGCAGACGCCGCAAGCCTGCACCCGGATCCGTACCGATCCGATGCCGGGCTCGGGTATCGGCCGCTCAACGATCTCGAAGGGCCCGTTCGGGCGGGAGACCTGTACCACACGCATCGTCGCCATATGACTCCAGTATCGTTTCGCCGGCCCCGCGCTTGGGAGACGGGTCTTCTCCTCAACACTAAGCAGACGGTGGAACGCAGGGCAGTCGGCAGGCCGCACGGCGGTCATGGTCATCCGCCCGCCGACCGCATCCGCGGGTCGGGGACCCGCGCCCCGGTGCACGCGAAGGTGCACAATCCTCTGTCAGTGGTGCGAGTCAGGCAGCATCCCGTCCGGACGCTCTCACGAGCCCTACGCCGAGGACCACGAGCCGATCGCCAGGAGCACGGCGCCCAGGCAGGCCTGGTAGATGAGCCCATTCGGTTCCCGAGCCTCGGGTCGGAGTACCGAGAGAAAGAACGCGACAGGCAGGAAAAGCCTGGCCTCGTCGACATAGCGCAGGGCGACCAGGGAGAGGACCAGTAGTACACCGGCGTGAGCGTGGCCGGCACGCCACAGGTTCTGGCGCAGTGGGTTCTCCATCTAGGCTGGATCGCTGATGAGGAGGCGGAGGATGCTCACGCCACCAAACATCACGATGCCCTCGGTCCAACGATCACCTAGATTTCTTGCCTCCTCAAGCCCTTACGACGAGCGCCCATGCCCGCCCTTCTCGTTCTTCTGTCCGTCGCGGCCATCGCCCAGGCCCAGGCCCCCCGCGCCCGCCAGGCCGACGTCGCCCGCTGGGAGCGCCAGGCGGGCGATGTCACGATCGTCCGGGACGACTGGGGGATCCCGCACGTCCACGGGAAGACCGATGCCGACGCCGTGTTCGGGATGATCTACGCCCAGGCGGAGGACCACTTCAACCGGGTCGAGACCAACTATCTCACCGCCATCGGGCTGCTGGCCGAAGCGGAGGGGGAGAGTGCCGTCTGGCAGGACCTGCGGATGAAGCTGTTCATCAACCCCGACAGCATGAGGGCGAAGTATGCCGCGAGCCCCGCGTGGCTCCAGCGGCTGACGAACGCCTGGGCCGACGGGCTCAACTACTACCTCTACACCCATCCGCAGGCAAAGCCGCGGGTCATCACCCGCTTCGAGCCGTGGATGGCGCTCACCTTCAGCGAGGGCAGCATCGGCGGCGACATCGAGAGCGTGTCGCTCGACCAGCTCCAGGCGTTCTACGGCGACAGCGCGGGCCGCCCCGCGCCGGTGGAGGCGAGTAGCAGGCCGAACGAGCCGTCGGGCTCGAACGGCTTCGCGATCGCCCCGTCGAACACGGTCAATCACCGGGCGCTTCTCCTCATCAACCCGCATACCTCGTTCTTCTTCCGCGCCGAGCTCCAGATGACGAGCGACGAAGGCCTCGACGCGTACGGCGCGGCGACGTGGGGCCAGTTCTTCATCTACCAGGGCTTCAACGACCGGGTCGGCTGGATGCACAGCTCCACCGGCGCGGACGCGGTGGACGAGTACGCCGAGACCGTCGAGCGGAGGGGCGGCCGGCTCTTGTATAGGTATGGCCGCGAGGAGCGGCCCCTCGTGACCGTGCGGATTACCGTCCCCTACCGCACCGCGACCGGGATGGCGACCAGGGCCTTCACGGTCTACCGGACCCATCACGGGCCGATCGTACGAGCGGCGGACGGGAAGTGGATCAGCGTCCGGCTCATGGAGAAGCCGGTCGAGGCGCTGAGCCAGTCGTTCCTCCGGACCAAGGCGCGGACGCTCGTGGCGTACCGCAAGGTCATGGCCTTTCACGCCAACTCGTCGAACAACACGGTCTACGCCGACGCCGACGGGCATATCGCCTACTTCCATCCGCAGTTCGTTCCGAGGCGGGACGCCCGCCTCGACTGGACCCGCCCGGTGGACGGCAGCGATCCCGCCACCGAGTGGCGCGGCGTGCACGGCGTCGAGGACAGCCCGCACGTCGTGGATCCGCCCAACGGCTGGATCCAGAACACCAACGACTGGCCGTACTCGGCGGCGGGGGCGTACAGTCCCAAGCGGGAGGAGTTTCCGGCGTACATGGACGACGCCGGCGAGAGCCCGCGCGGGCTGCACGCGATCCGGGTGCTGGAACATCGGACCGACTTCACCCTCGAGGGGCTGCGGGACGCGGCATTTGACAGTTATCTCACCGCGTTCGCGCGGCTGTTGCCGCCGCTGCTGGCCGCGTACGATGCGGCGCGCGGCGGCGACTCGCTCAAGGCGAGGCTCGCGGAACCCATCGCCGTGCTCCGCGGGTGGGACTTCCGCTGGTCGGCGAGCTCGGTGGCGACGTCGCTCGCGGTGTACTGGGGGGACACGCTCGCGGCGCTCACGCGCGGGGACACCGGCCGGGCGGGCATGACGGCGTACGACTACATGGCCACGCGGGCGACGGCGACGCAGCGCCTCGGGGCGCTCGCCGCCGCGGCCGGGCGGCTCACGCGCGACTTCGGGACGTGGAAGACCCCGTGGGGTGAGATCAACCGCTTCCAGCGGCTCACCGGGGACATCATGCAGCCGTTCAGCGACTCGGGGCCGAGCATCCCGGTGCCGTTCACCTCGGCGCGGTGGGGGTCGCTCGCATCGTTCGAGGCGCGGACGTATCCGGGGACACGGCGAAGGTACGGGACGTACGGGAACAGCTTCGTCGCGGTGGTGGAGTTCGGGAAGGACAGCGTGCGGGCGAAGGCGGCGACGGCGGGTGGGGAGAGCGGCGATCCGCGGTCCCCGCACTTCAACGACCAGGCGGAGCGGTATGCGGCCGGGAATCTCCGCGACGTGTACTTCTATCCGGCGCAGCTCGAGGGACACACCGAGCGCGAGTACCATCCTGGACCCCTTCACCGACTCCCGCCCCCCGCAGGCCGCCGCTAGTTTTCCTCGGTCATGGACCCCCTCTCGGATCTGCTGCGTGTCGTTCGCCTCGACGGCGCTTTCTTCTACCCGGTCGAGGCGGCAGGCGAGTGGAGCGTCGAGGTCGCGGCCGCCAAGGAGCTGTCGCCTCGGATCATGCCCGCCGCGGAGCACCTGATCTCGTACCACATCCTGACTGAAGGCCGCTGCTACGGGGGCCTGGTCGGCGAGGAACAGGTCGAGCTCGTCCCGGACGACGTGATCGTCTTTCCCCACGGCGACGCGTATGTGATGTCGAGTGGGCGAGGCGTTCGGACCGGTCGGGACGCCGACAGCAGTGCGCCTGCCCGCTACCCCCATACCGTCGTTCTCGGCGACCAGGGACCCCGGGCCGTGTCGTTCGTCTGCGGGTTCCTCGGCTGCGACCGCCGGCCGTTCAATCCCCTACTCGCGGCGCTCCCACGCCAGATGCACATGCGGGGCATGTCGAGCGCCTGGCATGGCAGCTTCACCCGGCAGCTGACCGAAGAGTCCCGGCTCGGCCGGCCTGGGGCCGATACCGTCCTCACCAGGCTGGCCGAGTTGATGTTCATCGAGGTGCTGCGTCGCTACCTCGACGACCTGCCACCAGGACAGACCGGCTGGCTCGCCGGACTCCGGGATGAAGTGGTCGGCCGAGCGTTGACGCTACTCCATGGCCGGCCCGGTCATCCTTGGACCCTCGCCGAGCTGGCTCGAGAAGTGGCCTCGTCCCGGTCCAGCCTGGCCAAGCGGTTCGCGGAGCTCGTCGGCCAGCCGCCGATGCAGTATCTGACCCAATGGCGGATGCAGGTCGCGGCCAATCTCCTGGCCCAGAATGGCGCCAAGGTCGCCACGATCGGCGGGGAGGTGGGGTACGACTCCGAGGCCGCGTTCAGCCGGGCATTCAAGAAGGCCACCGGGCTCGCCCCCGGCGCCTGGCGCGAGGTCCGCCGCACCGCCCGACCCTAGTCCCTTCCGCTCCGCCCGAACGAGACGATCGGGCACGTCCGCTGGACTCCCGCACAGCAAGCGCCGTCCCCCCGCACGCCCGAGCAGGAAGTCAGGACGGCCAGTCATTTGCGAAACTGTTCCTCTCCTGCACTATGAGTCTCGCGCGCCACCCGGGCGCGCCCCGACCCATAGACGAAGAGGCTCCATGTCATCCGAAAGCACTCGCGCCGGCAGTCCCGGCACCCACGACGAGGTCCCCGCCTGGTCGGAAGACCCCCTCACCGCCCGGGCCAGGACGGTCTGGACGGCGGGTGATTTTCTGCCGATCGCGCGCAGCTTCGCGCCCGGCGCCGAGGAGTTCATCGCCCGGCTGGCGCTGCGTCCGGGGGAATCGGTGCTCGACGTCGCGTGCGGCACCGGCAACCTCGCCATTCCGGCGGCGCGGGCCGGCGCTCGCGTCAGCGGTGTCGACATCGCTCCCAACCTGATCGCGGAGGCCCGGCTCGAAGCGCGTACTGCCGGCCACGCGATCGCCTTCGAGGTGGGCGATGCCGAGGCGCTTCCCTATGTGGATGATCAGTTCAACACCACCGTGACGATGTTCGGCGCGATGTTCGCCTATCGGCCGGCCCGGGCCGCCGCGGAGCTCCTTCGGGTGACGCGGCCGGGCGGCCGCGTAGCGATGGCGAACTGGACGCCCGAGGGTTTCATCGGGAAGATGTTGCGGGCCCACACTGCCGTGGTGCCGCCACCGTCGGGAGTGCCGAGCCCGCTGGAGTGGGGTAGGGAGGAAGTGGTTCGTGGGCGCTTGGGCGACGGGGTGACTTCGTTGATCTGCACCAAGCGGACCCTGGAGCTTCGCTTCCCGTTCCCACCCGCGGCGGTGACCGAGCTGTTCGCCACGAACTATGGGCCCACGGTCACGACGCTCCGCGCGACCGATCCCGACGGCGCGAGCCGGCTTCGCGAGGAGCTCACCCGTCTGTTCCAGCAGCACAACCTGGTTACCGACGGCACGACCGCGGTGGCGGGCGAATATCTCGACGTTCAGGCACGAGTCGCCTGACGGTCAGCGATTCAGCGAGCGGCCATCGACTCGCACCACATCAGCCGGAGGTGAACAAATGAGCCACCGTACGAACGCTCTTGCCGACCGCCTCGAACAGGGGGCCCGCGCCCTTGCCAGCTTCGCAGGCGCCCTGACGGACGCGGAGTGGCAAACCCGTGTCCCCAAGGACGGGCGCAAGATCGGCGTCATCGTGCACCACGTCGCCACCATGTACCCGCTGGAGATCCAGTTGGCACAGACTCTCGCCGGAGGCGAGCCGGTGGCGGGCGTGACCTGGGATGCCGTCCACGAGATGAATGCCGCCCACGCCAGGGAGCACGACGCCGTCACCAAGGAGGCGGCGCTGGACCTGCTCCGGCGCAACAGCGCGGCAGCCGCTGCCGCCATCCGGGCGCTCAGCGACGGGCAGCTCGATCAGGCTGCTCCGGTCTCGCTCAACTCCGATGCCCCGCTGACGTGCCAGTTCATGCTCGAGGATCACGCCGTGCGGCACAGTTATCACCATCTGGCTGGCATACGACGGGCCGTGGAACCGCGGTTGGCGGCTGCACGGGTGGCTTAGCTGTTACTGATGAAGAGGTTGTTCACGGTGCTGGTCGTAGTATCGCAAGAAGTCCGGCAGCGCCGCTCGGCGTTGCCGTTGGTCTGGGGCCGATAGGGCCGGATCCAGTGGTGTCCCAGGCCCGGCTGAGTATCCTCATCGGTGCCTCGCAGTAGGAACCGACAATATCGGACTCGATCTCCACAGCCCGAGACGCAGCTCTGCCTCCTGACCGAAGCGGGCGAGACACCGGCACATCCGAACCGTCGCGAGCGACGTAGGAGACGGTGAGAGGGTTACGTTTCGCGGACCCGTACCTCAGGATGCGCCGTATGCCGGCCTCGGTACTCGACCTCCCCGCCAGCCTGCTCGACCTCGATACCACCTTCTTGCCGGTGGCCCAGATGCGCCAGATTTCGCGGGTGACCAGTCTCGCTGGACCGCGTATCACGGCGATCGTCGACCTCGGCCCCAACCACTGGGTCTACCCATACCACTTTCCTCATGATCCGATCTTCCCGGGCACGCTGATCATCGAGGCGGCTGGCCAGCTCGTGGCGCTCTGGGCCTGGGCCAACGGGCACCGAGGCCGGCCCCGCCTGGTCCGCACCAGCGCGTCATTTCACCAACCCGTGACGCAATCGACCCCTCGGCTCGAGCTTCACGCCGAGGTCCGGGGCAAGCGGCATCTCCAGTTCGGTAGCGTCGACGTGTTGGCTGAAGGGCTTCAGGTGGCTCGGGTCGAGGCCGTGCTGGCGGTGCTCCCGTCGTCCTGACGACATGCGCATCAGGCCCTACGCCTGGCGGGCAGAAAGCCCCAGGCAGATCCACCCCGCCAGGAAAGCGATCCCGCCGAGCGGAGTGATCGCGCCGAGCCATCGGATGCCCGAGAGCGCCAACCCGTAGAGGCTGCCGGAGAAGAGGAGGGTCCCGCCCAGGAAGAGCCAACCCGCCGAGTGGCTCAGCGCCCCGGGCCAGCGCACTACCGCCCACGCGGCGGCTATCAACCCGAACGCGTGGTACATCTGATACCGCGCTGCGGTCTCGAACACCGCCAGCAGCTCGGGGCTCAGCCGCCCCCGGAGCGCGTGAGCCCCGAACGCCCCCGCCGCCACGGAGACGAACGCCGATGCAGCTCCGAGAACAAAGAACAGACGCTGCACGCCATCACCTCGACGCGTGCGAAGCGGCCGCGAGCTCCGCGGCCGTAGCCTGCCGGTCGGCCCACGCGGCGAGCGCCGCCGCCACCAGGATGAAGACGATGTCGCTCACCGCGACCGCCGTCATGCCCGGCGGCGGCGGTGCCACGAGCGCGGCCACGTAGGTTCCCACCAGGACCACGACCACCACGGCCAGCCGGCCCACCCGGACCGGATGCCGACGAGTGCGGAATCGAACGTACACGGCGAGGCCGAGCGCCAGCGTCAGAAGCTCCACGGCGACGCTCGCTCCGAAGTGGTTCCAGAGGCCGAGCCCGATCTTGGCCGAATCGTTGCCCGCCAGCGGAAGATCCCGGAGGTGCACGAGCACGTCCAGCGGATAGTGCGAGGCGACCGCCGCGCCGACCAGCGCGGAGGCCTGCCAATGCCGGCTGGTGTCACGGGTGGGCCAGGAGTAGTACGCGGCCGCGGCGGCGATGCCCCAGGCCAGCGCGGCCACCAGGCTGTGGGAGATCGGATAATCGAGAAACTCGAAGTTCAGCAGCGGATTGGGGTCCGGAACGACGCGCGCGTGCTCCCATCCGAGCAGGAGGAAGCAGCCCCACAGGAGATCCGCCAGTTGGCACGCCACGAAGAGCGTGCCGAGCGAGATTTTGGGCTCGACCCGCTTGAGCGCGAACGCCACACCGTAGTGTCCCAGGAACATGGCTGTCAGGGCCTCCCGCCCGCGAGCCAGGAGCCGCCGTCGACCACGAAGATCGCTCCGGTGATCCACTCACCGGCGGGGCTCACGAGAAAGGTGACCATCTGTCCCACGTCCTCCGGCGTCCCCCAGCGGCCGAGCGGGATGGCGCCGGCCACGTATTGATCCATCCGGAAGAGGTCCGGCGCGCGCTCGTCGGGCGGAGTGAACGCCTTCTTGACTCCCTCTGTCGGTATTGGCCCGGGTGCCACCGCATTGACCGTGATCCGGTCCGGCGCCCACTCCAGCGCCAGCGTCCGCGTCAGCGCATCGACGCCGGCCTTGGCCGCGGTGGCATGCGCCATCTGGGGCCAGCCCCGGTAGTGCAGGGTCATCGAGATCGAGACTATCCGACCGCCGCCCTGGGCCTTCATCACTGGATACACCGCCTGCGCGCAATGGAAGGTCCCGTAGAGGTCGGTCTCCACCACCACGCGCCAGCCGTTGGGCGAGAGCGTGGCCGACGGCGCGTAGAAGTTGCCGGCGGCGTTGTTCACCAGGATGTCGATGCGGCCGTGCTCCTGGGAGACGCGGTCCACCATGCGTCCGACCGCCTCCGGCTCGCGGACGTTGGTCTCCACCGTTGCGACGCGCGCCCCGTCCGCCCGGAGGCTCTGAGCGGCGGACTCGAGGTGCTCGGGTTTTCGACTGGTAAGGACGACCGTCGCGCCGGCTGAGGCGAGGCAGCCGGCGATGCCCAGACCGATGCCGGTGCCGCCGCCCGTCACCACCGCGACCTGGCCGGTGAGGAGATCTGGACGGAAGATCCCGCGGTCCGCCCGGCTCATGCCCCGTCGGTCCGGGCCGCGACCCGCGCGGTAAAGCTTTCCAGCCGGCGGCGAAACTCGGCTCCCTGGAGGGCCTGGACCTGGGCGGCACCCTCGGTGGAGAGCGCCTGTTCCAGCGCACCGATCTCCGGCGCCCGCACCAGCCGCTTGATGGCCCGGACGCTGGAGGGCGCGTTGGCGGAGAGCTGCTCCGTCAGGCGGCGGACCTCCGGCTCCAGTGCGGCGTCGTCCACCACGGCGTCGACCAACCCGATGGCGTGGGCCCGAGCGGCGTCGAGTGTCTCGCCGGCCAGGAGCAGGCGGAGAGCCGGCCCGAGCCCGACGAGCCGGGGCAGGGTGAACGTCGATCCACCGTCCGGCACCAGTCCCATGCGGGCAAAGGCGGAAGTGAAGCTGGCCCCGGCGCCCGCGACCCGGAAATCACAGGCGAGCGCGAGATCGAGTCCGAACCCGGCTACGGTCCCCGCTACCATCGCGATGACCGGGACGGGACAGCGCACGATGGCCAGCACCGCCGCCTGGAAATCGCTCAGGCCATGCTGCAGGTCGGCCACGGTCGCGCTAACCCCCAGCGAGCGCAGCCAGTGGAGGTCGAGCCCGGCACAGAAGTGCCCGCCGGCTCCGCCAAGCACGACCGATTCCGCCAGCGCGGACTCCTCGATGGCTTCGACCTTGAGCGCGAGCTCCCGGGCGACGGCCGGGGTGAGCGCGTTGCGCCGGCCCGGCCGATTCAACATCAGCCGGTGGACCGGGCCTTCGACCGAGTACAACAGCTCGTCGGACACGACTCAACGCCCACCCTCGACCACCGCCATTCCCATCACGTGGAACCCATTGTCCACGTAGACGACGCTGCCGGTGACGGCTCCCGCGAGCGGGCTGCAGAGGAACGCGGCCGCGTGTCCCACATCGGTGGCCTGGATCGGATGGGGCAGCGGTGAGTTGGCCGCCGCATAGGCGATCATGGTATCGATGAACCCGATGGCCGACGCGGCGCGGGAGGCCCAGGGACCGGCGGAGATCGCATTGATCCGCACCCCCCAGCGCCGGCCGGCCTCGAAGGCGAGCGTGCGGGTGTCGGCCTCGAGCGCCGCCTTGGCCGAGGACATCCCGCCGCCATAGCCGGGGATGACCCGCTCGCCGGCCATGTAGGTCAGCGAGAGAAAGCTGCCGCCCGGCCGCATCAGCGGGGCGAGGTGCCGCACCAGCGACACGTTGCTGTAGGCGCTGACGCTCACCGCCGTGAGATACCCTTGCCGACTGGTGTCGACCAGCGGCGAGCGCACCTCCGGCGCATTCGCCAGACTGTGGACCACGATGTCGAGCGCCTGCTCGCCGAAATCCTCGCGGACGCGGCCGGTCATGCCCTGGACGGTGAAGTCGCCCTGCTCCTTGTAGCGCTTGTTCTCCCGGATGTCGGCCGGAACTTCGGCCAGGGTGTCGAAGGCGGCATCGAGCGGATAGACCCGCTCGAACTCCAGCTTCCGGCCGTCGGAGAGCCGGAGCGACTCCTCCATCTTCCCGCGCTCGAGCAGCTTGGTGAAGATCCCCAGGGCGGGCGGCCAGCTCCCGACGCAGATCGTGGCGCCCGCCTCGGCGAGTGCCTTGGCGATCGCGAAGCCGAAGCCGCCATCATCCGAGACGCCGGCGACGAGAGCACGTTTTCCGGTGAGGTCGATCGCGAGCATCCGGAGGAATCCTCGGGAAGGGTCGCGGGAATATAGCGGGGCGGGTGGAGGGCGGTGGAGAGCCGCGCGGACCGCTCAGGATGGGCCGGGACGATCCGCCTGCTGGAGAAGGGCGACGAAACGGCTCAGCTCGGCCGGGTTGAGGTCCGACGCGACCCAGAAGCTCATCCCGCCCTGCCGCCAATGAAGCAGGGCATACCCCTGGCGGCTCTCGGCGCCGGTGTCGCTGTCGGGCTCCCCCGGTGAGCTGGGCCAGATGAACAGGTTGATGACGTGCCGGTTCCGGCCGTAGGCGAGCGCCGCTACGGACCGCCCGGCGAGATAGTCCAGCCGCCCACCGATCAGCGGGAAGCCTTGAGCGGCGAGGTCGTGGACCGGCGGAGAGAAGTCGAGCTTGCCGTCGAACCAGGGCTTGACGGTGTGGCGGTCGGACGAGGTCACGTCGGTCAGGTGATCGGTCATGAGCGAGCGGACGTGACCGGCGAGCACGTCCCGGGGAAGGGTGGACTCCGTGGCGGGTGGCGCATGCCGTACACCCAATCCCCAGCCGCCGGCGAGCCCGAGCACCAGCGAGGCGGCCACCGCGAGCCAGCCGCGGGGGGCCGGGCGCCGGGCGGTCTCGGGTGTGGCGCGGCGGGCGGGCGCCTCGCTGGTGGGCGCCTGGCGGGCGAGCGCCTGGCGGATCCGGTTGCGCGCCTCACCTCCGAGGTGGTGATAGGGCACTTCCGCCCGGATGGCCGCGGCCAGAGCAAACGCCTGCTCCTGCCGCCGGGCACACGCCGGACAGCCCTCCAGATGCTGGCGCACCTGCTCGGCCGACTCCCCCGAGAGCTCGCCGTCGAGATAGGCGCCCAGCCGGACGGCGACGTCGTCACACTGCATCAGGGTCACTCCGATGCATGGGCGGAGAGGGCCG
>JBBSHB010000077.1:0-14041 GCA_038253515.1 Gemmatimonadales bacterium | reverse complement strand
GTCCGCGACGCCGAGGGACGGCGGCACGCCCTCCGCGCCCGGCTCACCATCGGGGCCGACGGCCTTCGTTCCATCGTGGCCCGGCGGCTGGGCCCCCGGACCTACGGCCGCCCCCGCCGGGTGGCCTTCGTGGCCCACGTGGAGGGCGTCCAGGCCATGGGCGACTCCGCCGAGATGCACGTCGGCTCGCGCGGCTACGTGGGACTCAACCCCATCGGAGGCGGCAGGACCAACGTCGCGCTGGTCGTCCCGGCCGCGCGGGCCGGCGGGGCCCGCGGGCGGATGGAGCCGTTCTTCCTGGAGACGCTGCGCGAGTTTCCCGGGGTGCACCAGCGGGTCGCGAGCGGCCGGCTGGTCCGGAAGGTCCTCGCGACCGGCCCCTTCGCCGCCTGGTCCGGTCGGGTCGTCGCCGATGGCGCGGCGCTGGTGGGCGACGCCGCTGACTTCTTCGACCCGTTCACCGGCGAGGGCATCTACAGCGCCCTGCGCGGCGCCGAGCTGCTCGCCGGCGCGGCCGGCGAGGCGCTGGCGTGCCCGGGTGCGGTGCCCGCAGCGCGGCTGGTCGGCTATCGCCGCGGCCGCCGGCGCGCTTTCGCCGGCAAGTGGGCGGTCGAGCGCCTCATCGGCTACGGGATGTGGTGGCCGCGACTGTTCGATCGCGCGGTCGCCCGGTTGGGCCGACGCCCCGGCATGGCCCACACGCTGATCGGCGTCACCGGTGACTTCGTCCCGGCCAGGGAGGTGCTCAATCCCGTCTTTCTCGCCAGGATGGTCCTCTGAGCCACGCCGGGCTTGATTCCGCCCAGTTCCGCGAGTGCCTCGGTCGATTCGCGACCGGCGTCACCATCCTCACCGTCGAGCGATCCGATGGTCGGCCGGTGGGGATGACCGCCAACAGCCTGGCGTCGGTCTCGCTCGAGCCGCCGCTGCTCTCGGTCTGCGTCGACCGCCATGCCGAGCTGCACGATCTCATCCTGGCGGCGCCGGGCTTCGCCGTGAACATCCTGGAGAGCGGCCAGGAGGCGCTGGCGCGCCGGTTCGCCGACCCGCATGAGGACCGGTTCGAGGGGATCGGCTATCAGGCCGGCCCGCGGGGAGAGATTCTGCTCGGCGGCGCTATCGCGTACATCGGCTGCCAGCGCTACGCCCAGTACCCCGGGGGCGATCACACCATCGTCGTGGGCCTGGTGACCAGCGGCTCGACGGCCGAGGGGCGTCCGCTGCTCTATTATCGCGGCGGGTACGCCGCGCTGGGATGAGCAGCGTGGAGCCGTTGCGGCTCAGCCCACTTGGCGAGGAGTTGCTCGACGATCCCGCGGCCGATCCTCGGGCGGTGGCGGTCTCGCTGCGGAACATCGCGCGCTCCAACCGCTGGTTCGGCGGCGCCGCCGCCGTGCGTCACGGGCTGCGCCGGATGCTGGAGGACGCGCCTGGCGGGACCCGCCTCACGCTGCTCGACATCGGCACCGGGGTGGGCGACTTGCCCCTGATGGCCGCGCGGCTGGCGCGGCGCCGCGGCCTGCACCTGGTGCCGGTCGGAGTGGAGCGGAGCCCGGTCGCCGCCCGGCTCGCGCGCGGGGCGGGGCTGCCCACCGCGGTGGCCTGCGGCGGCGCGCCGCCGCTGCGGGAACGGTCGGTCGATCTGGTGCTGGTGAGTCAGCTGGTGCACCACCTCGCGCGGGCCTCCGCGATCCGCCTGCTCCGAACCTGCGACCGGCTGGCGCGCCTCGGCGTGATCGTCGCGGACCTGCGCCGGAGCCGTCTGGGGCCCCCGGCCTTCTGGTGCGGCGCGCGGGCGCTCGGGTTCGATCGGGTCACCCTGGCGGACGGAATGACCTCGATCCGGCGGGGGTATACCACCGGAGAGTTTCGCGCCCTCCTCGCCGCGGCAGGTGTCGACGCCCTGGTCGAGCGGCGACCCGGTCTCCGCCTGGTCGCCACCTGGCGTCCGGCGGCGACCTGATGCGCACGGTCGACCGGATCCGGATGCGCGCCCCGCTCGCGCGGGTGCTCCAGGCGGCCGTGGAAGTGGAGCGCTGGCCCACGCTGCTCAGCCACTATCGCTGGGTGCGGATGCTGGAGCGGCGGGGCGAGGGCGGTCTGGTGGAGATGGCGGCCTGGCGGCCGTTCGGACGGCTCCGCTATCCCACCTGGTGGGTGTCGGAGATGCGGGTGGATCGGGAGGCGGCGGAGGTACACTATCGTCACGTTCGGGGCATCACGACCGGCATGGACGTGGTCTGGCGGATCGAGCCGGTGGAGGGAGAGACCAACGTGACGATCGTGCACCAGTGGACCGGGCCCCGGTGGCCCCTGATGGGAAGTGCTGCCGCCGACTGGGTCATCGGTCCCGTGTTCATCCACGGGATCGCTTCGCTCACCCTCGCGGGTATTCGGCAGGCGGTGGAGGTGGCCCGTGTCTGAGCCCCGCCGGGTGGTGATCACCGGGATCGGGGCCGTCACCCCGATCGGCCTCGGCGTCGAGGGACTGTGGGCCGGGCTCCACGGCGGCCGCTCGGCGGTCCGCTGCATCACCCGCTTCGATCCCTCGGTCTTCAAGTCGCGGATTGCGGGGGAGGTCGACGGGTTCGTCGCCACCGACCATATCGAGGTGCGGCGCGCCCGACGGCTGGATCGCTACTCCCAGTTCACCATCGCCGCCACCCGCATGGCGCTGGCCGACGCCGAGCTCGACCTGGTTCGCGAGGACCCCGATCGGGTCGGGGCCATGATGGGTACCGCCCTCGGCGGCGTGGCCCACGGCGAGCGGCAATACAACAACTTCCTCACCCAGGGCCCTCGCGCGGTCGATCCGTCGCTTGCGCTGACCGTTTTCGCGGGTGCGGCGAGCTGCAACATCGCCATCGAGTTCGGTTGCACCGGCCCCAATTCGACCAACGGCATGAGCTGCGCTTCCGGCGCCATCGCCATCGGCGACGGCTTCCGGACCATCGTCCGGGGCGACGCGGACGTGATGATCGCCGGCGGGGCCGAGGCACCGCTCGCCCCGCTCTGCTTCGGAGCCTTCGCCATCATCCGGGCGATGTCGACCCGGAACGACGATCCCGCCCACGCGAGCCGTCCCTTCGATGCCGGCCGCGACGGCTTCGTCATGGCGGAGGGGGCGGCCGTGCTGCTGCTGGAGGAGCGGGGACGGGCGCTCGCGCGGGGGGCCCCGGTCTACGCCGAGATCTGCGGGTTCGGCCTGACCAACGACGCCCACCATATGACGGCACCCCGGCCGGACGGGCAGCAGGCGGCCCGCGCCATCCGAAGGGCGCTCGACGAGGCGCACGTGGCGCCCCGGGAGATCGGCTACATCAACGCCCACGGCTCATCGACGCCGCTCAACGATCCGACCGAGAACATGTCCATCAAGCAGGTGTTCGGTGAGCACGCCCAGCGGATGGCGCTGAGCGGCACCAAGGGGTATTACGGCCACGCCCTCGGCGCCAGCGGCGCCATCGAGGCGGCGATCTGCGCCCTCGCGGCGCGGCGCGGCTGGGTCCCGCCGACGCTCAACCTGGAGACCCGAGACCCCGCCTGCGATCTCACCCACGTGACCGGCGACGGGCAGGCCTTGAGCCCCGAGTATCTGCTCAGCAACTCCTTCGGATTCGGCGGCATCAACGCGGCGCTGGTGTTTCGGCGCGCGGACGCCTAGATTCGCGGCCGTCCGTGCCGCCGGTCGACACCAACAGAGGAACGCCGATGCCCTCGCTGTTTCGCCGCTCGCTCGCTGAAGCGTTGGGTACCTTCGGGCTGGTCTTCATCGGCACCGGCTCCGTGATCACCAAGTATTTTCCCGACGCCAACTACGGGGTGCTCGGCGTCGCCGTCGCGCACGCCCTGGTGCTGTCGGTGATGATCACGGCGACCATGAGCATCTCCGGGGGGCACCTCAACCCGGCGGTGACGCTGGGACTCCTGTCGGCCCGGCGGACGACCGCCGCGACCGCCGGCGCCTACATCGTCGCCCAGCTAGTGGGGGCCGTCCTCGCCTCCCTGCTGATCCGGACGATCTACCCCGTGGCCGTCTGGCGGGCCGTCTCGCTGGGCACCCCGAGCATCGCGGGCAGCATCACCCTTCCGCAGGCCCTCATCATCGAGACGGTGCTCACCTTTTTCCTGGTCTCCGCCGTGTTCGGCACCTGCGTCAACCCGGATGCGCCCAAGGTCGGCGGCTTCGGGGTCGGCCTGGTGCTGCTGTTCGACATCATCGTCGGCGGCCCGCTCACCGGCGCCGCGATGAATCCGGCGCGCGCCTTCGGCCCGGCCCTGGTCTCCGGGCAGTGGGTCGGGCATCTGGTCTACTGGGTGGGACCGATCGTGGGCGGCGTGTTGGCCGCGCTCTTCTGGGAGCACCTGCTGCTGCCCAAGCGGACCGTCTCATGAGGTTGAGGCATCCCGGTTAACCGCCTCGGGCATTGTGCCGCGCGGGGTTCCGGTGCAGGGATTCGAGAATCTTGAGTCCTCGCCGGGCTCTTCAGTCTCCCTGAAGCACCTTCCGCGCCCGGCGCCACAAGCTCAACAGATATCCCACCAGGATGACCGGCGCCACGATGTAGGCCGCGACCATGTAGCCGCCGTTCGCGGGGGGCTCAGGCAGCATCGCCGGCCTCCTCTCGCGCCTCTTCCGCCATCGCCAGCCCGTAGCGCAACGTCACCAGCCCGATGTAAAGCAGCGTGAATACCGCGGTCGAGACCAGCAGGGTGCGCAGCATCTCGGGCGGCAGCGACGGGGCGCTTGGCTTGAGCACGATCGGCTGGGGGTGGAGGGTGCGGAAAAGGTAGACGCTCAGGTGGATGAAGGGGACCAGCAACATCCCCAGGATGCCGACCACCGCGCTGAAGCGCGCCCGTTCGGCCGGATCGTGCAGCGACGCCCTGAGCGCCAGATATCCCACGAAGAGAAAGAACAGGAACAGTGTGAGGGTGAGCCGGGCGTCCCAGGTCCACCAGGTGCCCCAGATCGGCTTGGCCCAGATCGGCCCGGTGGTAAGCATGACCGCGGCGAACGCCACCCCCACCTCCGCCGAGGCGGCGGCGAAGCGATCCAGCCGCGGATCCTGCAGCCAGAGGTAGAGCGCGCTCCCGATCCCGACCAGGGAGAACGCCAGCAGCGCGCACCAGGCCGACGGGACGTGGAGGTAGAAGATCTTCTGGGCGACGCCCTGTCGCGCCTCGACCGGGGTGAAGCCGATCGCCAGGACGTAGACCACCGCGAGGCCGGCCAGCGCCGCCACGCTGGTGCGGAGCCCCCGGGCGATGATGCGTGCCGAGGGATCGGTCGTCGTCATTCGTCCACCACCGCGGGAAAGACCATCGTGCAGAGCGTCACGAAGACCACGTCGTAGAGGGCGAGCAAGCGAAGCCACCCGAGCATCTCGCTCATCGGCCGGCCGGCGAGGAGCCGCGCGGTCACTTGCACGGCGCCGATCAGCGGCGGCACCATGAACGGCAGCAGCAGGACCGGCAGCATCAGCTCGGCGAAACGGGTCCGCACGGCCATCGCGCTGAAGATCGTCCCCACCGACACGAAGCCGACCGTGGCCAGCACCGTCACGCCGATGATGCCCGGCAGCGCCGCCCTCAAGTCCACGTTGAAGAAGAGGACGAACAGCGGCAGCGTCAGCGCCTCCACCGTGCCCACGAACGCCAGATTGGCCAGCAGCTTTCCGGCAAAGAGCGCGCTCCGGGGCAGCGGGGCGAGCAGGAGGCCGTCCAGGGCGCCGTGCTCCCGCTCGATGGTGAACGCCCGGTTGAGCGCCACCATGGCCGCCAGCGCGAAGGTGACCCAGAGGACGCTCGGCGCCAGGTCGACCGCGGAGAGCGCGGTCGGGTCCCGGGCGAAGTTGAAGACCACCAGCACCAGCGCCGCGAATACGATGGCCGAGAGGAGCGCGGTCCGGCTGCGGAGCTCGGCGCGGATGTCCTTCCCGGCGATCGCCAGCGCCAGGCGCAGCGTCTCAGGCATCGATCCACGTCCGGTAGCGCGGCAGAAACGCCTCCAAGGCGCCGGTGCGCGGTTGATCCGCCACCCACCGGCCATCGACCATCACCGCCACCCTGGTGGCGATCTCCCATACCTCGGCGAGATGGTGCGTCACGATGACCATGCCGAGGCCCTCCGTCAACCGCTCCCGCAGCATCTCCCGCAGCCGGGCGGCGGCGGCGGCGTCCAGCGCCGTGAACGGCTCGTCGAGCAGCAGCACGCGGGGCCGGTGCAACAGGGCGCGTGCGATCGCCGCCCGCTGGAGCAGCCCCCGGCTGAGGCGGCTGGGCAACGCGCCGCTCCGGTCGCCCAGCCCGGCGGCCTCGAGCGCCGCACGCGCGGCCGCGGCCGGATGGGAGAGGCCGTACAGCTTGGCGGCAAAGGTGAGATTCTCCGCCAGGGTCAGGTCGTCGTAGAGCAGCGACTGATGGGAGAGGAGACCGATGGCCCGCCGGGCGGCCGCGTCGCCGCCGCGAAGCGAGCGGCCAAGCACGCGAACCTCGCCCGCCGCGGGCCGGAGGAGTCCCGCCAGCAGGCGCAAGAGGGTGCTCTTTCCGGCGCCGTTGGGGCCCGCCACCGCGAGCGCCTCGCCGGCTGCGAGCGTCAGGTCGATGTCGTGGAGGACGCGCACCCGCCCGAACGAGCGGCGGAGACCGCGCGCCTCGAGCACGGGAGCGGCTGGGTCGGCTGCCCCGTCATAGGAGGGCATCGATCCGCGCGCCGAGCTCGTCGAGGCGGAAGGGTTTGACGATGTAGCCGGAGTGGGGAAGATCGAGGACCTTGAGCTGGGGCTCGATGCTCATGTACGCGGTGGTGATGATGACGGGCAACTTCGGCTGACTGACCCGGATCCTGCGAAGCAGCTCGACCCCATCGGTGTCCGGCAATCGCATGTCCAGCACGGCCACGTCTGGCTTGTGCTCGGCCAGCTGGATCAGGGCCTCCGCGCCGGTGGAGGCGAACACCAGATCGTACCTGGGCTGAAACGCCCGCTCGTAGCTGAGTCGTAGAGCGGGTTCGTCCTCCACGATCAGGACTCGCCGTCGACGCTGCGGCTGGGTCATGCGACATACCCCGCGGCCCTGCGGCGCCGCCGGAGAAGGAATGATACGCCAGCGGGGTACACTAATCGGTTCCGAGAGAGCCGTCCATACCACAACGGCGCCGCAGCATGCTGCGGCGCCGCTCAATCATGCCCCAACTCGACGGTGAAGAGATCGTAGAGCTTGGTGAGCACGAGGAGGAAGCGGATCTCCTCGTTCGGATTCCGCAGCACCACGGCCTGTCGCCGCTCGGCCGCCTGCCGCTGGATCAGCATCAGGGCGCCGAGTCCGGCCGAATCGATCCGGTTCGTGCCGGTGAGATCGATGACCAGACGGCCAGTGCCTTCTGGCATCTCCTCGAGCAACTGAACCGCGCGCTGACGAATCTCGATGCGCGTGTCCAGCCCGAGATTGTCGGGCGCGGCCAAGCCGCGTTCCACCTCCTGCGGGGACCTCATCACTCCTCCTTCGGCACCGAGCTATCTCACCACTTTCCGGTGAGACCTCTAGTTTTGCGGCCCCGGATCGCTCCGGGTGTGCTCTTATCGGGCGGGTTGAAGCCTCGCCGCAGGCCACTTCGCGGCTGCGCCCCTGGGAAGGGCGAGACTGGTGCCAGTCGACGCAAGCCTTTGCTGCACCAGCGCTTGCGTTGGTGGTCAGTCTCGGGGTAGGCGTGTCGCCGTCGCACTCCGCGAGATTGTACCGCAAAAGTACGAGGCTGGTAAGAGGAGGGCTTCGAGAGATGGAGGTCTAGAACTGGATCTGCGCACCCAGCTCCACCACTCGATTGGGGGGCAGGCCGAAGAAGGCGGTGGCCGAACGCGCGTTCCGGGTCATCAGGATGAAGAGCTTCTTCCGCCAGACCGCCATCCGGCCGACCGCGGGGGCCGCCCCGTCGGTGGGCGGGGCGGGGCCCCGCCGCTTCGACGAGTTGGTGGCGATCAGCGTCTCGCGGCCGAGGTAAAAGGTGGTATCCATCAACTTCATCGTGACCGGACGCCGGTTTCCGTCCGGGCGGCCGAGCGCCTGGAGCACGGCCGGCACATCGGGGGTTTCCATGAACCCGTAGTGCGCCACGACCTGGTAAAACCCCTGGCCCAGCTCCCGACACTCGGCCCGGTCCTCGGCGGGAACGTGCGGAATCCTCTCGGTCACGATCGACATGAGCATCACCTTCTCGTGCAGCACCTTGTTGTGCTTGAGGTGATGCAGCAGGACCGGCGGCGCCCCGCTCGCGTCGGACGTGAGGAAGACGGCGGTCCCGGGCACCCGGTGTGGCTTCCACCGTCCCACGTCCGCAAGAAAGAGGTCCATCGGGATGGTGTTCTCCCGGACGATGTCCAGCAGCATCTGGCGGCCCCGCTTCCAGGTCGTCATCAGCACGCCGACCACGGCCGCGATCGCCAGGGGGACCCAGCCACCGTGCTCGATCTTCAGCACGTTGGCCCCGAGGAAGGCGAGGTCGAAGCTGAAGAAGAAGCCTGCCAGCGCCAGCACCCGCCAGAGCGGCCAATGCCAGCGTACCCGGGCAACGACTGCGAAGAGAAGGGTGGTGATGGACATCGTGCCGGTGACCGCGATTCCGTAGGCTGCGCCAAGGGCGGTGGTGGACCGGAAGCCAAGGACGATCAGCAGGGTCCCCACCATCAACGCGTTATTCACCTCCGGGACGTAGATCTGTCCCGCCACCCGGGCCGAGGTGTGGACGATCGTCAGGCGAGGGCTGTATCCGAGCTGCACCGACTGCTGCGCCAGGGAAAAGGCACCCGAGATGAGGGCCTGCGAGGCGACGATCGCGGCGAGTGTCGAGATCACCAGCAACGGGTACAGCAGGGAGCGGGGCGCGAGCAGATAGAACGGATTGGCGATCGTCGCGGGCTCGCGCAGGAGCAAGGCACCTTGACCGAAGTAGTTGAGCAGCAGACAGGGGAGGACCAGTGAAAAGAAGGCCACCCGGATCGGCCGCTTCCCGAAATGCCCGATGTCGGCGTAGAGCGCCTCGGCTCCGGTCACGGCCAGAAACACGGCGCCCAGCACGGCGAACCCGGTGAACCCGTGGACCAGGAAAAAGCGAATCGCGTATGCCGGGTTGGCCGCAGTCAGGATCTGGGGCGCGCGGGCGATCTCCAGACCGCCCAGCGTTCCGATCGTCAGGAACCAGATCAGGGTAATCGGACCGAACAGCCCCCCGACCCGCGCCGTTCCCATCTTCTGGAACATGAAGAGCAGAAAGAGAATGCCGACCGTCGCGACCACCACGTAGCGGCTCAGCTCCGGCGCGGCCACCTCCAACCCTTCCATGGCGCCCAGGACCGACATGGCCGGCGTGATGACGCCGTCGCCGAACAGCAGCGCGGTGCCGAAGACCCCGAGGAGAACCAGCAATCGCCGCCAGTGGCCGCCGATCCGATCCTCCCCGCGCTGCATGAGGAGAGCGAGCATGGCCAGGACACCGCCCTCCCCCCGATTGTCGGCCCGGAGGATGAAGACGAGATACTTGATGGCCACCACCAGGATGATCGACCAGAGGATGAGCGAGAGAATGCCGTAGACGTTCAAGCTATTGGGGACGAGGCCATACTCCGGCCCGAAACACGTGCCGATCGTGTACAGCGGACTGGTGCCGATGTCGCCGTAGACCACCCCCAGCGCCGTGAGGGAGAGCACGGCAAGACGCTTCCCGGTCGGAGGCGGCGATTCGGCATGTTGGAAGCGGCTGGCCGCGGGTTCGGGAACGGACGCGAGCGCGCCGGAAGTTCGATCAGGATCGGCGGCCATGCGTCGCCTTCGAACACGAGGTGGGCATCATCGCCCGCCCTGGGGCTCGAGCGTCGCCGAGACTTCACCGGCGCGCCGACTTGGGTTCTGCCGCAGGTCGAGCAGGCCCGCCGCCAGGATGCTGACGATGATCACCGCCGAGCCGACGCACCAGCGACAGACGGCATGGATGACGAACAGCTCGAGATAGGTGAGATAGCCGGTAAAGAGGACCCCGCCGCCCGCGAGCACGGTGAGCAGGGCGGCCGGACGGCGGCGGCCGGCCATGCGTGCCTGCAGCCCGAAGAGCGCGACCCCGAGCAACGCCGCATACCCCAGGATTCCGATCAGCGACACCTCGATCCCGCCGACGCGGCTCCAGGCACTCTGCTGCACCGTCTCGCAGCCGCCGCTCCCGCACGCCAGCGTCCCGATGCGCCCGATCTTGTAGAGATACAGGTAGGCGGAGACGAAGAGCCCGAGGAGGCTCATCATGGCCGCGCCCATCCGGTAGATCATCGGGTGGCGTGAGGTGCCAGCGAGTCGACCAGTCGAGTGATCGCGTCGGAGTCGAACCGGCCCTGATAGAGTCGGCCGCCGACCAGGAGCGTCGGCGTGGAGCTCACGCCGAGCCGGACGCCCTCCTCATAGCTCGCCTGGATCCGTCCGGCGAACCTGCCGGTCGCCATGCAGTCGTCGTAGCGCGTGAGATCGAGCCCGTTCTCCTTGGCATAGCGCCGGAAGATCCCGGCGGCATCCCGCGCCGCGGCCCACTCCGCCTGACCCTCGTAGATCCGCTGGTGTTGCGCCCAGTACTTTCCCTGCTCGTCCGCGCAGGCGGCGGAATGCGCCGCCAGCCGCGAAAAAGAGTGCTGCTGCAGCGGGAAGTCCCGGTACCGCCAGCGGAGCCGGCCGGTGTCGATCAACCGCTGCTCGATCGTGGGCATCTGCAGCGTGGCAAAGGTCTGGCAGAAGGGGCACTGATAGTCGGCGAACTCGGTGATCTCCACCGGCGCGGTCGCCGACCCCTTCACGTAGCCGTGGAATCCGGCGGTGTCGGACGGCTTCACCGTGACGTTTGCCGGGATGCTCACCGTCGCGGGCTTCGCGAGCAGATAGCCCAGCACCCCGAGTCCCAGAACGGCCACGCCCACCAGAATCGCGTAGAATCGCTTCATTCCGACCGGCGTCGCCGCCATGGCTCGTCATCCTCCGGATCGTCCGGAAACAGGGGATCCTGCCGCTGCGCCTCGTCCACGATTCGCCGGCGCTCGGCGACGTCGGGCGTATCGTAGGTGCAGCGGACCTCGTAGTGGAACAGTTCACTCCGCGCATCGCCCATCAACCGCAGGAGCTCCGGGCTTCCGCGCAGCAGTTGACCGGCGCGGTCGAGCTCCTGGATGCGCGCCGCCAGTGCGCGCAACAACGCGGAGAGCCGGTCCGCCCTCGCGTCGTCGTACACCTCGTCGTGCTCTGCCATGGCTACCTCGAGGACGGTCTGCCGCCCCCGGTCAAGTTCATGTGTTTGCTGCCGATAAACATAATCAATGGCTGGCGTCTCAGGGAAAACGGAGGGTTTGCACCAAATGGTGCAACCGACTATACTTGAGCGTCGGAGACCAGGGATCGACATTGAGAAATAGTACGCAAAAAGGAAGCTGAATGATCAAGAAGAAAATCCAGCAAGACCCTGACGCGGTGTCCTTCGCCCAGGCGCGCGACGAGTTGTTCAGCCATGTCCTGCGCTGCGGCGTCATCGACGCCCTTCCGGAGCACCAGAAGGACTGGTTCGACGACACCATGCTGTACCTCGCCGACCGATACGAGAACCTGACGGAGGAGGAGCTGAGCCAGTTGCGCGTGCTTGGCGAGCGCTTCTGCCAGCCGGTCCAGCGCAAGGTCGAGACGGTCGAGAGCGCCACCGCGTAGGTCAGCCGGATGAAACGATCGCCCCGAGGCACCCTGCGTGCGTCGGGGCGATCTTCATTCCGGACCCGGGAGTCCTGACCCGCGCTTCCGCCAGCGGTATCCCGCGGCCAGGCGGACTCCGCCGCCGACTCCGGCCTCCACGAACCATCCCGATCGCCCGCCGGGACGCGCCTCCACGCCCAGTGCGAGGACGAGATAGCCCTCCTCCACCGGCCCACCCACGACCGCGAGCCCGCCCGCCCCGTAGACCCCTGCCCCGCGCCACCGATCGGGGTTGAGGAGGAAGTGCGCCAGGAGCTCGCCGCGCCACGCCGCCTCCCCGCCGCTGGCGCCGACACCCGCCGCGACCGACAGCCGGGTCCGAAGTGAGGTTCGGATCGCGGCGGAGAGTCCCCCGATGACCAGGGCGGGGTCCGAGGCCGTCGCGGTGGCCTGGAGACCGATCTCTCGCGCCTGCTGGGCGGCCAACGGTGAGGCGGCGAGCAGCAGCGCGGCCGACCACCGTTCAGCCCAGCGTGAGCCCATGGGTGATTCGGATGTCCGGGGCGAGCGAGTGAAGGACCGAGCAGTACTTCTCGATGGAGAGATCGATCGCCCGCCGGGCCTTCGGCTCGTCCAGCCCCTCGCCGGCGAGATGATACTCCAGGTGAATCGCCGTGTAGCGGCGCGGCTCCTCCTCCCGACGCTGTCCGCTCGCCTCCAGGCGGAGCTCCCTCAGGCTCACCCGCATCTTCTCCAGCATGAGCACCACGTCCGCACCGGTGCAGGCGGCAGCGGCCAGCAGGAGCGTCAGCATCGGCCCCGCCGCGACGGCGTTGTCGCCGTCGATCGTCGTCTCGGGGCCTCCCGGCTCTCCACCACGGAACACCAGCCCCTCGTGCCAGCGCAGGCGCACCCGCTTGGTCTCGGCCGTCACTCGCCCGCTCCCCCGACGGAGCGCCCCGCGGTTGCCGCCGCGCGATAGTAGTCCCAGATGGCGTAGAGCGCGACCGCGGTGGTGGCCCAGGCGAGCTCGCGGAGATGCGGCGAGTCTGCCAGGAACGCCACCAATGTGAGGACCTGGGCCACGGTCACCGCCTTGCCGCCGGCACGGGCGGGAATCGCCCGGGGGCGCTTCGACACCAGGGTGGCGACGAAGGCGACGGCAGCCACGATGTCCCGCAGCAGGACGCCGACGATCTCGTAGGGCTCCAGTTGCCCGCTCAGGGCCACGACCCCGAACGCCGAGGCCATGAACAGCTTGTCCGCGACCGGATCGATCACCGCGCCGAAGCGGGAGCTGCCGAACCGGCGGGCCAGTTGGCCGTCGAGCAGATCCGTCGCCGCCGCCGTCGCCAGCACGGCGAAGCGCCACCGGTTGGAGACCAGCGGGAACGCCACCGCCAGAGGAATCCGGACCACGCTCAGGAGATCGGCGATCGTCCAGTCGCGGCGGTCTTGCTCCCCCCTACGGCGCGGACTAGCTTCGGACGGCATGGCGTACAAGATACTCAGGTCCGTGGTGCGCCCTCCTCTCCCCGCCTCGTCCGGACATGCTCGACACTGCGGTCATCCCCTGCGGCGGACGCGGCACCCGGCTGCTCCCGATCACCACCTGGCTCCCCAAGGAGATGCTTCCGGTCGGGCTCAAGCCGATCCTCTACTGGGCCCTGGACGAAGCCGCCGACGCGGGGCTGCTCCGCGCCATCATCGTCACCAACCCGCACAAGCCGATGCTGGAGGCCGCGGCCCGGAACTATCCGGGGCCGCTGGAGCTCGAGTTCGTTCCCCAGGACCATCCCCGCGGGCTGGGTGACGCCTTGCTCCGAGCCCGGGACCATCTGGCCGGCTCACCCTTTCTCGCGCTCCTGCCCGACAACCTCTTCTGCGGGGGCAATCCAACGTCGCCGGTCCTGGCGGAGTATCGCTCGTCCCGGCTCGCCACCGTGCTCCTCGCCGAGATCGCACCGGGGGAAAGCCAGACGAAAGGCGCCACCGGGCGGGCGACGGTCCGGCGGGCGGAGGACGGCTCGTTGCGGGTGACGGACGTCGCCGACAAGGGCACCGGCCGCTTCGATACGGCGGGAGTCGAGGCGGCCCTCACCCCAACCGGGCGGATGGCATTCCCCGGGGAGATCTTCGCCGAGCTGGAGGAGATCGGACGCACCTTACAACCCGGCGCCGAGCTCGACGACGTGCCGCTGCTCCAGCGCCTCGCCCGAAGGGATGCGCTGGCCGGCGTGATCGGCTCGGCGCGGTTCTTCGACGTGGGCGTGCCCGAAGGTTACCGGGAGGCGGTGGCCACCTTGCCCGCCCGCGACTGACGCCGCCGAGACTC